>CAYZZJ010000022.1:0-18920 GCA_964482885.1 uncultured Ruminococcus sp. | reverse complement strand
CAGTATGCCCTGTATGCGCACATCCCCAGAGCTTCTTCGAGGTTCGCAAGGAGAATTATTGATTCAATAATTTCGCATGGGGTGCGAGTAAAGCAGCAGGGGAGAGATAGCGTGATGTCCTTAACGGACATCACGCTAAGTTATGATTGCCCTTGCGGGCAAGTTATGAGTTATGAAATGCTTCGCATTATTATGATTGGCTCCGCCAAGTTTAAGGTTCATTGGGCAATCATATCATAACATTTGCGCAGCAAATCCATAACGGCGAGAAAAACGAGCCTCATAACTCTAAACTAAAACGAGCAGAAAAAAGAGGAAACATTTCGGCTATGAAACGGATTTGTTTCCTCTTTCTGTCGTTACAAGGGTTTGGGCTTAGCCCATTCTGCGTTTGTCCAGTCAAATGCGATGCTCGCACTTAGTGGTAGTTTTCAAATTCTCCGTTAAGAGCATCATGCTATCCTCTGCTGTTTCTTATTTTATAAGATGGTGCGCTCGTTTTCGCCTGATTCGTAGGTCTTGCCAACTACTCATCCACCGCGACGTGGCGCGGTCCCCATTCCCTCGCAAGGGAAGGCTGGAGGTCATCTCGTAATGGGACTTAAGGCACCCGCAGTATGCCCTGTATGCGCACATCCCCAGAGCTTCTTCGAGGTTCGCAAGGAGAACTACTAAATTACTCTATGCCCACGGGGCACAGAGTAGCGTAAGGAGCGAAGCGACGGAATAGCGAGGAACGAGCGTCTATTATCTCGCGGGCGAGATAGTGATATTTGCCATTCGGCAAGCGATATTTTCTCTTGTTGGAGAAAGCGATATGTTTCGGCTTTGCCGAAACGTGAAAACAAAAAAGAGTGAAATGCCTTGTGCGTCTCACTCTTTTTTGTAAACTTTATTTGACAAACGGACGGATTTTGCTGTGTCTTAGTCTTATTTGTATTGCTCGAGTTTTGCAACTACTGCGTCGCCGACCTCACTTGTCTTAGAGCTGCCGCCCATATCGGGGGTGAGCGTCTTGCCCTCTACCATAAGCTCCTCAATTATGTCGATGAGTCTGTCTGCCCACTCCTTGTGCCCGAAGAACTCGAGCATCTGGCTTGCCGACCAGACGGTGGCGAGGGGGTTCGCCTTTCCTTCTCCTGCGATATCGGGGGCAGAGCCGTGGATAGGCTCAAACATAGAGGGATACTTGCGCTCGGGGTTGAGGTTTGCGCCTGCGGCAAGTCCCATGCCGCCCGAGATAGCCGCGCCGAGGTCGGTAAGAATGTCACCGAACAGGTTGGACGTTACTACTATTTCAAATCTTCCGGGGTCCTTCACCATAAACATGCTCGCCGCATCTACGAGGTAGGAGTAGGTCTTGACGTCGGGGTATTCCTCGCCGACCTCCTTGAATATCTGATCCCAGAATACCATTGAGTAGTTGAGTGCGTTGCCCTTGGAGATGCTGGTGAGGGTCTTGCCCTCCTTGCGTGCCAGCTCGTATGCGTAGCGGATTATTCTCTCACAGCCGTGGCGCGAGAAGACGCCGTTTTGTATTACCACCTCGTTCGGTTGACCGCGGTAGAGCCAGGCTCCGCTGCCCGCGTATTCTCCCTCGCTGTTCTCGCGAACGAAGGTCATGTCGATATCCTCGCGCTTTACACCTGCGAGGGGGCAGGGTGCGCCGCGGAGCAGCTTTACGGGTCTGAGGTTTACGTACTGATCGAAGCTCTTGCGTATGATGAGAAGCAGATCCCACAGAGATATATGATCGGGAACACCTGGGTAGCCGACAGCACCGAGGAGGATTGCGTCGTACTTCGAGAGCTGATCTATGCCGTCCTCGGGCATCATTCTTCCGTTTTCAAGATAGTACTGACAGCCCCAGGGGTATTCGGTGAAGTCGAACTCAAAGCCGCCGTCAAGCTCGGCAACCTTCTTTAATACCTTCATGCCCTCGGATATAACCTCAGGGCCTATGCCGTCACCGGCGATAACCGCTATTCTATGCTTTTCCATATCGGACTCCTTTTTTTGTTTTTACATCTATATGCTATCACGCAACGCATAAAAGGTAAAGAATGAAATTATATTCAGTGGTATAACTTGAAAGTGATGCTGAAATGTGATAGAATATGTTTAAGAGTACGCTGAATACCCCTCGAATGTAACGTTAAACCGAACGGTTGATTACTTCGGTGAGGCGCGATAAATGCTACCGTTTTGGGTGAATAAAGCGTAATATGACTACAATGATTTACTGAATGGAGATTAATATGGAAATTTTACAGCTTAAATACTTTTGCGAGGCGGCACTGTGCGAGAGCTTTTCCTTGACGGCGAGGAAGTTTGGCGTACCGCCCTCGGATATATCGCAGAGCATAAAGCGGCTTGAGGGTGAGCTTGGCGCGGCGTTATTTACAAGGTATGCTAACCGAATTGAGCTGAACGGGCGCGGACGGGCGTTTTATGAGAAGGTATCTGAGGCACTCGGGCTGCTTTCCGACGCCGCGGAGGCGGCAACCGTGGGGTATGAGGAGACGCGCCTCAGACTTTGCGTGAACTGTAACAGGCGTATCGTGATGCGTGCTATTGAGCTTTTGCGGCGCGAGGTACTCGGAGTGAAGGTGGAGATGGATACCTTTGCTGACCCTACGCTACGTGATTATGACGTTATAGTAGCGGGCGAGGGCGAGGGGTATGAAAGGTACAAGCGCCGTCTGCTTATGACCGAGAGAATTCTTCTTGCGTTGCCGAGCGGGCATCGGCTTGCGAGTAGGGATCTGATCGAGCCGCGAGAGCTAGCGGGGGAGAGCTTCATAGCTATGAGCGAGCTTTCATCTCTTGCCGAGCCTGCGGCGGATATATACCGTGAGGGCGGCTTTGAGCCGACGGTTACCCTGAAAACCGACGATCCCTTCTATTTCAGGCAAGGGGTCGAGATGGGGCTTGGAATAGCCGTTGTGCCCGAGATATCCTGGCGCGGTCAGTTCTCGGACGGGGTGCGGCTCGTGTCCTGCGGAGACTTTTGGCGCGATATATACGTCTACACCGACAGGACGAAATACAGGAGCGAGCTTGCCGCGCGCTTTGTTGAAATACTCTACGGTGAGGTAGAGCGCGAAAAGGGTTCTGATACGGAGTAGATTCCACACCTTACGACTATTTTCACCGAGTTTATCGGGATACAATCCCCATATTACGGAAAAATAATGATTATAATCGGGCAAATTCCCCACTTTTCTATCGAGCGACGGGTGACGAATGAGGGCGTCACACCGCCTTGCGAGAAAGAACGGTTGCGATGCGCGCATCTCGCCCCGCTCGCTACTGAATCTTTGATAAACGGATATTGAAAGAGCTTCTTTGTGAGGCTCTTTTTTGCTTTTGTTATATGAAATTGGGTGGTAAATGGGCGCTACTCGGGATTTTGCTTGGCGAATTTTCGTTATTTCAGCGACTTTGCAGGTGAAAATCCCCACTTTATACACGGCGGTGCCGTAATGAGATGCAGTCTGCGGCTGATGGCATGCGGCGCTTTGCGCCAATGATATACAACGCTGTGCGTTGATGAGATGCGCGGCGGGAGCAAATGGTGAGACGCTCACTGCGTTAGAGTGTCAACACCCCCCGACCTACAATCACAGCGTACTATTTGCATTTTTGGTTATACCAAAACGCCGCTTCGATTTTTAGCTGCGGCACGGACTTGACCTTCCCTTTTTGGGAAGGTAGTAGGGGGCTCGGGGTGGCTTTTAGCCAAAATATACAAAAGCGGCGCTGAAATTTCTACTTGTCGTGCGCCCGAAATTAGCGCGCTCGGGATTGAAATGGGCGCGAGTGTGTGGTAAAATATTCATACGCACGATATCAATTATTATTTAGAAAATAAAATTTCCATTTCAAGAAAGGAAACGAAATATGAAGAAAAGTGTGAAAATCGCGATTCCTCTGTTACTCGTTGCGGTGATACTTATGACGGCACTCTCTGTCTTTATCCTTGCTGCGACTGCAGAGGGAGCATCGGCTGCATCCACGGATGCAGAGGCAACGCTCGACACCTACGTCGGCGAGAGCCTCAGCGGCTCGGAGAGCGGTACGCTTGCCACCCTTGCGGCAAAGCTTTCGAGCCTTGCACCCACGGCGGAGACCAAGTACGTTCTTACCCTTGCGAAGGACGCTGCGGTATCCGACCCCGTGAGCATCGCGGGAAATAACAAGACTGAGGTTGAGATCAATCTCGGCGGATTTACCCTCGCTGGCAGCGGCGCTGCCACCGTTAAGGTTGAGGGTAGCGGAACTACGCTCCGCATCTCGTCAGGTAAGCTCACCGCTACCGCTACCGCAATTTATGCGGCTGACGGCACCGAGGTTTATCTTAGCGGAGTTGACGTTACCTCTGAGAGCGCTATATTCGAGGGCGACGTTCCCGTTGATATCGACGATGCGTGCAACGCGAACGTGTACGTTCACGACTCGAATATATCCGTAGCAACCGGAACTATCTGTAAGGAGAGCGTGACCGCGTACTTCTATCCCGGTACTACCACCATCAACGTTGGTGTCTACGAGCTTCAGAGCGGTCTTGTATTCAAGTCCGGCGCTAATGTGGTAAAGAATTCTCTCGGCATCTACGAGGTTCTTGCTACGGGCCACACGATCCAAATGCCTAACGTATTTTCAAACGGCATGATGCTCCAGAGAAACAAGCCCATCAACGTATACGGCTATTGTCTTACCGCGAACGCGCAGATAAGAGTTACTATCGGTGAGGTTACCAAGACCGTCAGCGTCGATGCAGAGCCTATCGACAACTCTGTTCTTGCACCCAGCTATGCGGGCGAGACCTACTACAGATGGAAGGCTACCTTCGAGCCTATGGCTGCCGCCTTCAATCAGACAATTACCATCGACCAGCTTGACGCTGCGGGCAACGAGGTTTCCGATGGTGTAGATAAGACCATAACCGACGTTAACATCGGTGAGATCTGGATCATGGCTGGGCAGTCGAACGCCTCGCTCTACACAAATAATCTTGAAGATCTGGCTGAGTACAAGGCTCTTGCGGATACCGTGTCGATACGCGCATTCACCTCGACCGGCTACAGCCGTTATCCCGACCTTAACAGCAACGGCGTGTGGAGAAAGGTTACGTCCTCCAACGTTGATGACGCTCAGGTTATCTCCGCTATCGCATATCCTGCGGCTATTAAGCTTGCGGCAGAGCTTGGTTCCGACGTTCCCGTAGGTGTGCTCACCCTTGCACAGGGTAAGACTAAGATCACTACATGGATGGATCGTGAGCATCTCGCCACTCTGTATCCCGATCTGCTTGCTAAATATGAAGAATACGTAGCAGATCCCGACCTTGCTCTTCCCGGCGACCCTCACGGTAACGGCAACCTGGGTACTTGTATCTACAACCGCCACGTATATTCTCTCGAGGGCTTTACTACCGCGGGCGTTATGTGGTATCAGGGCTGTGGAGATATTACTACTACTTATACCGGTCCTTCGACCTACGAGCAGTATTTCGTAGCTCTGCAGAGCATATTCCGTCGCGCCTTCAACAATGGTAACGAGAGTGGCTTACCCTTCTACGTAATGCAGCTCGCTCCCTATTCCCGCAGTGATACGGCTGACGGAGCAAAGCTTAACAACCTTCTTAACTTCAAGTATACTCAGTTTGATTTCTGCAACAAGCTTGACGAGACCTATCTCGTATCGCTCGGCGTGGACGGTATGGCGTTCTCCTCGAGCGACCTTACCGGTGGTGCATTCATTCACCCTGCGAGAAAGTCTCCCGTAGGTCTGAGAACAGCTGATATGATCCTTGCTAACGAGTATGGTATCGATACCGGTGCCGTCGTTTCCAATCCCATGCCCATATCCGCTGTCAGAGGGGCTGACGGAAGCGTTATCGTGACCTTCGATACCGAGCTTAAGCTCCTCTACGGAGACGAGGTCGTAGGCTTTGAGCTTACGGATGGAATCACCTGGAAGACGGCTACCGCCGCCATTGACGGCAATAAGCTTATCCTTTCCGCAAGCGGTATAACCGCTACCGGTCTCAGATACGGTAACGGAAGAATACAGATAGAGCTTCGTGACGGAACGGTGATTGAGGTTAGCGGAGCAAATTATTCCGGAACGTCAAAGGGCAGCACCGTTGCTACCGTAACCGATGCTCTTACAGGAATCGCTTATGAGATAAACATCGACTCCACCGATGCTATCAGAACCATGACTCAGGGCAACCTCACCAACGACTCGGGTATCCCGATGCCTCTGTTCCAGATGGAAGTTACCGCTGAGTAAGAAGGGAGACCACAGATATGAAAAGGAAAATATTATACGGCCTCCTGACGGCGCTTTTGCTTGTAACGCTCGTTATCTCGCTCGCCTCATGCGACCAGCTTCGGGGTCTTGTCGGCGGCGAGGAGGAGGGTCCTCAGTATCCCGCACTCTCGGGCATCAGCTTCGAGGGCGCTACATTCACCTACGACGGCACAGCTAAGAATATCGCTATATCGGGCACTCTGCCCGCAGGCGTCAGCACCGAGTACGTCGGTAACGGCAAGGTTAATGCCGGCGATCACACCGTAGTAGTAAGATTCTACTACGAGGGCGAGCTTATGGAGGGCTACGACAGGGTCGCTACCCTCAGAATCAATAAGGCTTCCTCGACTGCTATTGCAGAGGGCTTGTCCTTCCCCAGCACAAGCTTCGAGTACGACGGCACACCCAAGAGCCTCTCCGTGTTCGGTAATCTGCCGAGCGGCATCACCGTTGAGTATGAAGGCAACGGCATGGTCGAGGTTGGCGAGTATACCGTTACCGCAAGCTTTGTTATAGAGAATGAAAACTACTATCCCATTGAGGATATGCAGGCTATCCTTACTATCACCGAGGCTTCCGAGAGCGAGCCTCCGGTTGATCTCTCTGGCATCAGCTTCGAGGGTGCAACCTACACCTATGACGGCGAGGAAAAGAGCCTTTCTATATCGGGCACTCTTCCCGAGGGCGTTACCGTAGAGTACACCAATAACGGCAAGACCGATGCAGGCAGCTATATCGTAGAGGCTGACTTCTTCTACGATGGCGTGGAGCTTACCGAGAAGAGCATGAGAGCTAAGCTCGTGATTGAGAAGGCTGTCGTTGATCTCTCGGGCATCAGCTTCGAGGGTGCGACCGTTATCTTTAACGGCGAGGCACACTCGCTGGCGATCGATGGCACTCTCCCCGATTTCGTTACCGTAGAGTACGTTAACAACGCTCAGACCCTTCCCGGTACCTACACCGTAACCGCTAAGCTTGATGCGGGCAAGAACTACGTCGCACCCGCAGATATGCAGGCTACCCTTAAGATCCTCAGCTACATATCCGACCTCTCGGGTATTACTCTCGGCGCTGACACCGTCCTTTACGACGGAGAGGCACACAGCCTTGCCGTGGCGGGCACTCTTCCCGATGGCATTACCGTAGAGTACGTCGGCAACGCTCAGACCGAGGTTGGCACGTATACCGTAACCGCTAAGCTTTACTACCACGGCGTTTACGTTGACGGAGCAGATCTTTCCGCTACTCTTAAGATCACCAAGAATATCGTAAATATGTCGGGCATCAGGTTCGAGGGCAAGAGCTTCGAGTACGACGGCGAGGCTAAGTCTGTTTTCATCGAGGGCACGCTTCCCGCGGGTGTTACCGTTGAATATATCGGTAACGGGCAGGTAGCTGCAGGCGAGTACACCGTTATCGCGAGATTTACCGTAGCTGACACCGAGCATTACGAGGCTATCCCCGATATTACGGCTAAGCTCAGCATAGTGCGCGGTAACGTCGATCTCACGGGCATCAGCCTTGAGAGCGGCAGCTTCACCTACGACGGACTTAACCACGGTCTTGCAATAAGCGGCACTCTTCCCGAGGGCATTGAGGTTCGCTATTTCGGTAACGTAGAGAAGGCTGCGGGCGTATATACCGTTATTGCTAAGTTCTACAATTACGGCACCTACATCGAGGACGCGGATCTCGGTGCTACGATGACTATTAACAAGGCTACCTACGATATGTCCGCTATCTCCTTCGAGGACGGATATTTCGTGCGCAGCGGCGAGGCTTACAGCATCTTCATCTCGGGCAAGCTGCCCAAGGGTGTCAGCGTAAGCTACGCAGGCAACGGTCAGAGCGGCACCGGTAGCTATACCGTAACCGCAAGCTTCGAGGTTGCTGATCCCGATAACTACAACGCAATTCCCGATATGACGGCTACTATCGTCATCGAGCCTAAGCCCGAGGATCTCTTCGGAGTTCTCTTTGAGGACACTACCGTTATCTGCAACGGACAGAAGCACAGCATCTACGTCAGCGGCGCACCTCTCGCGTACGGCGTCACCGTTACGTACGAGGGTAACGAGCAGACCGAGATAGGTGTTCATACCGTTGTTGCTAAGTTCTATATAGACGGCGAGTACATCGAGGGCGCTGATAAGACCGCGATACTCACCATCGAGCATCCCGATCCCCTGCTCAGCCATATCGTTTTCGAGGGCGCGACCTTCATCGCTGACGGAGCTCCCAAGTCCATCTTCATCGAGGGTGAGCTTCCCGAGGGATACACCGTTGTATATAAGGGCGAGAACGGAAAGAGCGTACCCGGAACCTACACCGTAACCGCTAAGTTCTTCGGTCCCGACGGCGTTCTCGTTGAGTATGCGAGCATGAAGGCTACCTACACCGTCGAGCCTATTAAGCTTCCCGTGATAGTCGTTGAGGATCTCACCGTTCCCTTCGACGGCAATCTGCACGAGATCCTTATCCCCACGGTAGAGCTTCCCGAGGGCATCGAGATTATCCGTATAGGCGAGGCGGCTTATATGCCCGGCGTATATAAGTTCACCTTCAGATATAAGGCTGATCCCGCTATTGCAGAGCTGTATGATCTGGGAGAGGACGTTAACGTGAGACTTACTGTCAATTCTTATGCAAGCGATTATGCGACCGAGGGTCTTATCTTCGGTGACGTCAGCGGCGGAGTTGCCGTAATCGGATACGAGGGCACGGCTCTTACAGTCGTTATTCCTTCGACCTACGATGGCAAGGCTGTCAAGGCTATCGCGGCAACTGCATTCAGAGATAATAAGACCGTTAAGAGAGTTATCGTTCCCGATAGCGTAGTGGCTATCGCTCAGGGCGCGTTCCGCGGCACCGAGCTTGAGGAAATCAAGCTGCCCTTCATCGGCGGTAGCACGGTAAGCTCGAACAAGTACCTCGGATACATCTTCGGCGCATCTGCATACGGTGCTAACGAGTACTACGTTCCCGTAACTCTTAAGAAGGTTACCCTCTCCGATGCGTGCAAGGTTATCCCTGCTTACTCCTTCCGCGGCTGTGTAAGCCTTGAGGAGGTTGTTATAGGCAGCGGCGTTACCGAGATCGGTATATCCGCGTTCGAGAAGTGTGAGTCGCTGAAGTCGATCTACATTCCCAAGAACGTAACCGATATCCCCGCTGCGGCTAACTACTACAATTCTCCCTTCTTCGACTGTGACAGCGAGTTCACAATCTACCTTGAGGTAAGAGTTCTTCCCACCACCGGCTACGGTGCTGTATGGAGCCTCGTTGCCGAGGGTAAGAGTGCGAGCATCGTGCTTGGAGTATCCTACGAGGATTATCTGACTATTAAAAATTCTAACTAACAGTAGGGGCTGTCATATTTGGTGAGACCAAAAAGTCCAAATGCATTTCCAAAGCTTTAATGCAAGTATGCGACAGGAGCTAAGGTTGAAATCCTGCGGATTTCTCCGTTTGGTGGACTTTTCTACCGCCGTTCTCAAGGCTCGGCATACCTTTTGTACGCCTATCGCCTTGAGAAACGGCGCTTCTCCCCTAAATCTGGCAGCCCCGCTAGTAATTAAATGGAGAGAAAATGAAAAAGCTTATATCCCTCCTTCTTCTTATTCTTGTATTTTCACTCACGCTTGGTTTATGCTCATGCGATATGCTCTTCGGCGAGAAGCCCGATGAAGAGATCGAGGAGCCGGGCGACGAGGAGGAGAAGGAAGAAGGTGACGGGGAAGAGGAAAAAATACCTACGATAAGCCTTATCGGTATTACACTCCCCTCAAAGGAGCTTGTTTATGACGGAGAGGCGCACAGCACCGAGATCGTCGGCGAGATAACGAACGCTGACGTGACGGTAAAGTATGAGGGTAACGGAGTTACCGATGCGGGCACTCACAACGTTGTGGCAAAGTTCTACTACAAGGATACCTACCTTGAGGGTAAGGATCTTACAGCCACCATTAAGATAGCGCGCGCTACCGTGGACGTCTACGGCGTCTACTTTAACGGAAAGACCGTTATTTACGACGGTAAGGAGCATTCGCTCACGCTTGGCGGAGAGCTGCCCGCGCCCGTTACGGTAGAGTACGAGGGCGGCGGCAAGAGCGCTGTCGGTGAATATACCGTCACGGCTAAGCTGAAGGTCGACGAGAAAAATTATGAGCCGATCCCCGATATGGAGGCAACGCTTAGGATTGTCGAGGGGCCGAGCGCGTTTGCAGGTGCTTACCTTGCGGATCTCGGCGCGACCTACGACGGCAAGGCTCATATGCTCGCTGTCGGGGGCGTGGACAGTGACGTTAGTGTGTCCTACTCTGATACAGCTAAGACGAATGCGGGCGAGTATGAGATCGAAGCAACGCTTACTAAGGGCGGCGAGAGCGTTACGCTCACCTCTGTCCTTACGGTATACCCGAGAAGGCTCTCGGTGTCCGCCGCTGATGCGACGTATATCTACACCGGAAGCAAGAGAAGCATTCAGCTTGTGTTCGGTGAGGGCGACGATCTTGACGGAATCATAGTTGAGGAGATTGGAAACGGCACTGCGGCAATCGGCGTGCATACCGTTATCTTCCGCTTCTCGCTTGCAGAAGAGATGAGAGGGAATATCCTCTATCAGCCCGATATTAAGGCAACTCTGACGATAAATCCCAACCCCAATTCCAAGACCACGGGTCTTGAATATACCTACAACTCGGCGATGGGCGGCTACGTTGTTTCGGGGTATAGCGGCGCTGCAAGCGTTGTAATCATTCCCGAGAAATATACGAATGAGCTGAACGTCGAGAACCGCGTTGTCGGTATTAACGCAGGCGCGTTCGAGAAAAATACCAGGATAGAATACGTCTACATTCCTGCGAGCGTAAGAAAAATAGGAAACAGAGCGTTTGCAGGCTGCGTATCGCTTAAATCTGTAACTATCAGCGAGGGCGTTACGGCTATCGGTTCTCTTGCGTTCGAGGATTGTCCTCTTGCTGATATAGCTGTTCCCGATACCGTGACGGCTATCGGACAGAGCGCCTTCCGCGGCACAAGTCCTGTGAGAATCAAGCTGCCCTTCATCGGCGGCTCGAAAAACACCTCTAACCCGTATATCGGTTATATCTTCGGCGCTTCTGCCTACGGCGGAAACGAGCAGGCTGTACCCAAGAGCCTTAAGACGGTTATCCTCTCGGACAGCTGTCCTTCTATTCCTGCGTACTCCTTTGTCGGAGCTACGAGTGTAGAAGAAGTAATTATAGGTACGGGTGTCAAGGAAATAGGAATATCCGCCTTCTCGGGCTGCACGTCGCTTAAGGGAATATTCATTCCCTCGACAGTCACCGATATACCCGCCGCGGCGAATAATTATAACTCTCCTATCTATAACTGTGCCGACGGATTTGTTATCGCTACCGATGCCGAAGCAACTCTCTCGGGCTGGGCGGTCCGCTACGATATACTGAACGAGGACGCAAGAGCGGAGAAGCTGTTTGCAACAGACTACGAGGGCTTCCTCAGGGCGGTAAGAGAGAAATTGTTCCTTAAAAAGTAAAATAAAGTTAGCATATTGATACAAAAATGATAAAAAAGAGCAGGATTGGAAGGGGATATACCTTTTTAATCTTGCTCTTTTTTTGTGCGGAAATGACGTGTCATATATAGCATTTTTTGTATATAAGAAGCTACCGGTTAGGTTACTCTCCCTTTGAAAACAAATTTATTCTTTGCTTGTTCAATTTCTCGGCGTACCTCATTGATGAGTAGGCACCACCTCTTTGGTTTTGTACGTAGAAAATTATAAGATCTGATTGCTCAATCATCCAACGATTTCTTAACGTTATTGCGGATTTTGGGTGTGCGCGGTATACGCATTCCGGAATGATGATGCTGTCGTAGTATTTTTCATAGTATTGAATGTCTGATACCTTGTACGGAAGCACAAGGCTTAACTCGCAGCATTCTTTTCCATGCTGTCTTTGTACGCCTTTTATTACCGATGCGGCATATTCGTCGAACTCTCCGTTACGTCCTATAAGAAAGCAGACGTAAGCATTTTCTCGCAAAAGCTCGCTCACTATCGGAACGAGCCTGTGTTCGAGCAGGCGCAAATCTTCGATTTCTCTATGACCAAATAGGGCAACGGTAAGTGCATTCATAACAACCACCTCGTACTATAAGCGCTCAAAATGGCGAAATAATATTTATAGTATATCACCATACGATAAAAATATCAATAGTCTATAGAAAGCGCTCTTGAATATTTATAGACTATATATAACGGATAAAGGTGGTGTAGCAATGAGTGATATAGCAAAGATTTTGGGGAAGAGAATAAGAAATTATAGAATAGCTTTGGGTTTGAGTCAGGAAAAGCTTGCGGAGCTGGCGAGGTGTCACCCGACCTATATCGGTCAGGTAGAGCGCGGCGAGAAAAACGCCACTATTGAGAGCGTTGAGAAGATAGCGTCTGCGCTTAACGTTTCACTCTCAAAGCTGTTTGAAAAGCTTGGTGCAGAAGATGATGCGCGTAACGTTCCGCTTGAGTGCTATGAGCTTATTTCCGCGAAGACGCCTGCGGAGCAGGAGCAGATTTACCGTATACTGATCGAGATAGATAAATATAAGGATAAATAGGTTGTACGGCAGCATTCAAAAACTAATGCCGCACGTATATGATGAAAAGCAGAGAGCTGTGACTCTCTGCTTTTTTACGTAATGAAATCCGAGCAAGGCTCGGAAAATCTGTCAAAGATAGATGAAGTCGCTGCGCAAAAACCGTAGGGCGGGCGTTGACACCCCAGCGATGCGTTGACACCCCGGCTATGTGTTGACACCCCAGCGTAGCGGGTGTCTCACAGGTGTCTCACAGGTGTCTCGCCATTTGCTACCGCCGAAAAAATGTTATCGATAGAAAACGGCGGGAGATAAACCCCCGCCCTACGTCACCCTGCGCTCCCAAAAGGGGGAAGGGTAATTCATCCACCGTGGCATGCGCGGTAGCACGCTACCTCGGGGAGGGATACTGTGCTTCGAGGATGTACAATGATGCCGGTTTATTTTATGACACCGCGCACCGATGACAGCGGATAGACCTTCGCTGAGGGGAGAATGATCGTGCCGGGATTCAGGACGGAGCCGGAGCCTATCTCGGCAAGGTCGCCTATTATTGCACCGAGCTTTTTAGCACCCGTGTGGACGGTTTTTTCACCCGTGTGTATCAGAATCTCGGATTTATCGAGCCTGAGATTTGAGCAGATAACTCCCGCGCCGATATGAGCCTTATATCCGAGTATGCTGTCACCTACGTAGTTGAAGTGGGGTGCGGCGGCACCCTCCATGAGAATGGCGTTCTTCACCTCGGTGGAGTTGCCTACAACGGCTTGCGGGCAAATCAGCGCACCCCTTCGTATATACGCGGAGTGCCTTATTTCGGCATCCGTCATCACGATTGCGGGCGCGCCTATATACGCGCTCTCGGCAATCTTGGCGTGCTTTGAAATCCAGACACCTGCCTCGGGCGAATAATACTCGCTTTTGTCGAGCGCCGCGCTGATTTCCATTATTATTTCCTCTATACGGGTTACGATTTCCCAAGGGTACTCGTAGTCCTCAATGTAAACCTTTGTTATGGTATCGCGGTGATTGAACAGCGCGTTTGTTTTTATATCGTTAAGCATGATTTTGTCACCCGTATTCTCAAATTTCTTCCCCCGTGCTGCCGCTTTGCGCTGCGACGGCGTCCTCTTTTCTGACACGTGCCGCGATTTTCTCTGTCAGCTGCTCGCACAGATCAACGCTTTCTGCCTCTACGGTTATGCGGATCACAGGCTCTGTGCCGCTCTTACGAAGAATAATTCTGCCTCTATCTGCAAGCGCTCGCTCGGCATCCAACAGCGTTTTTTTCACACGGGGACTATCTATTACAGCCTTGTTGCGCACTTTTATGCTGAGTGTTTTCTGTGGCAGCATTATAAGCGGTGCTGTGAGGCGGGAGAGTGGGGCGTTGCTTTTTTGCACTATCTCTGCAAGCTTTATTGCCGTCAATATTCCGTCACCCGTCCTCGCGTTTGCCCCTATGATTACGTGCCCCGATTGCTCGCCGCCGAGCGAATACCCGCCCTCGCACATCTTTTCGTAGACGTATCTGTCTCCGACGGGGGTTTCTATAATTGAGATACCTTCTTTATTCAGCGCGTGCTTTAATCCGAGGTTTGACATAACCGTCGTTACGACGGTGCTGCCGCTCAGCTCGCCATTATACTTCATATCGCGTGCCAAGAGGTACAGGGCGTGATCGCCGTTCAGAATATTGCCGCGCTCGTCAACGATAATACATCTGTCTGCATCACCGTCGAGAGCTATACCAAGGTCAAGACCGTTCGAGCTGACAAGCTCTGACAGAGCCTCGGGGTGGGTCGAGCCTACCCCTTCGTTTATATTGGTACCGTCAGGCTCGGGGTCGCAGCGTATAACCTCGGCGCCGAGTGCCGTCAGAACGCGCTCTGCGACGATGTATGCAGCACCCGAGGCGGTGTCAAGTGCTATCCTCATGCCGTCGAGTCTCTGCCTCGTCTCGGATAAGAGGCGCGCGGCGTATTCATCGGCACAGCCCTCGGCGCGTCTTATCCTACCTATGCCGCCGCAAGTGGCTGATTTGACACCCGTGTCGATAAATTCTTCTATTTTTTCTTCTTCCGTATCGGGCGTTTTCTCACCCGTAGCGCCGATAATCTTGATACCGTTGTCATAATAGGGATTGTGGCTCGCGGATATCATAACGCCCGCACCGAAGCCGCTCCTGCTACAGAAATAGGATATTCCCGCCGTGGGGATAACCCCTGCGAGATAGACTTCTATACCCGTCGCGGCAAGCCCTGCGGCAACAGCCGCCTCAAGCATATCCGACGAGATGCGCGTGTCCTTGCCTAAGATCACGCGGCGCGGTGTTCCGCGCTCCTTTAAGTATTCACCGAGCGCCTTGCCGACGGTGAGTGCAGTCTCTGCCGTGAGGTCGGCTCCCGCCTTGCCGCGAAATCCGTCCGTGCCGAAGTATTTTCCCATAAATAATTGCCTTTCTTAATATTTTTGCGCTTGCATTCTCTGCGCGCGAGAGCTGTATATATGAAGCGAACTGTGTGTTCTGACCAATAAATTCGGTAGAAATGCCATTATTAAAAGCTGGAAAAGGGGTTGACACTCCCCTTATGCCATGCTATAATGAATTTGGCATGTGCCTCGCGCTGGCACACAATTAAATAATAACGCGCCCGTCAGCGCGCGCGAGTGACGGAGGTAAATATGTTAGTAACAGAGAAGCAATTTTACACCGAGGAATTGGACTATTCTATTCCCGAGATGACGAGGGTGAGGGAGCTTTTTGAGGCGGGCGACGTTGCCGCTGCGGAGAGCGTGCTTGCCGATTACATGAGGAAGACGCTCGATTCCGAGAAGTACATAAGCTATGCGGGAAACAAAATTGGTCAGGGTAAGAGTACTCAGGACACCGGCCTCACCGTTGCTGAAAATGCCGATCTCGTTTGCCGCGGCGTCGTTCGCTCTTGCTCATATACTCACGATTTCGAGGGCGAGATAGACTGGAACTTTAACGGCACTCCCGACGGATATCGCGAGTGGCTCTGGCAGCTTAACAGACATCATGTCTTTAAGATAATTGCAGCCGCATATCTCGAGACGGGCGACGAAAAATATGCAGAAGCGTTTAACAGACATATGAACGGCTGGCTCGATCAGGCTATCTGCCCCGGCTGGCCCGTGCCGAACAGATGCTCGCTATATCCCACCTGGCGTACCATATCTGCCGGTATCCGGCAGGGCAACTGGGCGTATTCCATTCACGCATTTCTGAACTCTCCCTCAATACCCGATAAGACCTGGGCGCGCATCGCCATGTCTATCTGGGAGCATGGACAGTTCCTGATGAACAGCCCCTCCTCCTTAAACTGGCTCGATATCGAGATGTCGGGACTTAATACGATAGGCACGCTCTACCGCTTCTATAAGAACAGCGAGGTCTGGAGAAGCTTTGCTGTAAATATGATGTCGAACGAGCTTAAGACACAGGTGTATGCCGACGGCTTCCAGTGCGAGCTTACCACCGGATATCAGTCTGTTGTAACAAGCACCAACCTCAGCGTGTACAACCTCGCGAGATATTACGGAATGTCTATACCTCAGGACTTCTCGGACAATATACGCCTGCTGTTTACCATGTATCCGAAGCTTATGCGCCCAGACGGACATACTCCCTGCACCAATGACGGCGGTCAGGTGCTCGTATCGGAGAGAATGCAGGTTGCGCTGAAGAATTTCCCGGGTGATCCGACCTTCACCGCCGTTCTTGACGGCAGAGTGTCCGAGGTTTACCCGCGCGACGTTGTAATGCCTTACTCGGGTATGATAACCATGCGTACCGGCTGGGGCCCCGAGGATGTCTGGATGTTCTTCGAGTCTGCGCCCTACGGTGCGGGTCATCAGCACAACGATAAATTGAATATAGATCTCTTTGCCTACGGCAAGGATCTTCTTAACGTCATAGGAAACTTCGCATACGATAAGTCGAAAATGAGAGCGCTCTGCGTATCTACGCGCGGTCACAACACCGCACTCGTCGACGGCAAGGGTCAGAACGCGAGACCTACGCACACTAAGTGGTCGCCCGAGAAGGTGAGCATCAAGTCCGACCTCGAGACCAATATCACCGAAAGCACCGTTGTTGCGTACGGTAAGTATAACCGCGGCTACGGCGGAGATCTTATTCCGGTAACCCACGAAAGAAAGGTGGTATTCTTCCGCGATGGGCTTGACGGCTCGAAGCCCTTTTTCGTTCTGCTCGACGACTTCACAGCGGGCGACGATAATGAGCATAAATACGAGCTTAACTTCATTCCTCCCGCGGCGCCTCTCACCATAGACGGAAGGCACGCGACCGTGCGCGCGGGCGACGGGGTAACGCTCGAGTTTGTAACGCACGCGGCTCTCTCTGCCGTAATCGGTGCTGACGCACCCGAGTATATGGGCTACCGCCCCGATAGAAGCAACAGACTTGCCGAGGAGCATATTCTCTGTCCCTTCATCACGGTACACGCCTATGGCAAGGAGGCGCACCTTGCTACGGTTCTTTATCCTACACCCGACGGAAACGCGCCCGAGATCAAGGTTAACTGCGATGCCGAGAGCTTTACGGTTGCGCTTGATGATAAGGAGTACAAGTTCGACAGAGGTGAGGAGTTCCTTAAGACAAAGCCCGTGTAATGCAAACAAACATTGTCATATAACAACTGATTGCTTCCGCTCGCGTTTTGTGGGCGGAGGCTTTTTAATTCAGAATTCAGAACTCAGAATTGAGAATCAGGAGTTGGGAGTGGGGGTTGCGCGTTTGGTGCTTCGGGCGGTGTGGTTGGCATATTCTCGCTACTCATAGGACGTATGCCTGCAAGCACGTCGGCGTAGCAATCGGGCATATCGGGGATATTTATCCTTGCGCCCTCGATTTTGATGAAGCGTGAGAAATCGTAGGTGTACGTGGAGAGGGGGCGCTCAAAGGCGTCGTCGGTCTGCGCCGCCACCAGGGGGTCGTCACCGTCGTACCCCACGATAAGCAGCGTGTGGTAGTAGCCGTCGGTGTTTCTACCGAGCTGTATTACGTCACCTATCTCGCTCTCCTCGGGCGGAATTTCTCTGCCGAACGGACCGACGTCGGCGTTAGTCGTCATGAAGTTGTAGAAGTAGTCGACCCCCGTCCATGAGGGGGAGCGATCGTCGAGCGAAATGTAGTACCAGCCAAAGGTTGGCGTGTAGTTCATAACGCAAGTCGCGGCATATATCGACTGACTGACGAAGTTGGTGCAGTTGCCGCCGATACCGCGGAAGTTGCCGAAGATGGGATTTTGCGAGAAGGCGTACTTCCTTGCGTAGGCTACCGCGCGCTCCCTCAGATAGGGCTTTGTTACCAGCATTGTGTCTATCCTCCGTAAAAATCTCTCCTTCATTCTATGAAAAAGACTGAAAATAGTTAAAAATGCGTATTGCAACGGCGAAGGTGATGTTGTATAATTATTACGTAAATTTTATATCACGGAGGATTTGATATGAACCCGAACAAAAGACCCGACGATATGCCTCGCGTTATTACCCCCGAGCTTGCCGCAACGTTTATAGACGAGCAGGTTTCAGCGGTAAGACGGCAGGTCGGTGACAAAAAGGTGCTTCTCGCGCTCTCGGGCGGCGTGGACTCCTCGGTTGTTGCCGCGCTTCTCATCAAGGCTATCGGCAAGCAGCTCGTATGCGTTCACGTAAATCACGGCCTTATGCGTAAGGGCGAGAGCGAGCAGGTTATCGAGATATTCAAGAACGGCCTTGACGCCAATCTCGTTTATATTGACGCGACCGACAGATACCTTGAAAAGCTCGCGGGTGTCAGCTCCCCCGAGGATAAGAGAAAGATAATCGGCGGGGAGTTTATCCGCATATTCGAGGAGGAGGCAAGAAAGCTCGAGGGCATCGAGTTTCTCGCTCAGGGTACTATCTACCCCGATATCCTCGAGTCCGACGGCGTAAAGGCGCACCACAACGTGGGCGGACTTCCCGAGGAT
>CAYZZJ010000021.1:10219-18963 GCA_964482885.1 uncultured Ruminococcus sp. | reverse complement strand
CTACCAATCTCTTCGTTGCAAAGTTCCTTGGAACTCCCCCCATCAACGTATTCAACGGTTACGTTAAGGATGAGAAGCTCTTCCTCTCTGCAGGTGGCAAGAAGGCTGCTCCCGCAGGCGACGAGCAGGATATCGTAGTTGATGCAAGCATTGGTGCTGATATTGCTCCATCCGCTGCAAGTGGCGTTTGCGTGCTCGACGTTCCCGGCATCTCCGACAGGGAGGTTGTTGTAGGTATCCGTCCCGAGGGCTTCGTTTACACTGCTGACGGCAACGGAAAGTTCAAGGCAGACCTCTCTAATATAGAGGTTATGGGTCGTGACGTAAGCGTTGTTCTCCGTCATGAGGCAGCTCAGACTCCTATCGTACGTGCAATCATCGATGCAGACAGCAAGGTAGATCCCGACAGCGAACAGGTTGCATTCTCGCTTAAGCCTCACAAGGTATTCGTATTCGATGCCGAGACCGAGGAAAGACTCTATTTTAATATCAAGAGGTAGTTCGATATGGTAGATAATAAGCAATCATGGAAAGCGTGGTTGTACTTATCGCCCGTTGTTATTCTTACTCTGATATTCACTGTTTGGCCCATCGTTAACACCATTCGCATGGCGTTCCTTAACGGATACGACGGAATGTCTGTTCTCGCCGGCGCTCAGTTTGAGTTCGGAATACAGAACTTCATCGACGTAATTACATACCCGGATTTCCTTCTCTGTCTTAAGAATACTATTCTCCTCTGCTTGCTTACGGTTCCGCTCTCGACGATCATAGCTCTGCTTATTGCCGTAGCGCTCAACTCTATCAAGCCCCTGCAGAAGCTTCTTCAGACTATATTCTTCCTTCCCTACGTTACGAACTCTATTGCGATCGGAATGGTATTCGCATCGATGTTCAATATTATAGGTAACAACCTCGGTACGGCTAACGAGCTGATCACGACGCCAGGTCTTATCAACACCTTCCTCGGTTGGTTCGGTATCGACCCCATCAACTGGATTAACGCAGGCTCGAGCTACGGGGCAAGTATCGCGGTTATGACGATCTATATTGTCTGGGATGCTCTTCCCTTCAAGATCCTCGTCCTTCTCGGCGGTCTTCAGGGTATCAATAAGCAGTACTACGATGCTGCAAAGATTGATGCCACGCCCAAGTGGAGAGTATTCACCAGAATTACCGTTCCGCTCCTTTCTCCCATGATCACCTACGTTGTTATTACGGCGTTCATCGGCGGATTTAAGGAATACTCCAGTATCGTCGCTATCTTTGGTGAGGATATGAAGCAAGGTAAGCTAAACACAATGATAGGTATGCTTTACGATGCACTCGAGAACACCTATCACGGCCTTGCAAGCGCTTCCGCACTTATACTCTTCGTTATTATTTTTGCTGTAACCATGCTCAACATGTATATCAGCAAGAAAAACACGCATTATTAAGGAGGTGCCATAATGGAAAAGAATGAAATTCTTGAAAATGAAGCATTGGCCGAAGATAATGCAGTTATAGAAGCCTCTGTGGCAGAAGAGAACGTATCCGTCGGTACCGCCGAGGTCGAGGCTGAGCCTGCAAATTCCACCATTAAGGTGATGGCCGAGCGTGACATCGATAAGATTGCTACGCTTCAGCGTGTGTTCAAGATTCTGGGCACTATCGGCGTTTACGCCTTCCTATTTGCGGTAGCTATTACCGTACTGTTCCCATTCTATTGGATGCTTATATCCTCTGTAAAGTCCCTTGCAGAGTACAACGAGGCAGTTCCCACTATGTTCCCCCGCGAAATCGTGTGGAAGAACTATGCTGATGCTTTCAGCACGGCGAACCTCGGTACGCTGTTCCTTAACACCCTGTACGTAGGTGTTATATCCACCATTCTCTCGCTCGTTATCACGGTTCTTGCAGCGTTTGCGTTCGCAAGGCTTGAATTCAAGGGCAAGGATATTCTCTTTGCACTTCTTCTCTCGACGATGATGATCCCCGGCGAGCTGTTCACTATCACCAACTACCTCACCGTTGACGGCTTCGGCTGGCTCGATCCCTACTACATGACCGGTAACGGTTTTGCAGATTTCTTCGGCTGGACCGGAAACTTCGCGGCAATGATAGTTCCCTTCCTCGTCAGCGTATTCTACATTTTCCTGCTCCGTCAGAACTTTATGCAGATACCGAACGAGCTTTACCTCGCGGCGAAGGTGGACGGCACGTCCGACATCAAGTACCTTTGGAGAGTTATGATACCTCTCGCGCTTCCCTCGCTTATCTCCATCACCATCCTTAAGATGATGGGTGCGTGGAACTCCTATGTGTGGCCGAGACTTATCGCGGCTAACGACAGAACCGGATCGGTTGTCCGTTCGCTCGTATCGAACGGTCTGAGAAGTGCGTTTACCGACGTTGCTTCGGGTCAGACGAACTTCCCGGTTCAGCTCGCGGCTTGTACTCTCGTATCTATCCCCCTCTTCCTCGTATTCATCTTCCTGCGTAAGTACATCATGAAGGGTGTATCGCGCAGCGGTATAAAGGGTTAATTCCCTCGCCCATGGCAGGTGCGGACTTCTGTGCCTGCCTACAGGTGCGTAATTCTTAATTGCTATCAATATTTTTTATTATAGAAAGGAAAGAAAACATGAAAAAGTCAATTGTATCACTTCTTCTCGTTATCGTTCTTATCTTCAGCATGCTCGTTAGCATGACCTCCTGCTTCGGCAGTAAGGAAATGCCTAACTTTGCTATGCCCGAGGGTGGATATGACGGAAGCGAAGTAACTATTGTCTTCTATCACACCATGGGACAGACCCTTCAGGCCGAGCTGAACAAGGCGATCACCGCCTTCAAGCAGCTTTATCCCAACATCACCATCGAGGCTAAGCAGATCGGCGGCTACGACGACGTTCGTGATCAGATCTCCACCGAGCTTAACGCTCAGAGACAGCCCAACCTCGCATACTGCTATCCCGACCACATCGCCCTTTACAACAAGGCGGGGGCAGTTGTAACTCTTGATCAGTTCATCGAGAGCACACAGGAAATCACCCGCGCCGACGGAAGCAAGGAGATCCTCGGCCTTACCGCTGAGCAGATCCAGGACTTCAAGGATGCAGGCTTCTGGGATGAGGGCATCTTCCCCGACGGTAAGATGTATTCTCTCCCCCTCTCCAAGTCCACCGAGCTTCTCTTCTACAACGCAGACTTCTTTGAAGAGCATGACCTCACCGTTCCCAAGACCTGGGCAGAGATGGAGGCACTTTGCGCTGAGATCCTCACCATTGACAAAAACTGCATTCCTCTCGGCTACGACTCTGAGGCTAACTGGTTCATCACGCTTTGCGAGCAGTACGGCTATCCCTACACCACCGCTGAGGGCGATAATAAGTTCCTCTTCGACACTGAGGATCACTACGAGTTCGTAGAGATGATCAGAAGATGGTATAAAGAAGGCTACGTAACCACCCAGGAGATCTACGGTGCTTACACCTCCACTCTCTTCACCGAGACCGCCAAGGATAAGGTTAAGAGCTATATGTCCATCGGCTCCTCCGGTGGTACCGCTCACCAGGCTCCCACCGCTGACGGTAACGGCGAGTATCCCTTCAACGTTGGTATCGCTACTATTCCTCAGGTAGATCCCGAGAACCCCAAGGCTATCTCCCAGGGTCCCTCGCTCTGCATACTTCAGAACGAGAATCCTCAGGAGGTTATTGCATCCTGGCTCTTCGCTAAGTTCCTTACCACCGACCTTGCATTCCAGGCCGACTTCTCTATGGCATCCGGTTACGTTCCCGTAATCGCATCCGCAACCAACGACCCCTGGTATCAGGAGTTCCTTTCCAAGGCTAACGGTTCCGACTATCTCACCGCTCTCGGTGCAAGCGTATGTCTCAACCAGTCTAACGCTTACTTCACCTCTCCTGCGTTCAGCGGCTCCTCAGTTGCGCGCGATCAGGTTGGTCAGCTTCTCTTCACCTGTATGACCGAGCCTTGGTCCGATTCCGAGACCCGAGCAAAGATTGCCGAGGCATTCAAGGCGGCTGTTGCTAAGTGTAAGGCCAATTCTTAATTGAGTTTTTCAGGATTTAATCTTTAATTTTGAATTAACAATCGACTCTGCCGAGGCAGCTCGGCAGAGATCCAAAAATCAAAGAGGACGCTATATGAAGAATAATCTCTTTAAGCTTACTGCCCTCTTACTCTTGGTTTGTACTATCGTATGCTCGCTCGCATCCTGCGATCTGCTCTTCGGAAATGATGAGCCGATCGACTACGCAGGCTCTATCGAGTTTGACCCCAACTCCACCGAGACGGTCAAGGCTGAGGTCACAGTAAAGAACTACATAGACGGCGATACCACCCACTTTTACGTTCCTACCTCGGTTGCCTCTACCGGTGTTCTTAAGGCGAGGTACCTCGGTATCAACACTCCCGAGTCCACAGGTCAGATCGAGCCGTGGGGTAAAAAGGCGGCGAGCTTCACTAACGAGAAGCTTATGAACGCCACCTCGATATACATCGAGTCTGATAACGGTAAGTGGAATCTTGATTCCACCGGTGCAAGACACCTTGTATGGGTATGGTACAAGCCCGAGGGCAGCGATACATATCGCAATCTCAATATCGAAATTATGCAGAATGGCCTTGCCATTCAGTCAAGCTCCGCACAGAACCGCTACGGAGAGCAGTGTGTGGCAGCCTATAACCAGGCTGAGGCACAGGAGCTGTGCGTTCACTCCAAAGAAAACGACCCCGACTTCTTCTACGGTGAGGCGATCGAGCTTACTCTGCGCGAGCTGAGAGCTAACATAACCGATTACGTTTCCGCTAGAGTTTCCTTCGAGGGCGTTGTGGCTAAGAATAGCGGCGCTAACGGCGTATATATCGAGGCGTACGATGAGGAAACTCAGATGTACAACGGTATTTACGTATACCTTGGCGCAAACGCTACCCCCAACACTAAGACTGTATTCACCATCGGCAATCGGGTTCACGTTGTTGGTAAGGTTTCCGAGTTTAACGGAACTTATCAGGTATCCGACGTATCGGGTGCAGGACGCAGACCCACTTCTCTTGATTCTACCCGTCTCGACACGGAGCAGCACGATGCGGCATATCTGCTCACCGATGCTGAGAAGTATCTTAACGGCGAGGTTGAGTTCATCAGCGGTGACGAGGTTGTCAAGAAGGCTTATGCCGAGATGGCACTTGCTACCACCGTTGAATTCAAGAACCTTTACGTTAAGGACGGATGGACCACCACTAACCCCACCAGCTCCAGCAAGGGTGCATTCACTCTTTACTGCGAGGACTCCAAGGGTAACGAGGTTGTTATCCGTACCGGCGTTCTTAAGCACGAGGACGGCGAATACGTAACCAAGGAAGAATTCATAGGTCAGTCTATCGACGTCAAGGGCGTTGTAGAGTACTACAACCCCAACCTCTCTACTGATGATGAGGATGCGGGCGCGGTTGACGGTGAATTCTACTACCAGATCAAGGTTGTTGCTAAGGACGACCTCATTGTTATCCATTAAGTGCAGGCGCGGACAGCTTCGCGCATCACTATATATTTTTGCGTACCAAAAAATAATATAAAAGGAGACAATCTAAAATGAAAAAGCTGCTTTCATTGGTTCTCGTAATTGTTCTCTGCGTTGGATGTCTTTCCTCCTGCGCACAGATCAAGGAGTGGACCGGCTTCGACATCGAGGGAACCTTTAACGGTATTAAGGATAGCGTTATGGGCGCTCTTGGTCTCGGCGAGTCTGTTGATGACAAGCTCGCAAATGTCAAGGACTACCTTGACTCTCAGTATAAGAGCAAGGCAGAGGCAACCCCTGCTGACTACGTTGTATATCACGTCCTCTCTATGAACGAGAACGGTGAGAACGTTAAGTACGAGGTTACCTGGACCGTATCGGGCAGAGATGGTGCTACCATCACCGATGCAGACGTTAAGGTAGTTGTTGCCGAGGATGGCACCACTACTATCGACGTAAACGAGAAGGCTGAGGCTGATATCCCCTACGTGCTTACCGCTACTATCAAGCACCCCGAGGGAAAGACCATCACCACCTCTTATGACCGCAAGGTGCCTAAGTTCGTTGAGCTTACTCACGCACAGTTCACCACCACCGCAGACGATGAGCCCGTTATCGTTAAGGGTGTCATCGCGGGTATCGTTAACACCACCTCGAAGTGGGAGCTCTACTTCCAAGACAACGACGGTGGATACTACGTATACGGACTTAAGCAGGATCAGGTTAAGGACCTCAAGATAGGCCAGGAGGTTCGCGTATCCGGTATTAAGGGCACGTACTACGGCGTACACCAGGTTGAGGATGCTTCCATCGAGGTTCTCAATGCTACTCCCGTAGCTCTTACTGCTAAGGACATCACCGCTGACGTTCTTGCTGCTAAGGACCTTACCGTTAAGGACGTTACTAAGTATCAGTCCATGTTCGTAACCATCAAGGGTGCTTTCATCACCGGTCAGGTTTCCGGCGACACCACCTACTACGACTTCCTTATTGGCGACGAGATGAGCTATCTCAGAATCTCCGGTTCGGCAAACATGATGGATGATGCTGCTACCACCGCATTCAAGAATGCATACAAGGACGCTACCCATAAGGATGCTGACGTATCCGGTATCGTATCCATCTACAACAACAAGATGTACCTCATCCCCGTAGCTGCAACCGCGATCGACAACGTTACCACCGCTGAGCGTACCGATGCCGAGAAGGTTGCAATCGAGGAGCTCATTCTCGATGCAGTTGGCGCAGTTACCGAGGCAGGCAACAAGACTCTCCAGAGCGAGGCTAAGACCTACAAGGACGTTACCTTCACCTGGTCTCTTGCAGAAACCGAGTATGCTACCCTCGATGGCAACGTGCTCAACGTTCCCGTACTTCCCGATGAGGCGCAGAACATCACTCTTACCCTCACTCTTACCCTCGGCGAGACCACCGTTGTTAAGGAGTACACCGTAAGAATCAACGCTGCTCCCAAGCTTGTTGCAGACACCGCTATCACCGTTGTAGCCGGCACTAAGTATAAGCTCGTTGTAAGACAGAATAACCTTAGCCAGGTTCTCTACTGGACCGGTGAGAATGATGGCAACTACCTTGTTGGTACCACCGATCCTACTAAGGCTGCTGACATCGTAGCAGAGCTTGTTGATGGTACTACCGATGAGTACTATCTCTACGTTGATATCAACGGTTCGAGAAAGTACATCAACGTACACGACAATACAACGGGCACTTCCCCCACAGTTTCTCTCGACAGAGAAAACATCAAGAATGAAATTACTAACCACTTCAAGTATAACGCTGAGCTCAAGGTGTTCACCGTTGACGTAGTCGTTCTTCCTAAGAATGCTACCGAAACCGTAACCGAGACTCGTTACTTCGGTTGCTACAACCAGTACGACACCTTCAGCCTTTCCAACATCTCCTACATCACCGGTGGAAATGCTGCTAACGTAGGTGTCACTCAGTTCCCCGCATACTTTGCAACTCTCATCGACACTACTGCTAAGACTGATGCAGAGATGGTTGAGCGCGAGAAGAACGATCTTGTTATCGATACTGAGTATAAGTTTGACACCACCATAAACCTTCCTGCTAACGGTCAGCTCTTCGGTAAGGTTCTTATCTCTTGGGCTGCTGCAGAAAACAACGATGTGGTTGTTATTTCCGGTGGAGTTATGACCATCACTCCTACGGACGAGGCTACTACTGTCGTAGTTACTGCAACTCTTACGCTCGGGGATGCAACCGAGACAAAGACGTTCGAAATCACGGCGCAGAGGCCTAATCTTGTTCCTCAGGTTGTTACCTCCCCTGTTGCGGGTACTGCATACAAGCTCTTCCTCAACCAGGGCAACCTCGGTAAGACACTCTACTTCACCGGCGCAATGAACGGCTTCTACTTCGCAACCACCGAGAATTATCTCGATGCTGTTGACGTAGTTCTCGAGGAGGCTACCGGTGGATTCTATCTCACCTTCACTTCCGGCGCGGCTAAGAAGTACATCGCAGTTGTAAGAGCAGTAGGAGACGACGGTGCTTACCATACCAACGTAGTATTTGTAGATGCTGTAGCTGATGCATCCGTATTTGCTTACAACACTGAGCACAACACGTTTGTTACCGGTGTGGTATTCCCCGATGCTGATAATGCTGTAAACGAGCATTACCTCGGCACCTACAACAACTACAATACTATTTCCGCTTCTCTTCTTTCTAAGATAAGCACCTCCTTCCCCGTTCAGCTAGCAACCATGGTTGACAAGAACGCCATCTCTGATGACGTTAAGGCTGATACCACTAAGAATGAGCTTTCTCTTCCCTCCTCTGTCATCGAGGATAAGGAAATTGAGCTTCCCGCAGCAGGCGAGACCTATACCAACGTACTTGTTAACTGGGCACTCACTGAGGCTAATGCGGCAGCAGTTATTGAGGACGGCAAGCTTAAGATCACTCTCCAGAGTGCAGCTACTACCGTTAAGGTAACCGCTACTATTACTATTGGTAACGTTACTCTTACCGAGAACTTTGAGATTTCGGTTTCTGCAATTCCCAGTGAGGATGACGAGGTTGAGGCAGTTAAGCCCGTAGTTGGAACCGACTACAACGTATTCGTTAACGTTGCGTCTCTTGGCGGATTCCTTTACTTCACCGGTGAGACCGGTAGCTCCGCTTGGTATCTCGCTACCTCCACTGACATTGCTAATGCTGCTGCTC
>CAYZZJ010000021.1:0-10119 GCA_964482885.1 uncultured Ruminococcus sp. | reverse complement strand
ACTACTCTTACCTCACCGCTGAAAACGTTGGCGTTACTCAGTTCCCCATGTACTTTGTAGCTGCTACTACGAGCGGCGAGCCCGAGAATCCCACCACTCCCTCCGCTCCCAGCGAGGCTGTTAAGCCCGTTGTTGACACCGATTACAACGTATTCGTTAACGTTGAGTCTCTTGGCGGATTCCTTTACTTCACCGGTGAGACTGGTAGCTCCGCTTGGTATCTCGCTACCTCCACTGACATTGCTAATGCTGCTGCTCTTCAGATTGAAGCTGTTGCAGGCGTTGACGGTGCTTACTATCTCTTCTTTATGAAAGACGGTGCTAAGACCTACGTTGAGGCTTATGAGCGTCAGGCTGGCGATGCAGGATACGGCAAGGGCTCTATCCAGCTCGTTACCACTACTCCTACCAGCTACTACACCTATGACGAGACCTATAAGACTCTCGTTGTTACCTCCGCAGACGGCCTTAACAAGTACTACATCGGTACTTATTACAGCTCAAGCTCGGATAAGGTGTTCGACACTCTTAGCTGCTCGAACTACTCTTACCTCACCGCTGAAAACGTTGGCGTTACTCAGTTCCCCATGTACTTCGTAGCTGCTACTACGAGCAGCGAGCCTGATCAGGGCGGCGATCCTGTTGATCCCAATCCTAACCCCGGCGAAGGCGAAGAGCCCGCAGTTCACACCTGTGCAGATGCTGACGGCAACTTCGTTTGCGATACCACCGATTGCGGTAAGGTAGTCGAGCCTGCAGCTGACTCTGTTCTTACCATTGAGCAGGCTATCGCACTTGCAACTCTTTATATAAATGAGAACGGCGGCTCTTACACCACAGGTAAGTACTATGTAACCGGTACTATCAAGGCAATTGTTAGCACAACATATGGTCAGATGACTCTTGTTGACGCAAGCGGCAACGAGTTCGGTCCTTACAACACCTACAGCGCAGACGGTAGCACCAGATATGATGCTATGGAAGTTAAGCCTGTCAAGGGTGATACCGTTACCATTTACGGTCAGATTGGTTCGTATTACAGCACTATTCAGATGAACAGTGGTGCTCGAATCACCGCTCACACCGCTCACGACTGTGACTGGGCTGATGCAACCTGCGAGGCTCCTTCCACATGTACCATTTGCGGTGATACCACCGGCGATAAGACTGACCACGTATACGTTGACGGCACTTGCTCCGGCTGTGGCGCTACCGAGGGTGTTGAGTATCTCACTGCGACGTTAGCATATACCGATACCACCACAACCACGAATATGACCGGTAACAACGACGCTAAAACCGTTGGTCTCGATGAGAGCGTCTTCTCGGTTATTGCTGACAAGGGTGGTTCAAATCTTTACTGCGGACTTAACAAGGCTGGCCAGATCAGACTTTATCAGAATGCTAATGGTGGAAATTCTTTCACTGTAACCATAGTAAATGGTTATACCATAAAGTCCATAAAGGTTACTTTTGGTACTAAGATTGGTACATGTGCAATTAGTGTAGATGATACCGTCGTATCTACGTGTACTACGGCTAGTACTACTGTAGAGGTTGATGTAAATTCTGACAACTTTAAGCTTCAAAACACTCATTCTACTAATGAACAGGTATGGGTCACCAGTATTGAAATCACTTATTACGCAGGTTAATATGTAGTTAGCCAAATAAGTAAATCACAAGAACCCACGCCCCGAGGGGCGTGGGTTCTTTATCATTTTGGAAGATTACATAGCTACACTATGCGCTTCGTTGTGTGAGTCTTGACTTTACACCCGTGAGGGTGTATAATACTGTGTGGAAATAAAGGATAATATCACTTTGGGAGGCATAATGGCGGCTAAGCTATCTAAAATTTTAGCATTAAACTTAATACTCGCTATGCTCGCTATGATGCTAGGCTCCTGTGCAGGAGTTTTAGGCGCTACCGAGATCACGATTGAGGGTGGCGACGCACTATATATGACGCCCGGAGAATGGGGGCTATTGAAGCTTGAAGCGAACAGTGCGCTCTTTCGCGGAGCTACGTGGGAGTCTTCAAATCCCGAGGTTTATATCTCTGACAGCGGTGATATATACTCAGACGTCGAGGGAAATACCATAATTACCGTTACTTACGGAGAGCTGAGCGATACTATAGTTGTTTTCTTCGTGGATAAGGGAACTGATGATACAACCCCCGACGACGATGACGTCGACAACGACGGCGATACCGACGGTGACGGTAGCACGGGCGTAGATGACAACACCGATGATGACGCTGATACGGGCAACGATAATACAACCGACGGCAGCAATTCGGGCGGTGACGGCTCTATCGGCGACGGTACAACCGAAGACGACAACGGATCGGGTGACGATACCGCCGACGGCGGTAACGATGACAACACGGATGATGACAGCGCCAATGACAAAAATGACGGCGAGGATCAGAAGGAAGAAATCGCGATTCCTCCCGACAAGTACGTAAATATGTCGTGGGACGAATTCTACGACAATTATACGCCCGCGGTTAACTATGCCGATGCTCTGCTCAGGTCGGCGGAGGGCTTTATGTCAGGTGACGTCACCGTGCCCGATGCGGCGCCCACACTTCCCTCCTACCAGCCCATGAGCGGCGATAAATACGTTCGCAACACCTCCACTTACTTCTCAGACGGCGGATATACGTATACAGTTGTTGACGGATACGGCAACGCGGTTCTCCGCGTATACAAGGGCGGTGGATACATAACCCTTGAGGAGGTTGCGGCGTACGTCTACGCCTTCGGCGAGGTTCCTGCCAACTACGACAGCAACAAAAACAAGACCACCGTATCCAAAAGCTCAAAGAGCGAATGGGGCGAGTACCTTCGCTTGAACGACTCCGCCTTCAGCGGAGATACAGACAGATACCCGTATGAGCCCGTGCTGCCGAATATCAGCGGCTGCGGAGGTTCTCTCAGATACTATGAGATAGATATAGGAACCACAGGTACCGATACGGGCACCAATCACGCCGTTGCTACATATAATAACGGAACAAAAATCACACGAGGCGCGGCAAGGATAGTCTACGTCAAGTACGACGGTTCCACATTCCTCGAAAACCCGAACGACAGGTACGTATTCTATACCTATAACCACTACAACGACTTCCAGGAGTATTTGAACTATTACGGCGGTTGGGGTGAGATATTCGGTAACATAACCGGCGGCGGCACACTCTCTAGTAAATATGACTATGCACCCACACCGTACGTTCCTACTTATCTCTATGAGATAGGCATTATAACCGAAGTCACGGTAGCCATACCCGAGACCGCGGGAAAGAGGTATTGATATTACGGACGTAGCTGTCGCATACGGTGAGCAAGAGCTGATCATAAGTGCAATGCGTAGAAAATCAAAAAGGCTCCCTTGTGTAAAGGGAGCTCCGCTAAAAGCGGTGAGGGATTGTTTATGGAGAGAAAGCATAATAGGCAAATCGTTCCCGTTGCAAAAATGCTACGCCAAAATATGACAAAGGAAGAAAGACATCTATGGTATGACTTTTTGCGCACACATCCTGCTCGTTTTTCTCGTCAAAAGGTTCTAGGCAAATATATCGCGGACTTTTATTCTGCAAAAGCAAAGCTGATTATCGAACTTGACGGTAACGGACACTTGACAAAAGAGGCTAAGGAATATGACGAAAAACGCACGGCATTTCTTGAAGAGTATGGGCTTACCGTGATACGAATTCAAAATATAAACGTCAATCGAAATTTCAGAGGTGTGTGTGAATATATAAACCAACTCATAGAAGATTCAATTTCCAAGCCCTAATGTAGAGAAAAGCGCTCCAGCAAATAGCAGGAGCGCTTACTTATTATAAAATCAATTAATTAACCGCGTACAAAACAATCCCTCACCGCTTTTAGCGGAGCTCCCTTTACACAAGGGAGCCTTGATGAAAACGGCAATCATATTTTTCGATTGGAACCAGCACTGTTATGCCAAAAAGAAATGATTGTTTACATTATTGTTTATTCAGCTTATCTAACACCTCGAAATTGGTGCGCTCGTGCGTGAGAGGCGTTATCGAAAGATAACCGTTTCGGATGGCATCGGTATCAAGAGTCAGGTCGCAGCTGTCACTCTCTACAAGACCGCCACGCTGCTCATACAGATCCTCGCCTATCTTTACAAACTCATCATAGAAGTATATTCCGCCCTGGCGCGTATAAACGATGCCCTTGTCATCGGCTGGAATATTGATATTATATAGATTGTTCATCTCAAGGAGCTTTTCCGAGGTGATATACTCCCAGAGCGAATCAAGGCGAGCTATAGCGGCATCAAAGCTCGTAGGCTCGGTCGAGAGAGCTATGCCCTTTATACCGAGGCGCGCGCCTTCAAATATAGCGCCGCAGGTACCGGAATAAACTATATCCTTTCCAAGATTAAATCCGCGGTTTATACCCGAGATTATCAGATCAAACTTCCACATCTGACCAAGCACGGCAAATCTTACGCAATCGGCAGGTGTTGAGTCCATCGACCATACGGTGACGTCATCGGCAATATTAACCTCTTTAATTTCGATAGGGCGCGTGAAATCTATTGCATGGCTCTTTCCGCTCTGCTCCACCTTGGGGGCGACAACGGTAACATCACCAAGCTTTCGCGCCCACCTTACAAGCTCCGGCAATGCCGGTGACATTATACCGTCATCATTGGTAATCAGTATTCTCATAGCCAGCCCTCGTTATTCGCCTTGTATTCGGCAAGAAGTGCATCAGCCTCCTTAACGAGTCTTCTCGCCTCGGCACGGCTATGAACGGTAGCGCCCGCTGCACAGGCATGTCCACCGCCCTCGTACTTCTCCGCCAGCTTATTTATCGTAACGAAGCGCGAGCGCAAGCGCACTCTGGTACTGCCGTCGCCGTTCTCTATGAACGCCATCCATATAAGGCTGCCCTTTATAGCATCCATGTAGGAAACCGCAGCTCCGGCATCCTCGGCGGTGAGGTTGAACTTCTCCTGAAGCTTCTTGTCTATATAGATATATGCAACGCCCGCTTCGGTTATCTTCATAGTCTTATAGACGTATGCCTCGAACTTATACGAGTCGAACTCACGCATATAAAGCTCGGCAAAAAGCTTCTCGGTATCTACTCCGCAATCAAGCAGCATACCTGCGTAGCGCATAGTGTCACCCGACACAGACTCAAAGCGGAAGCGACCCGAATCGGTAACCATACCGAGGTATATGTACGTAGCAGCCTCAGAGTCAATCTTGAGCTCGTCGTGACACACCGAATAGAACTCTGCTATCATCTCGCACGCAGAGGATTTATGCTCGTCCTCCCAATTAATGTCTCCGTAGGACTCAACGGGAATATGATGGTCTATCTTTACTATTTTATCGCAGAGGGCATACGCAGGGTTTGATATGCGCGCCGCCGTGGCGGTATCGATAACTATACCGAGCGCGGACTTATAAAACTCCTCGTCGGGAACGCTGTCCTCGCCGCCCGTGAACGAAAGATATGAGGAATAGTCGTTATTAACCACACGAACGTCCTTTTCGGGGAAGGATAGGCGAAGTATGCCCGCAAGGCCCTTCGTAGAGCCTACCGCATCACCGTCGGGACGAAAATGGCGGAATATTATTATTCTGTCGTAGGACTTTATTACTTCAAGAATTTCCCTTATTTTTTCTATCTGCATCACTTATTCTCCTTAATTATAGCATCGAGATCGCGCAGCATAGCCTCAACCGCTGCTCTATCCTTGAGGGTGGCACCGCTCGCCTTCTCGTGTCCACCGCCGCCGTATTTAACCGCTATGCGGTTTATGTTATAGAGAGAGGAGCGAAGCTCGCAGAGTATGCCCTCGTCGGTCTCAGTGAAGTTTGCCCAAATATCAACACCCTTTATCTCGGACATAGTTCCCACCATGCCGCGCGATATTGTGAAGGTATCAACTCCGAGCGCCTCGACCTCCTCACGGGGAGTAAATATGTAAGCAACGCCTGCATCTGTAAACTTGATTTTCAGGACGAACTGCGCGCGAAGGCGTATGTTCTCGAAGCTGTCCTGATAAAGCCCGCGGTATATATCAGCGGTTGAAAAATCCTCGGATATAAGCGCGGCAGCAAGTCTGTGCGTGTTAGCATTCGTAGAATCGTAGCGGAATCTGCCCGAGTCGGTAACCATGCCGGTGTACAGAGCCTTGGCAGATGCGGGGCTGAGCTTAAGTCCGCATTTAAGCGCAAAATCGGTAACAAGACCACAGCAGCTCTCGTAGGAGGTATCGGTAAGCTCCACCTCTGCTATCTTTTCACAAAAGATATGGTGATCCATTCTGGCAGTAGCGGCAGCCAGAGTGTATCTGTCATCGCTGATAAGTGACTTGGCTGAGGTGTCGAGTATTATCGCGAGCGCGTCACGGTAAATATCGTCGCCTATCTCGTCCATGACCGAACCGTCCATAAATGCATAACGCCCTGCGGCATCACCGACGATATATACAGTCTTATCAGGATAATTATCGAGAATTATACTTTTAAGTCCGATCTGGCTGCCGAGGGCATCTCCGTCGGGCTTTTTGTGCCTGTGTATTATAATTGTTTTATAGCTCTCTATAAGCTTCTTGATGTTTTCAAACATTTTTTATTCCTCTATTATTTTTATCTTTTTGATTATATCATATTTTAGCGAAAAAAGCAATAGAGGCGGCAGGAATACCTGCCGCCCCGGCTTTAGATACCGGATCACCACATTATAACGAATAAAACGTTATAAAATGCGACCTATACCGTACAAGCAATTGTGCCGCGCCCAAGGGCGCGGCACGGTTATTATTTCATAAGCTCATCGGTAAGACGAATTATCTCGGGGGCAAGCTGCTTGCGCTTCAGCTTTACGATGAGATTATATATCGGGTATGCAAGGCTTGCAAGTACACCGCCGAGCAAGCCCACTATTATACCTACAACTATAGCAGTCACACTCTCCAAGCCGAGTGTAGCAGCAAGATCGGTCATAATAAGGCTCATGCCTGAGCCTAGCACAAGCGCTCCTATAACACCTAATACCAGTGCCACAATCTGCGCCGTACGCGTAACACTCGCATCAAGCCTGCGCAGGCGCGACATTTTATCCTCAATCTCTGCGGGCGGCGCATATTTATCGCGGATTGCCTTTACCTCTGCCTGTTGCTTTGCCGAGTAGGTGTAGGTAAATCCGCTTTCTTCTCTCATATTATCTTCCATTTGATACCTCGTTTATTTCTTTTAACTTCCTTGTGCCCACTACTATCATATTAACTGCCATAATAACCACTACCGCCGAAACGGCAACTCCTACGCTGCCAAGCATGAATTTTTGAGTGAGGGGATCCATCGTTCCGTCATCAAATGTAGTGAGCATCGTTGACGTAAGCGTGAGCATAGATACGCAAGCGGATGCAAAGCCGATAGCACGGGAGGCGGAAAATACGGGGCTGTTGTATTTCCTGTATTTCACAACATTGACAATAGCGAGAGTGAACGAAGCGAAGGTGTACGCTGCCATTGCTATAGTTGTAATCATATGATGTGTAAAGGTCCTGTTCCAGTACAGCATAAAGAATACGATCAGAGCAAGCGCAAGGTTCATCACAAGAAATACCCAACCGCACGCGCGGTATTTCACAAGCTCCGTCCTCATACACTCGCCGGGAGCGTACTTTCTCGTATGACCGACCAAGAAGAAGCGCATTACGGCAAGGCATATGTAGTATACGCCAAAGGAATAAAACCAGAACGTGCTATGGTAAAAGCCGAGCCATAGCTGGAACACGCCGTATAGCGTATTAAACGCGAGCGAGCCGTACAGCGACACGTTCACGCGCAAGCGCGTGTCCTCCTGCCAGATGCGTGCATACTTGTTTTCATTCTTAAAGGTCTTTGCCAGCTCTATGATCTTCGGAATTTTGAAGCACCATACCGTGAGAGTGTATGCCGCAAGAACGTAGGAAACATAGGCTATCGGAGTCTCCGTTCCGACAAACACCATCGAGCCTACAAGAAACACCGTAGCTACCGGTACAAGCAGGATCATTATTCCGAGAGGCGGAAAGAGCAAAGCCTCACTCAGCTTCTTCCAGTCCATTTTCACTCCTCCTTATCCTTACGGTAAAGGCCGTTCCAACGCCGAGCGAACTATTAACGCTTATCTCACCCTGCATAATATCTACAACGCGCTTGACAAGCGCCAGGCCAAGACCGTTGCCCTGAGTGGCGTGCGACGTATCTCCCTGATAGAATTTTTCAAATATGTGCGCGCCGACCTCGGCACTCATGCCACAGCCTGTGTCACGTATATTGACGGTAGCATATTCTTCGTCTACAGTTACCTTGAGCGTTACCCTTCCGCCCTCTTCGGTAAACTTGAACGCGTTGGAGAAAAGGTTGTTCCAGACGAGCGAGAGAAGCTCGGCATCGGCAGAAACGAATACCCCGTCCGCAATATCGATCTCAATCTCTATGTTTTTTCTTTCCCACGTATCCTCATACTGCAAAAGAGATTCGCATATCTGCTCCCCGAGATCAAACACGGTGAAATTCGGATATATCTGCTGATTTTCGAGGCGGTTAAGTTTCAGTATGTTCGTCATCATATCTGCGAGGCGCCTGGCGGCATCTGTGATAATTTTTGCATACTCTGCCCTCTTCTCTTCAGAAAGCTCAGAGGACTGCAGAAGCGTACCGTAGTTCTGAATTACGGCAAGCGGGGTTTTCATCTCGTGAGAAACGTTAGCTATGAAATCCGTGCGAAGCGTTTCGACCCCCGAAAGCTCCTCCGCCATTTTGTTAATGCTTTCTATAATGTCATTGAAATTACTTTCCGTAACCCATGCGGAGGTTGGCTCTACACGAACCGAAAAATCTCCTGCTATCATTTTCTCCGTAGCTTCCGCTATCATACGCGCAGGACGCTCAACAGTAAATTTGCGGCGCAGATAATCTATCGCTGCCATAGCCGCGCTTATCATAACGACATTGATCATCGTTAATTTAGCGGCAGTAGCTATTTCCTCCTCGGTGAATTTATATCCAAGCGTATTCTGTAAGGTGGATATAAATAGCATCAGACAACAGGTTATCACAACGGCGACGAGCAAGAAGAAAACGAAGAAATTGCTGAGCGTTTTCAGTAGTCTGTTAACGTTATCTTTTTTCATTTAATCACCGCCTTATAACCAAGGCCATGCACCGTCTGTATCTCGAATGCATCACAATTACCAAGCTTGGCGCGAAGCTTCGTCATATACACGTCAACCGTTCTTGTGCCCGACTGAGTATCGACGTCCCAGAACTCGTCCATAAGCTGTGTGCGCGTAAACGTCTTTTTAGGATAAGATAAAAGCTTATATAGCAAGTCGAACTCCCTTGCGGTGAGAGCTATTTCCTCATCACCGAGAGTTGCGGAGCGCTCATCTGCGTCCATAACGAAATTTCCGATTTCAAGACGGCGGCTCGATGCAATCTTAGCGCGACGAAGAAGCGCGCCTATCCTGAGGAAAAGCTCGTCGAGATCGACAGGCTTCGTCATGTAATCGTCGATACCAATGCGGTATCCGCGCTGCTTAGCTGCAAAATCGTCGCGAGCGGTCATAAACAGTATCGGAATATCATTGTTAAGCGATCTCACGGTTTTGGCAAACTCAAAGCCGTCGATATTTGGCATCATTATGTCCGATATGATAAGATCAAAGGTGGTCTTATACATCTCGTCATAAGCGTCCTCAGCGCAAAGACTGCCTACCGCCTCGTATCCGCTATTATTTAAAAAAGCGCAAACGCTTCTGTTAAGCTCCCTATCGTCCTCAACCACCAAAATTTTGAACATTATATCACCTCCGCGGGCAAATTTCGCCTTATACATCTCTATTATAGCATGGAAATGTTAAAGTTTTGTTTGCGTTTTGCTTTTTTTATAAAAAATCGAGCTTCTTTTGCTAGAAGCTCGATCTTTATTTATACAAGACTTGTTTTATTCAATATCACGTTACTTATAGCTCCGATCCCTACTCCAAAAAGCGCTCCGCCAACAAGACAAAGCATAACGTTGAGCAGAGTGGCGTTAAGGGGCGTCAGCATAGGTA
>CAYZZJ010000020.1:0-19388 GCA_964482885.1 uncultured Ruminococcus sp. | reverse complement strand
GGGTTAGTTATGGGTTCGATTCCCGTTGCGGGTGCCATCCTGTCAATAGTATTGTGTGTGAACGTTGTACCTGTTGGCTGGAAAGATGGCGTACCTTGCATTCACACGCAAGCGATTGTAAAGAGGGGATCATTCCCCTCCGCCATACCAAAGTACGCACTTTATTAAAAAGTGCTTTTTCTTTTATATTGCAAGGTGGGTATCCCACTTCGCGAAACTATCGGAGAGGGCGAAAATTGCCTAGTGATGGCAATTTGACCCCACTCCTTATCCTGTTCCCTAAAAGTCTATAAACATTGACAAAGATGGAGGAGCACTATGATAAACGAAGAAAATGTACCTACAGAAACGGCGGAAACGGAAGATGCTACTGAAGTAACTGAAAAAGGCTTACAAAGAGCGAAAACCGCGATAATCAATGCCATTGACGAAAACGGAAATGGCGAAATCGACATTGAAGATGTTATCATAAAGGGCTTGCGAATTCCCGGTATCAAAATTAACCGAGACGAATTTCTTCAAAAGCAGCTTTTCAAATTATATCCGCAAGAGGTTATCGACGTAGCTATTACGCAGTCTCCAATGAAAGCAAAAATCCCTATCCAAGAAATTGATAAAATTGCAGACGAAGTGATTAAGTTTGAGAGAAATTGTGTTTCGGGAATTTCCGCAGCACTTGGAGTTCCGGGCGGTTGGGCGATGGTAGCAACGATCCCCGCTGATATTGCTCAATACTATGGCTATCTCTTGAGAGCTACGCAGAAACTTTTATATCTCTATGGTTTTCCTCAAATAGACACAGAAGAACAAGGCAATAAATTTGATGATGGTACTATGAATACCCTGATTATTTGCTTTGGAGTTATGTACGGCACCGCAGGAGCGAATAACGCTCTAAAGGCTATGGCAAAGGCTCTTGGTGTAGGAGTTGAAAAGCAGTTACTCAAGAAGGCTCTTACTAAAGGTACTATCTACCCTATCGTAAAGAATGTTGCAAAATGGTTCGGTGTCAAAATGACAAAGGAAGTCTTTGCAGGATTCTTCAAGAAAGCCATTCCTATAGTCGGAGGAGTCCTTGGGGGAGGAATTACCTATCTTTCGTTCAAACCCTGCTGCGATAAACTTAAAAAGTCTTTGCAAGATACCATCTTGAGCAACCCCAAATACAAGCCTGTTCTTGAGGATGATATGATTGTTGACTAAATTGCAAATATGGAGTAATTGTGTCCGTACACCTAATGTACACCTGCATCTTACAAAGCGCCACGAAAATCACCCATTCGCAGATAGCCTCAAACACTTCTAAAAACTCCTAAGGGTTAGTTGCAGGTTCAATTCCTGTTGCGGGTGCCATAGTAAAAGAGCCTACCCTCGCGGTAGGCTCTTTTACTATACCATCCTCACAGTCGAGCCTGCTCTGCGGGCGAAAGCGAAGCAGAATCACCAGCAAGCTCCGCTCTCGCCGCTTTTCGAAGAATTTTTATCATGTAGGGGTGATTCCAGTTTTTTAATAAGAATGCCATCCTCGGTAGGAATCATTATTAACTTGCTGTTTAATGCTATGCCATAATACTCGCGCATGCTTTTTGGCAAAACTATTCGCCCTAAATTGTCAATTGTCTTTTCGACCACGAACTCCATTTGCTTATCGCCCTCTCCATTTATATCTGAATATGCGTTTTTTATATCTTGTAGATAGTATAACATATTTTCCAGATAATGTCAATAACCTTTCATTTTTGCTACAATATAGTTAACAGAGAGGTGTTGATTATGAACGCAAAATATGATTCGGAATACAGGCAGCTTGGACTTAAAATCGCATACTACAGAAAGCTGCGCGGGTTAACTCAGGAGCAGCTTGCCGAAAGAATTGAAAAAAGCGCGGCATTCATCGGTCACGTTGAGGCGCCAAACGTAGATAAAGCTATTTCTATGGACACTTTATTTGATATAGCCGAGGTTTTGGATATACCGCCTCACAAGTTCTTAATGTTTGAGGAATGATCCAAAGCTCAAAAACAAGCGTAAAGTCTGCCCTCGCGGATTTTACGCTTATCTTTTTGCAAAATCTTTACTTTTTGCTCGCGATTTTCCGAAAATCTTTACTTTTTAAGGTGTTTTTGCATAAAATCTTTACTTTTTGATAAAGATATGATATAATTAAGAAAGATTGGAGGGGCGCTATGTATTCTTACGACGGGCTTTATAAGCTGCTTCGGGAGCGAGGCATAAAGAAATCCGACCTTACCGATAAGGTTGGCATATCATCTCGCACCCTTGCCAAGATCGGCAAGGGGGAGAAGCTTTCTCGTGGCGTTCTTTCACGCCTGTGTGACTTTTTTGGCTGTGAGACAGAGGACATTTGTTTGGAGATATCAGCAAACTCGATACTCGGCAACAAGCTCGGGATATCCAACTCGGCTGAGCTGGCGAGAGAGGAGGAGCGCATCAGTAAAATGCGCGCTGCAGAGCTGTTTGAAACAGATTATCTATCTACTCTGCCCGCGGGCACCCCCGACACGCTGTGCAAGATACACGCCTACCTTTTCTCTGATATATATGGTTTTGCGGGTAAGGTACGCACGGTCAACATAGCCAAGGGTAATTTCAGATTCGCGCCGCTTATGTACCTCGATGCGGCACTACACAATATAGAAAAAATGCCGCAAGGCGGCTTCGATGAAATCATCGAAAAGTACGTGGAGATGAACGTTGCCCACCCGTTCAGAGAGGGCAACGGGAGAGCGGCGCGCATATGGCTCGACCATATACTGAAATCCGAGATCGGAATGGTTGTGGATTGGAGCTTGGTCGACAAAGAGGATTACCTGCTCGCCATGGAGCGAAGCCCGATTAAGGATATCGAAATCAAGCATTTATTGCGAGGTGCCCTTACGGATAAAATAAATGACCGCGAGGTGTTTATGAAGGGCATTGATACCAGCTATCACTACGAAGGATATACAACCTACAAAACAGAGGACCTGAAATGATAAAAGGCAGCCGTCAGGCTGCCTTTTTGTTATAATTCTTTTTATGAATTGTTTTTATAAAGACTCTTACCTATCAATAATGATACCGAAGAAGTCGTGAAGGAAGCGCTCGTAGAAGGGGAGGCGTCCCTTGTTTATGTCGATGGACCTGCAAGGTAGGATAACCTTGCCTGCAGGCATAAGCTTGCGAACACTCATAAGGTCATCCGAAAAGTTATTATTAAAGCTGCTATAAGCTGAGTACAGCTTCATTTTATCATACTGTACAGCGCTTGTCAATCCGCATATGCGTAGCCGATGCCGATTTTGGTGTTGTGCTAATGTAAGCAAATAAAAAGCAAATAAGAATTGCACCGCTTACTTGACTTTTACATAAGCGGGTGCTAGAATAAAGGCGCACGCAATACGCGGCAAAGCAAAATGCACAAGGTGCTACGGAGGTAAGACAATTATGGCTAATAATCTCAAGGTGGGCTACGCCCGCGTAAACATAACTCCCCCGCTCGGCGTTAATATCGCAGGATACTATCAGGTGAGAGTGGCGGACACTATTCTCGACGAGCTTGAAGCATGCGCGGTAGCGCTCAAGGACGGCGAAAAGACCGCCCTGCTCATCACGCTCGATCACCTCGGTCTGTCTAGAGATTTCCTCGACGAATGGAGAGAGAATATTTCCAAGATTACCGGTGTCTCCATAGACGGCATCTATATTCATTCCACCCATACTCACACGGCAACCTATACTGCGAAGAACCATTCCAACCCTCTTACGACAGAGTATGAGGCGTTCCTTTGCCACAGGATATGTGACGTTTCGGTAATGGCGCTGGAGGATCTTAAGCCCGCGAAGATGGGCATCGGCGTCGGCGAGGCGAAGAACGTTGCCTTCATCCGTCGCTACCGCATGAAGGACGGCACCGCAAAGACCAACCCCGGCGTTAACAACCCCGATATCGTAGCTCCCATTGGAGAAACCGACGAGAGAGTTAACGTAGTAAGATTCGACCGCGAGGGCGGCGAGACCGTCGTTGTAGTAAACTTCGGCAACCACCCCGACGTTGTCGGTGGAAACAATATATCCGCAGACTGGCCGGGTATGACACGCCGCTTTGTCGAGAAGTGCATCGACAACACCAAGTGCGTATTCTTCAACGGCGCGCAGGGCGACGTTAACCACGTTAACGTTCATCCTAAGGCGGGCGACTTCAACGATATGTTCAACGACTTTGACGGCTGCTCGCGCGGCTACGGTCACGCAAGGCATATTGCAAGGGTCGTTACCGGTGCGGTGCTATCGGTCTACGACAAGGTCGAGTGGCTCGAGAATACCGAGCTGCGCTACACACAGAGAATAGTTGAGTTTGCATCCAACAAGGCTGATCCCTCGGAGCTTCCCCTCGCACACAAGTACGTAGATCTGCACAATGCGGGCAGAGACGACGAGATCCCTTACACCGCTATGATGCTTACCACCGTTGTTGCTGCAGCAGCAAGAATGGTAAGGCTCGAGAACGCTCCCGACACCTTCCCCCTTCTCTTCACCGCTATTGCTATCGGTGACGTTGCGTTCTTCGGTATCCCCGGCGAGCCGTTCACAGGTATCGGCAGAGGCATCAAGAAGGCCGAGGGCTATAAGATGGTTCTCCCCACCTGTACCACCAACTCCTACTCGGGTTACTTCCCCATGAAGGACTCCTACGATGAGGGGGGATACGAAGCAGGCACCTCCAACTTCAAGTCCGGCACAGCCGAGAAGATGATTGAGGAAGGCTTAAAGATTCTCGCAGAGCTGAGATAAGGCAAGCAGATAAAATTAAAGAGCAAGAGATCGAAAGGATTTATTTTTCCTTTTACTCTTGCTCTTTTATTTATTACGAGGGGATCGGCAACCCGAATCGCTACCAACCGAATCGGTTATTAATCCACCTTGAAGATTTCGTCGTAGTCTGCTCGCAGAATTTCCTTCAAAAGTATAATCTCATCAGGATAAAGGTGTCTTTGCCCAACCTCTATTTTAGCAACGGCGCTTCGCGTGATATCACAGCCGCCAATCTGAAGCTTTGCAGCAACGTAATCCTGCGTATATCCGCGCTTTTCTCTGAGAGCGCGAACATTTTCTCCTATTCTCTTTTCAATATCTTTGTTCATAGCACTCTCCTTCTGTACTCATTTAAGCGCAAGGCTGTTGACATTATTATATTACTGTCGCGCTCTTTTTGTCAACAGCTTAAGCTGTAAGAGAAATTTTATCAGATTAAACAGTAAAAAGAAAATCCCACGCGCTCTTGACTTTTCCGCGCACGGGTGATAGAATAAAATCGAAGAAAATATAACTTTGAGGTGTTATTATGGCTAACAATCTTAAGGTGGGCTACGCCCGCGTAAACATCAACCCTCCCCTTGGCGTTAATATCGCAGGATATTTCAAGGAGAGACTCGCTGACGGAATCCTTGATGATCTCGAGGTTTGCGCAGTTGCCGCACAGTCCGGCGATAAGACCGTTCTTATTATGTCCGTAGATAACTGCGGTGTACATAAGTCCTATCTTGATGACTGGAGAGCGAGAATCGCCGAGAGATGCGGTATTGATGCTGAGGCTATCATTATCCACTCCACCCACACTCATCAGGGTCCCTCGCTTTACCTGAATATCAAAAACCCCCTCAACATAGAGTACGGCGCGCTTGTAGGTCATAGAGTTGTTGATGCGGCACAGATGGCTATCGAGGACCTTAAGCCCGCGAAAATGGGTATCGGTGTCGGCGAGGCTAAGAACGTTGCCTTTATCCGTCGCTACCGCATGAAGGACGGAACTGCAAAGACCAACCCCGGTGTAAATAACCCCGATATCGTATCCTCTATCGGCGAAACCGACGAGAGAGTTAACGTAGTAAGATTCGACCGCGAGGGCGGCGAGACCGTCGTTATCGCTAACTTCGGTAACCACCCCGACGTTGTCGGCGGCAACAAGATCTCCGCAGACTGGCCGGGTATGACGCGCCGCATTGTTGAGAAGTGTATCGATAACACCAAGTGCATCGTGCTTAACGGTGCGCAGGGTGACGTCAACCACGTTAACGTTCATCCTAAGGCAGGCGACTTCAACGATATGTTCAACGACTTTGACGGTTGCTCGCGCGGCTACGGTCATGCAAGGCATATCGCAAGGGTTATTACCGGTGCAGTTATGTCGGTATACGATAAGGTTGAGTGGCTTGACGTTGAGTCTGTAAGATATGCTCAGAAGGTCGTAGAGATCGCATCCAACAAGGCTGATCCCAAGGATCTCCCCCTTGCACACAAGTATCACGAGCTGCACCTTGCGGGCAGAGATGACGAGATCCCCTACAAGGCAATGATGCTCACCACCGTTGTAGCGGCGGCAGGCAGAATGGTAAGGCTCGAGAACGCTCCCGACACCTTCCCCATGCTCTTCAGTGCTATCGCTATCGGTGATATCGCATTCTTCGGTATCCCCGGCGAGCCCTTCACCGGCGTTGGCCGCGGACTCAAGGAGGCAGAGGGCTGGAAGATGGTACTTCCCTCTTGTAACACCAATGCGAAGGAGGGCTACTTCCCGATGAAGGACTCCTACGACGAGGGCGGCTACGAGGCAGGAACCTCCAACTTCAAGGCAGGCACAGCCGAGAGAATTATTGAAGAAGGTAAGGCTATTCTCGCGAGCCTGAGGTGAAAAAGAAAATAATTGTTTACATAACAAGCAATAAAGCGTCGGTTTTCGACGCTTTATTGCTATAATGATATTTGCAGTAGAAATTCAAAAAATTCGACTTTCGATTGTAGTTATAACGATGCACAAAGGATAAACCAATGAGAATTCTGATAATAAGGCACGGAGACCCAAACTATGAGCTTGACGGTCTGACGATGCAGGGTGTCCGCGAGGCGGCGGCTCTCGCAGAAAAAATGAAAGGTGAGAAGGTTGATGCCATCTACTGCTCTACTCTCGGCAGAGCGATAATGACCTCAGAGCCTACTGCGCGAGCGCTTAATATGGGCGTTGTGCGCTGCAGCTGGCTTCGGGAGTTCAACTATGCTAAGGTGAAGCTGCCGTATATGGACGAGGAGTCTATTTGCTGGGATCTTCTGCCCGAGTTTGTAAACGGCTGCGAGGGCATCTACTCGCCTACAGAATGGCGTGAGCTTGACTTCATAAAGAACTCGGATCTGCTCCCTCACTATGACAACGTATGCACCGAGCTTGATGCGCTCCTCGCTCGCCATGGCTATGAGCGTGACGGATACAATTATCGCGCTGTGAAGCCTAACCATGATACTATCGTCCTCTTCTGCCACTACGGTATCACCTCGGTTCTGCTCGCACATCTTATGAACTGCTCCCCTTACACCTTCTGGCAAAATGCGGTAACCCTGCCCACTTCGGTCACCACGGTATACACCGAGGAGCGGGAGGAGGGTCGCGCGTCGATGCGCGTAGCCTCGATAGGTGATCTGTCGCATCTTTATGCCGCGGGAGTGGAGCCTTCGTTTTCCGCGAGATTCTGCGAGTGCTTCACCGACGACACCCGTCACGGCGGCGATCCTAACAAGAAAAAGTAAACAAAGGTCGATATTTTCCGTGCTTTCCCGCATTCCGGGATACAAAAAAAGATTGAGCGCACAAATCAGTGCGTTCAATCTTTTTTTGTTTTGACACCATTTTATTGAGATGATATATACTACTTGATTTCTTGATCCAGCTCCATAAATTCCTTTGCTGTAAAGAAATCCGTCAAGCTTATTCCAAAGCCGTCGCAAAGCATCTTGATCGTTACTATTCCGGGATTTTTGCTTTTCCCATACAATATGTTTTTGATGGAGGAAGGCGCAACCGCAGACTCCATCGCAAGCTTGTGTATCGACATTCTTCTCTCCCCAAGCAGCTGTAAAAGCCTATTCCTCACAACCGTATACGTGTCCATATGCCCTCCTTTGCTCGCACGCATTTTTCTTTATTATAATAAATTGCGCTTGACAAAGTAGGCTATATATGATACAATATGGGCTATAAATAGCCTACCGTCACTATAGTGCAATTTTGAGGCTATTATGTGGAGGAATAATATGAAGCTATCAAGATTTCTGACATTCGCCTTGGTTATTATTATGTGCTTCAGCATAATCGGCTGTGATATCGCGGAGCTGCAAGGCAACAGCGCGGTTCCGCTCGCCGCACCCACTAACGTACGCATCGACGGCGCGGTATTAAGCTGGAATTTTGTTGAGCATGCTATCGGCTACACCGTTAAAATTGTCATCGGTGAAAATGCCGATATCAACAATGCGGAGGGACGCGAAATAGCAGTCAGCGAGACGCAATACTCCCTCGCAACACTTTCAGACGGAAAGTACACGGTCGGCGTGAAAGCGCGCGGAGACTCGGTATTATACTCGAATTCCGACTACGTTGCCGTGCAGTACACGCGCACTAACGACACCGGCGGTCAGTACGATGACGAGGTATCAGGCGCCTTTGGCTCGTTTGACGAAATCAACACGAAAAATTCCTTCCTAGGCTATGGAATAGACATCATAAACGCATCTGCCATAACAAGCAAAAACGTTATGGTAAATTATCCAATTTTCGATATGGATAAGCTAATGGGTGAAACCCTACTCAAGAGCAACGAGCACTACAACTCGTTTGAGTCTATAGAAGCAAAAACAATCGAGGAGTTTAGCCAAAATATGAGCACCTCCACAAGTATTACCTCGGGTGCTAACGTATCAGCTAAAGGTAACATATACGGAGTAGATGCATCTGCATCTGCATCTCTAACAAGCGGTTTGGCAAACAGCTTCACCAAAACCTCGGATCTTGTAGAATCCCAGCACTTTCTTGAAATAATAGCCGAAAACCAAAGCTATTGGCTCATTCTTCAAAGCTCGGAGCAACGGTACAAGGAGTTGATTTCCGATGAGTTTAAGGCTGACCTATACAACAAATCGATCACTCCCGCACAGTTGTTCGGCAAATACGGCACTCATATGCTCACCAGCGTAGCTATGGGTGGTAACATTTGCATGTACTATACTATGTACAGCTATGATAAAAATGTTTCAACCTCGGAATACGCTGAGGTTTCAAGCACTTTGAAAACCAATGTTGAGGCAGCTTACGGAGGGTATTCCGCAGGTGTAGGCTCAGAAAATTCATTCGAGTCCGCCTTTACTTATCAGACAAAGGCACACAGCTATGGTATACAAGTTGATAAGAAGATAATCAGCGCCGGTGGCGGTTCTTTCGGCATCAACAGCGAGGCAACCCTATACGATAATTACTATGAGTGGCAAAAGTCTCTCGATTTGTATCCTGTTGTCATAGGCGTCAAGGATTCGAACTCGCTTTATCCTATATGGAATCTGCTTGACTTGAACATAGAGGGTGCAACGGAAAGATACAACGAGCTTTACTCCTACTTCCAAAAATACGGTGCAGAGTCATACAATGCACTTTGCGAGGCCTACAGCATCACGCCCAAGGTTGCTCCTACCGAGATTTCAAATATCACCGTAGGAACTCATCTAAACTACTCTGAAAATCAAACAGTTAACGTAAAGTCCGGTGAATCGCTACAGATCACCTTCGACGTACTCCCCGATAATGCAAACAAATATCAAAAAACCTTTGCTGTAGATAATAGCGAGCTTGCCTCTATTGATAGTACCGGTATAATTACGATATCTCAAACCGCACCCGGTGGATCATACATAAACGTTAGTATCAGCGCAGGCTCTGTAAGCAGAAGGATTACGCTCTACATTATTAACACCTATAATGTAAGCTTTAATACGCGTGTAAACGGACTATCCATTCCATCTTTATACGGTGTACTGGAGGGATACTCTATAGAGGAGCCTGATATTGCACGCGAGGGATACTATCTGGAGGGATGGTATACCGACAGTACAAACACCGATAAATTTGATTTTGAAAACGATTGTGTGACCTCTCATATGACGCTTTACGCCAAGTGGGTTGCGATAAAGCCTGTCGTAAGCTTTATCACCGGTGAGGGAAGCATGATTGATTCACAAACTCTCGCGTACAAGGGGTTTGTAACACAGCCCAAGACTCCAACTTTGAGCGGATACGTCTTCGAAGGTTGGTATACCGACGAAGAGTGCACCGAAAGCTTTGATTTTACTACCGCAATAACATCGGATATCCTCCTCTACGCAAAATGGAAAAAAACCGAGATAACGGTAAGCTTTGTAACAAACGGCGGCACCCCCATAGCAAGCACCACTACTGATATAACCAAGGGGTACAAAATTCCCGAGCCGATAACCGTAAAGCAATACTACGTCTTGGATGGTTGGTATAGGGATGAATATTTCACGCAAAAATTCTACTTCGATTCTGAAATCACCTCCGATACCACACTTTACGCTAAATGGTCTACGGCAAAAGCTGTAATCAGCTTCGTCGACTCAGATGGAGCAAGCGCGGTATACGACGAGCTTGGTCTCATCATCGCTAACCGCGAAACAGATGTAGAAAAGGAATTCAAAATCACAGCTCCGATCCCTGCAAAGAAGGGATACACATTTGGTGGCTGGTATCTTAACGGAATTCCGGTCGACCTTGCTAATTATGATGAGTTTAAGCCAAACGATAAAGGATATACGCTTGTAGCAAAGTGGACCATCAACAGTTACACAGTCACGTATAAGGTTAGCGGCAATGTATACAAAACCGAAACATACGAATATGGCGAAGAAATCTCGCCCATTACCGTCAACGAGGTTGGATACACATTCAGTGGCTGGGCATACAAAGACACCGCTCATATTCCCGTGACGATGCCTGAGCAGGATATTGAACTGACCGGATCACTTACGTTGAATCAGTACAAAATAGCTTATTACATAGATGGCGAATTCTATACCGAATCCACCTTTAGCTTCGGTGAAAGAATTGTTTATATAGATGAGCCCGTGTCGAGCGGCAAGGAGTTCAGTGGGTGGACATACAACGAAGGAGCGTTACCTACAAGCATGCCCGCAAAGGATATGCGAGTGGACGGCGGATTCAACCAAGTAGAGTTCAAAGTGAGCTATTACATCGACGGTGTGCTGGATGATGAGGTTAAGGTTAATGTCGGCTTCGCAATTCCCGTCTATACGCCCGAGAGAACCGGCTACAGTTTTTCCGGATGGGTCGTTAATGAAGGAGGTTCGCAATCCGCGCTCCCCGAAGCAATGCCCGCGCATGACCTTAATGTTTACGGAAGCTTCAACATAAACAGCTACACAATTACGTTTAATACTAACGGTGGAAACAAAATCCAACCTATAACATTAGAATTCGGAACAGCGTTTGCATTCCCCGACGATCCCACAAGGCTAGGATACACCTTCACAGGATGGGATAAGGAATTTACTACAATTCCAGCCGAAAACGTAACGGTCAATGCCACCTGGAGCATCAATAAATACACCATTGTCTTCAACACAAATGGCGGAAATGAAATAAGCTCAATTACGCAGGAATACGGAGCGGCAATCACAAAGCCTGCCAATCCTGTGAAAACAGGATATACGTTTGCGGGGTGGGATAAGGTGATCCCTGCCACTATGCCCGCCGAGGACATGGCTATAACCGCTTCATGGAGCATTAATCGATACACCATATACTTTAACACCGACGGTGGCAGCGAAATAAGCGCGATCACACAGGATTATGGCTCGGCAATTATAGAGCCTGCTAACCCCTCAAGAATCGGATATAGATTTGTTGGCTGGGATATAACAATTCCCGCAACCATGCCGGCGGCAAACATTACCATTACGGCTATTTGGGATCTTTATACGTCTGATATAAGCTATGATGTCAACTCTGATACTACCGTGAATGGCGAAAGTATGCTCGGTGCGTTTGATACACGCGGAAGCATTACAGCCGTATCTCACAATGTCACGCAGTTAAACGATGCGGATGCGGTAACATATTCCGGGTATTACAACTTCCTTGGTTGGTATACTGAGGCTGTGGGTGGAATTCAGCTAACGGACGAAAACGGCAAACTTAAAGCCGGTGTTCCCGAATACACCGATGCTGAAGGTAAATGGATACGCGAGACCTACGATGATATTACGCTTTATGCTCAGTGGGAGCAGACGTATGCAGGTATATATATACACGAAAAATTCGGATTCGAAAATGTAAAGTCCACCGGCACATATTATATCATCGAAGACATTATATTCCCGGCTTCGTGGACTCCGATGCCTTCGTTTAGCGGCACTATTGACGGTCTTAACCACACAATTTCCAATGCAACGATTACCATTGGCGGATGGCAAACAGAGGGATCCATTACAGGCGGAATTTTCAAGGAGTTAACAAGCACCGCCGTAATTAGAAACTTGAGATTTACTAATGTTACAGTTTCCCTCCAAAATAACGACTACACAAGCGGAATAAGTAACAAAGAAAATATTGTTTACGTAGGTGTACTTTGCGGAAAGAATAGCGGTACAATCGATAATGTTGAATTGGATAAATGTGGAGTATCGAGCTATTTCTACAAGTACGAAGCAGGCGGAAGCGGAATTGCCGATAAAGTTACTCACGCCGGTGGGATTGCAGGAATAAATTATGGAACTATTACAAATTCCTCTGTTAAGAATTCTACAGTCAGTGCCGGCAGCAAGAGCGGAACAACCGGCAGAGGAAAATGGAACTACATCGGTGGTATTTGCGGAACCAACATCGGATATATTGCTGCTTGTGAGAGCGCTTCAAACACATTACAAGGAATTACATACGAAGGAAAAACCGGTCACTATATTAGCGACATTGCCGGAATCAATAGCGGAAATATTGAAAACGACTGTAAAGCACAAAACAATACCATTGAGCAATGACCCTGCGCCTACAATACATATATTTCCGTAATTTGTATAACCATATCTGACAGGCTGCCGTTCTTGCTGCAGCCTGTTAGATGAATTTTCCTTTACGTATGCGAAACAAACAAAGCAGAGTGGGTCACGCAAATCGTGACCCACTCTGCTTTGTTTCGAATTGTCATATTGTCCTCACATACTCAAGCAGCTCATCAAATCCGCCCTGCGGATATACGCTGATGTCCACGCCTTTGCGGTTGATGAGATCGCGGGGCATAAGGAATACCTTCATGCCAAGCTCGGCGGCTACCATATCCTCGGCGGCATCGTTGCCGACCATGAGGCACTCCTCGGGAGCAAGATCTGCTGTGGCGAGGATATCGCGGTAGTAGCCGAGGTTCGGCTTGGTGAAGCGGCAGTTTTCGTATGTGGTGACGAGCTCAAAATCATCGAGGCTAAGGCCTGCCCAGGCTGCGCGCTTTCTCGTTGCGACCGCGGGGAAAATCGGGCTTGTCGCAAGTATAAGGCGATAGCCCGCAGCCTTCAGGGCATCTACCGCGCCGCGCGCCGCGGGATCGTGTCCGCAGGAGGCGGAAACAAGGTCAAACACCTCGTCGTAATAGCGCTCGAAGTATTTTTCCTTTTCCCTGACGTCGGCGCCGTAGGTCTCGGCAAAGCGCTGCCAGAAGCGCTCCTCGTTTGTCATCGCGCCGTCATTCTTCATCATCGCGGCTGTTCCCTGCCATATGGTATCTATAAGCTGCGACGGCTCGAAGCCGTACGGCAGAAGGTACTTAGCAAGTCTGCCGAAATAATCCTTGACGAAAACGTCCTGGTCCATGGGGAGCAGCGTTCCGTCGAGATCAAAAAGTATAGCCTTAATCATATTACTCTGCAACGAAGATATAGGGGTAAACCGACTGTCCGCCGTAAGCGAAGTAGACCTCGGCAGAGGGGTGCAGCGTCCTTATCTTCTCCTCAACTGCAGCCTGCTCCTCCTCGGAGACTCCCTCTCCGACAAAAGCTGTGAGCATAAACGCATCGTTTCTCGAAAGAAGAGCGTCCGCGAGAGCAACGGCAGCAGATATCTGGTTGTTTATAACTATAACGATTTCCTTGCCGATAATACCCATAATATCGCCGTCGTGAATGTTCACGCCCTCGATCTGGGTGTCGCGGATAGCGGGAGAAACGTATCCTGCGGTAACGCGGGAGATAGCCTCCTCCATAGCCGCCTTAACCTCCTCGGGGGGAGCGGTTATATCGGTTGCGGCAAGCGCTGCGTAGCCCACGCCCACGTTCTTAGAGGGCATGACAATGACGTTAGCATCGGTGTAAAGCTCTGCCGCCTGCTCTGCCGCCATCATAATATTTCCGTTGTTCGGGAATACGAAGATGTTCTCTGCGTGAAGAGCCTTGAACGCCTCGATGAAATCGTTGGTCGAGGGGTTCTGCGTCTGACCGCCGCGAATGATGCGGTCACAGCCGAGATCGCGATAGATGTTCTCTATTCCATCTCCCATACAAACCGCAACCACGGCATTAAGCTTCTTCGGCTCATCCTTCTTCTGTGCGTTCTGCGCGGGAGACTTGCCCTCAGCCTCAAGCTCGGTATGCTGAACCGACATATTCTCGATCTTAACGCTCATGAACTCACCGTAATTCAGCATATAGCCAAGCACCTTATCGGGGGTGAGGGTATGAACGTGGATCTTGACGATAGTGTCGCTCTTGATGGCAACTATGGAGTCGCCAAGTCCATTTAAGAAATCCTTAAGGGCATCAATATCGAATTTATCGGGATCTGCCTTGCGGCGTGTGAGCTGGACGAGAGCCTCAGTGCAATACGCATAGGTCATATCGCTGTCCGCATCAAAGGAGGAATTGACTACGGGAGATGCACCGCGCGGAGCGGAGATCTCGGGAGCCTGTATCTGCTCTCCGCCGAGAACGCGGTTAAAGCCGTCCATTATATAGAGCAGACCTGCCGCACCGCTGTCAACCACGCCTGCGTCCTTAAGCGCGGGCAATAGATCGGGCGTTCTCGCAAGAGATGCGTTCATCTCGGTAACGAGGTCGTTAAAGAGAACCTCGATAGTGGTATCGTCGGTGATACGGGAGACAGCGTACTCAACCGCCTCACGCATAACGGTAAGTATAGTTCCCTCGGTGGGGGTCATAACCGATGCGTAAGCCTTCTCAACACCAAGCTCGAGCGCGTGTCCGAATATCTTGGCATCTGCACGCTCAACCGAGCAAAGGCCGCTCGATATACCCGCGAAGAACTGCGAGAGGATAACTCCCGAGTTACCGCGCGCGCCGAGAAGCATTCCGCGAGAGAGTGCCTCGGATACCTCTGCGATATCGTCGCTCTCAATATGCTCGATTGCGGCAACGCCGCTGTCGATAGTCATAGACATATTGTCGCCCGTATCTCCGTCGGGAACGGGGAATACGTTAAGCTGGTTTATCTCCTCGGCATTCGAGCGAAGCTCACCCGCGCCGCCGGTAGCCATCTTCTTAAAGAAGAGACCGGAGATAAACTTTATACTGTCGGTAATGAAGTTACCCTTCTTACCCTGATCCTTCTTGGGAGCTTCCTTCTTTGGAGTCTCTTTTTTAGGTGCAGTCTTTTTAGGCGCAGCCTTCTTAGGTGTCTCCTTTTTAGGCTCGGACTTTTTCTTAGGCTCCTTCTTGGGAGCTTCCTTCTTAGGCTCTGCCGCGGGCTGAGCCGCGTTTTTCTTTTCTGCCACGGTTATTTCTCCTGTCTGAATCGTTATTGGTAAGGACGAAATTATCTTTCTTTAGCGAGGAAAAAGAGCGCAAACGTGCCGGGGCCGGAGTGAGATCCGATAACGGGTCCGACGTCGGTAACGTGGTCAACCTTCACACCGAATCTCTTGTCAAGCTCGGCAATAACGTAGTCAACGTCTGCCTGACAGCCTGCGTGCGAGATGAACACGGGTCCGCTCTTTACATCAATGGCGGTTTCCGCATACTTATCAATTATAGCGTTAAGCGAGGTTCTTCTGCCGCGCACCTTCGACATAGCGATGAGGTGACCCTCGTTATCTACGTGAAGCGCGGGCTTGATACCAAGCATGTTTCCGAAGAATGCCGCAGATGCGCTGACGCGGCCGCCGCGCTTAAGATAAACGAGATCGTCAACGGTGAACCAATGCGAGAGATTGAGCTTAATGCTCTCGATATACTCGGCAACCTCCTCGATAGACGCGCCCTCGTTCTTCTTCTCCTTAGCGAGGTAAACGAGCATACCGAAGCCCGCAGATGCCGCGAGGGTATCAACGGTGATTATCTTTCTCTCGGGATACTCGGCTGCAAGCATCTCTGCCGCGCCGTGGCCCGCGCTGTAGGTCGAGCTGAGACCGGACGAGAAGCCGATGTAAAGAAGGTCCTCGCCCTCTTTAAGATACTTCTCAAACTCCTGACGGAAGGTCTCGGTGTTGACAGCGGCGGTCTTGGCAACTCTGCCCGCCTTCATAGCCGCGTAGAACTCATCGATAGGCATATCAGCCTCGGTGTGCTGCTCGCCGCTGTCGGTAAAGCGATAGGTGAGCGAGAGCATCTTCACACCCCACTCGTCAAGTATATTTCTCTTAATATCGCAGCCCGAATCTGTTACAATAGTGTATCCCATTTTAAGTTAATTCTCCTTTTTGACCAAAACTTTTTTAATTGTTCTCGCCGATGGCGAGGCATGTATTTCTCATTATTCCGTAATACGAACCGTTGCAAGATTATCGTTTATCCTCTCGAGAGCCGCATACATAACAGCAATATCCTCGCTGTCGATTCCGCTTGTGGCAAGGTCCACAGCCTCGGAAACACGTGCGGCAAGGTACGCTCCTATTTCAGCACCCGATGCGGTCAGCGTCATTTTGACGCGTGCGCGTGCCGAAGCGCGCTCCTCCTTGGTAACGTAGCCGTCATCCTCAAGAGCGCGGAGAGTTCTCGATATATTTGCCTTATCCTCATCGCACAGCTTACACAGCTTCGTCGCGGTGAGGGCGCCGTTCTTGTAGAGAAAATAGATGCAAGGGACGTATGAGCGCTTGATTTTGTAACGCGAAATAGCCTCGGAGGTTATCCGCCTTATGTTCCTCATAATATCGGTCACAAGCCCGGTGAATCTAAGATACCTGTCTTTCATTTCACTCCCACATAGTTGTAATTACAACCAAATTATATCATATATGTAAGCGCTTGTCAAGTATTTATATTCCTGCGCGCAAGCAAACGCGATCGCGCGACGTTACAGGGCTTTGCTTTGGCAAAAAACGGGTGTCGCAGTCGCGACACCCACGTATTATATTCTTCTGTTTTCTTTTATGATTTTTTCCACCTCTTGGCGCCTTGGTATAGCCGGCATTACGAATCTGCGCGTTACCTCAAGGGAAGCGGCGGCAGATGCCCCGGCGCACGCCGATACTACATCGCAGCCCTCCGCAAGCGATGCGGCAAGCACGCCGTTAAAGGTGTCGCCCGCACCCGTGGTGTCGATAGCTTCGCCAAGCATAAAGGCGGGTAGTCTTCTGTCGAGCCATTTGATAAGACAGCCCTCCGAGCCTAGAGTTATTATCGAATTTTCGTGATCCGCAACTGCGGCAGCCTCATGCTCGTTCGGGGTGAAAATATCGGTATTTGTCAATAAATACTCACATATCGGGCGCGCAGGCGCAGGGTTGCAGATCACCTTCGTGCCTGCCGAACGCGCAATTTCGACGGCTCTTACGTTGACCGCCTCCGGTACCTCGTTATTAATAAGCAGAATATCTGCGCCGACAATTTCCTCGGCAAATCCTTCTACGTCCCCGGCCTCGAGAGCCGCACCGCCATAGACGGTCACGCGGTTGTCACCCGCCCTGTCGGTCACTATGACGCCGTATGCGGTAGCATCGGATTTTTCCGCTATGCATGCGCGGATATTGTCCTCGCCCGCTGAGCGCTTTATCGCTTCTGCATCGGCAGACGAAGCCGCGCCGAGGAAGGCAACGTCGGCACCGTACCTCGCCGCCGCAACAGCCTGGTTATACCCCTTGCCGCCCCACTCGCGGTGGATCGAAGTGGCGTGCGCGGTCTCACCGACCGCCTGATGCTTGTCTACGGTGAGAAAAACCGACTCGCCGACAAGACCTATTACCGCTATTTTACTCATAGATGCTTCACCCTGCCGAGATACATTTCCTCAAGTCTTATATTGAAGTCCTTGCCGCCCTCGATATTTCCGCTTAAAAATACAGGCGGCTCTGTGCCCTCGATGAGTGCGAGCCTTGCGCCCTCAATAAGGCAGGAGTTCAGTATAAAGCAGGCGGCAGAGGTTGAAAGCGCACCCATACCCGCCTCGCCAACCTTGACCGAGGCATCTCCGTAAGGAACCTTGCAATCTATCGCTATATCTACGTTTTTATGCAGCCTTGCACCGTGGTCAAAGTACGCCGACGAGCTTACGCCGACCGTGGGGATACCGAGCGAGCGAGCCGCCTCTGCCATCTCCACGGGCACGGCGTTCTTGCCCGAGGCGGAAAATACGAAGAGCATATCCCTCTCGGTAAGGCGGTATCTGCGGATCACCTCAGCGGCAATTCCCGACATTTTCTCCATTCTCGAGGACTTTGCCGCTCCGTTATGCAGCATAAGATCGGTATCGAGAATAGGCGATACGTTTGCAAGACCGCCGGCACGGTAGAAGGCGTCAAGCCCCGGCAGATGCGAATGACCGCAGCCGAAGACGTATATGAGCCCGTCGCGCTTTATAACGTCGGCAACAAGCCTCGACGCGGCGGCAAGTCTATCGCCCTCCTCGCTCTCTATCCGCGTAAGATTTTCTATTACATTGGATAAGTATTCAGTCACCTTTACTTCTCTCCTCTATTTGTCTTTTCTTCATTTTACAACACAAACGGCGAAATGTCAACGAAAAGAAGGAAACCTATCCCTGCTGCCACATCTGTGGCACTGTTTTTGCGTGCCGAGAAGAAAAACGCTCGATTTTCCGCCCCGATATGTGCAAATTGCCGACGGCGGCAGTTATTTTGCTCGCGCGTATGTTGTATATTGATATTTTTTTGTCGCATCTATTGCATTTTTTGCCGGGTTGTGTTATAATTGCTTGATGCTGACTGACAGCAAATAGCTTAGTTGTTACATTATTTTTTATAAATGGAGGAAGAAAAAGAATGAGCAAGAAGTATGTTTACCTGTTTTCTGAGGGAAACAAGGACATGCGCAATCTCCTCGGCGGTAAGGGTGCAAACCTCGCTGAGATGACCCACATCGGTCTCCCCGTTCCCCAGGGCTTCACTATCACTACCGAGGCCTGCACACAGTACTATGAGGACGGCAGACAGATCAACCCCGAAATCATGGCTGAGATTTCCGAGTACATCGTAAAGATGGAAGAGGTTACCGGCAAGAAGTTCGGCGACAAGAAGAACCCCCTCCTCGTTTCGGTTCGTTCCGGCGCGAGAGCATCCATGCCCGGTATGATGGACACC
>CAYZZJ010000019.1:0-19892 GCA_964482885.1 uncultured Ruminococcus sp. | reverse complement strand
GAATATACGCCTTAAATTCGGGAGTGCGGTTACGGAGCATACTGCCTACCAGATGCAGACCTTTAGTCAAAAGCGGGCGAAGCTGTACGGTGGTTTCCGTGCCTGCAAGGGTGGAAATAACAACCCAATATCCTCCTCTTGCCATGTATGGCAGACTCTTTCCGAGCGTCTCACCCGAAAGGCAGTCCATCGATACGCTGACGGGTGTTCCCCGCTCTTCCTCGACCTTAAGTATTTCCTCCACGCTTTGAGTCGCGGAGTTTATTATAACGTCGGCGCCTAGAGGCGCTATTTTCTCTGCTATTTCAGCCGAAAGCACCGAGGTGATAACGCGCGCGCCAAATGCCTTTGCCATCGGAATAGCAACAGATGCAAGCCCGCTTGCTCCGGCAGGAATAAAAGCGGTCTGTCCTGCCTTAAGGTGCCCCTCGATAAACAAATTGAGATATGAGGTTGCATATGCCTCGGGCAGAGCGGCAGCCTCTACCATAGATAGCCCCTTTGGAATGGGCATCAGCATATCCTCCTTGACCGCCACGTACTCCGCATAGCCTCCTCCGCCAAGCAGCGCACAAACCCTGTCTCCGACCTTCCAAGCGGTAACACAGCTGCCGACCTCGGTGATCACACCCGCAACCTCAAGCCCCATCCACTCCGGGCAGCCTGCAGGAGAGGGGTATCTGCCCTGACGCTGCAAAAGGTCTGCACGGTTAAGAGCTGCCGCGTGTATTCTTACCAGCACCTCATCATCCTTTATAACAGGATCGGGGACCTCCGACCAAACAAGATTTTTATTTTCATCCACAAGAGTTGCTTTCATAATTTTCCTCCTTTTAATCCTTGAAAACCACCTGTCCGTCCGAGACGGTCAGCACACAGCGGTAGCCGTTATCCGCTTGTATTCGGTTGCCCGCGTAATCGGTCAGGTCAAATCCCTCGTTTGTCCAATCGAAAACGGCGATATCCGCGGCTCTGCCAACGCGAAGCCGACCCCACGCACCGTCCATGCCAAGCGCGTGCGAGGGAGCGGAGGTAACCGCCCTGAAAATCTCCTCCTCGGACATGCCTGACGCCCTAGCTATATTCATGCACATGGTCATACCGTATCTGCCGCCGCGGGTATATGCGCTGTACACGGTTACGTCCGTGCTGATCACATCCGGACGAATGCCACACTTAACAGCGTTAGCAAAAATCCCGAAATCGGTGTGAACGTGTCCTGCCATACCGGCATCTATCACAATTCCGCGCTCCTGTGCCGATCTTATGCAATCGAAGCCGTCGACAGACGCATTGTTATCTCCACCGTGGAAGCTGTGTGTCAGAATATCCCCTCTGCTCAATACGTTTAATATCTCTGCCATTTTAATGGGAGAATTCGAGCAATGCACCATTACCTTAAGATTATTATCGCGTGCAAACTCGCATACCTCATACAAAGGAGAGGCATCGAAAACCTCCGACACGGTTGTATCAAAGTATACCTTCACGCCGACAGCCTTATCACCGTAAAGCTCCAGCATGCGCTTTGCTTCCGACAAATCCGCTTTGTTGTTTTTGAATCTGCTGCAGACAAAAACCGCGGATTTTATCATAAACGAATCAATCAAGGCTCTGTCGCCAAGCTCCGCAGAGGCATCTGCGGCGGACGTGACTCCAAAGGGAAAGCAGCTCATCTCAGCCTGTATTCCGAAGCGCTCGCATGATATCCCTCTCATGTGGACGTGAGCATCAACAAGTCCGACCGAAACCGTCCTTCCGCTCGCATCGTACGTAAAATCCGCAGCCTCGTCTATATGATCGGCGATAGCCCGAACCGTTTTTCCGCTCGTCAGAACGTCAGCACTCATAAAGCGCTCGCCGTCCCACACTCTTCCGTTCTTAATCAATATACTGTTCAGCGTACACACCTCCACTCATCAGCGACTTTACTAACCACCTCACTTGCTAAACGCCCTCTCTGAGGTCTGCCTTGCAGATCTCAAGCAGAGTCTTTTGCAAGGCAAGCTCGTACTCGTAAGTGAACGGATTTTCTTTTTCTCCCGTCACGAAACTGTGAAAATCGCGCATCATCGCATCATATCTGCCATACCACGAGGGATCGGGCACTGTGATTTCCATCTTCATATCAGCATAGGTTTCGGTGGAAATTTTCGCATCGCTCCAGAAAAGACGCGTAGTCTTTTCAAGCGGCATAATATGCGCCTTTCCCATCGTTCCCGACACCACCAGCTGACGGTTTCCCCAGCCGTTACGCTCTACCGCAGAGGCGAATACTCTGCCTAATGCGCGCGGATACTCCAGAACTGCGAGAGTATTATCGGGGTATTCAATTCCGTCAAGCCCGCTATGCGAGAAGAAGGACTTAACGCGCTCGGGCTCACCGAGAAAAAGCATGGCAAGATCAACCATATGAGAGCCGAGAATATACATCATTCCGCCGCGAAAGCCGGACATCCACCTTCTGTATTCCTCGCTATGAAAGCTGCTCATCTCAGCCTTCACCATCGTTATATCCCCGAAGCGTCCCTCTCTTTTCCACTCGAGGCACTTCTTGACTGCCGGATTATAACGGTACATATAGGCAAGCTGGACGGTCAAGCCTTTTTCCTTAGCGGACAGAAGAAGCCTCTCGTAATCATCGAGCGTACCGCTCGCCGGCTTATCGAGGTGAATATGCTTTCCCGCATCTATGCAGCGCTGTGCTGCCGAGGTAAGCATAGGCACCTCGGTCTCGATCATCAAAGCGTCACACCTGTCTATAAGCTCGTCTCTTTCCATGCACGCAAGTCCCTCATATGCGGGTAACCCTCCGCGCTCCTTGCGCCACGCCTCGCTCTCGGGTGCATAGCCGACAACCTCGAAAAGCTGAGGAAATTTTCGCACGCATTCCATCTTTGCCGCGCCGTGGTTATGCCCGATACCAATCTGTCCTATGCGAATCATTCTATATTTCTCCAGTCAAAAACCGTTCCCATCGGGAAGTGGGGATCGTTACAAAGCTGATCGTATATATCGGTTGCCAAGGTTGGGCTCACGATACGCGAGCGGATCGGGGCAACCTGAATGCGCCCTGCCGCCATCAACGCCATAATCGCGCGGCAATCGTCGTGATGCGTCCAGCAGTGCGGGCGCGACTCGAGCTTAGGACGCACCATATTATGCGCACCGATAAGCTTGATTCCGGGGCGATGCACCTCGCTGTAATAGTCTATCGAGCCGTCCGATACGCGAGTACAGCCGAGCAAGGAGATGCGTGCCTCTCGTGCAGAGCATCCGAGCGCCTGCTTCAAGGCTGCCATAACACCCGTGACCTCAACTATGGCTCTGGCGCCCTTGCCTCCCGTGAGCGATCTTACCGTCTTAATGAAATCGGGGTCAGATGGGTCAAGAGCATAATCTGCACCAAGCTCTAAGGCAAGCTTACGGCGTTCCTCATTGAGGTCTGCCGCTATGAGAGGATATGCGCCCGAGAGGCGCGCAAACTGCAGAGCGAAAATACCAAGTAAACCGAGTCCCATTACCATGACGCTCTCGCCAATCTCAACCTCAAGGCGGCGAAGTCCGCCAAGTCCCATCGAGGCAATAATGGCAAACACCGCATCCTCCGATGGGAGATCTTCCTGATCAACCCTTGTTATCTCATCCTCACCGCGGACGTTGTAGTTGGCGTGTATGCCGTGATAGACCAGAACACGGTCACCTACCTTAACGCTCTTTACCGCATCGCCGACCGCTATGACGTGTCCGATACCGCTGTATCCCGATGCCTTCGGGTACTCCTGCGGCACGTTCTTTCCGCCGAGGATATTAGCTCTTTCCGTACCTCCGCTGATAACGGTAAACTCGTTTCGCACAAGAACGTCGTTTGCACCGACGGCGGGAACGTCACATTCCACGAACTCTGCCTTTGCCGGCTCTGTAAAAAATACAGCTTTACGTTTATTCATCATAGTTTATCCTTTCAAAATTCAAGCTCTATATCATTTTTTTCACGCTGTTTACAACGTCTGCCGCCGTCCTGAGATCCAGCTGCTCCGTGACCGTATCCTCGTGAAACCTATCTACGCAAAAGACAATATGTCCACCAAGCAGAGGATTTACTATACGTGAGAGCATATCTGCTCTGCCATTCGCATGGTAGGTGATTGGAGTTCTGACCTCCTTTTTCAGCATAGTCATCGCGCGTATGCTTTCCGCGAGGTCGTCCTCGTTATTTGCCGTGGTTACTATTTTAAGTATATCGGGGTTACGCTTTTCTAAGAAAAGCGCAAGCTCAACGACCGCCTCCGCCTTCATTGGTATGCCCGGATGACAGGATAGGAGAACCTCAGCACCGGCGGTATGCACCCTTTCAATAAGCTCGCACTGCTTATCGATAACTGCGCTATCGGTTACTATTTCCCTCGGACACCCCTTTGTGAATGAATATATATCCTCTCCGAAAAATCCCTTTTTAGACTTAACGTCGAAGGTGTAGCCCCGTCGTATATGCAGTTAGTTATTTCCGCAACAGCCGCACGCACGCTACGCTCTCTTACCACTCCGGCAAGAGCGGGGGACGCCAGCTGAGATAATTTGGGTATCATATTACCACCTCCGAACTCAGTATAGCAAAAACCGTGCGAAAAAATAAATATCAAATATGCAACATTTATCATATTTGACACAAAACATATTGATAATTTTCCAGGTCTGTGTTATACTTTAGTTAAATCAAATCATCGGACGGCATGTATGTATACAGATATTTTGTCAAATTTGGTAATAACAAAAGTTTACTCGGCATCGACATTTTATACACCCGACAAAATTAAAAAGAAAAATTCTCGTAACCGTTGGGGCGCTATAATCAAATACGAGGGAGAGACGGTATACGCCTCGTGCGGGAAGCAGTTTTTATCAGATGCGCACCATATAATTCTGCTCCCGAAGGGATGCTCGTATTCCTGGGAATGTACTCGTGCGGGGCACTTCTGCTCCATAGAATTTGAATGCGAGACCTCGCTGTGCGAGCCGATTGTAATCAACGTTAAAAGCTCGGATAAAATACTCCGCGTATTCAAGGAGATAGAGCGCAAGCGCACGCTGAACAACCCCACGGCTGAGCTTGAGAGCATACGCGGCATGTATTCAATACTGCTGCTGTTAATACAATCGTCGCGCGAAGCATACGTTCCGCCCGAAAAGCAGAGAAAAATATCCTCTATCGTCGAATATATGTCGGAGCATTACAGCGAAAGCCTGACGAACGATGACCTGGCACGCTTAGCAGGTGTGTCAACGACGTATTTCAGGAGATTGTTCTCATCGTATATGGGCACATCGCCGATAAACTACCTGCGAAAGCTTCGCATAGAAAAGGCAAAGGAAATGCTTAAGAGTGACTACAGCAGCATATCCGACCTGGCACGCTCTCTTGGGTACTCCAGCATATACGATTTTTCAAGAGATTTCAAAAAGCACGTTGGAGTTTCTCCTTCGCGGTATTGAGCGACTGTATGCAGCCGCCCATCAACGAAGGTTTGAGGTTGTGTATAAAAAAGAAGCGAGGCCGGAGGCTTCGCTTCTTTTACTTTGCGGTTTTTATCAAAAATTCTCGGGATATACGCCTTCCTCGGTGAAGCGGCGGAACGCCTCAACGACAGCTGCCTTATCCTCCTTGTAGGTAACTCCGTACCACTTATCGGCGTTATCAAGCACGCGGACGTCCGCCCTTTCCTCTCCTATCAGCTCGGAGATAACGGTGGGAAGGAAGAACTCGCACTTCTCGGGATTTTTCGTAAGGTTCTCGTCAAGGAACTTAGCGAAGCGCGTGTGGCACTCCTCGAGATAGGAGGGGGTAAGTCCCCAAAGATTCATCGACACGAGGGTGCCGGGAGCAAGCTCGGTGTCTACACCGTTCTCGGTGTAGTATATTTTACCGTTCGATACACCGATTTTGGTGCGCTCTACGATATCGGTGAGCATTCCCTCGTCGCAGCTGCATACGCCGCGGGAGACGGTTCCCTGCTCGGTTACGGTATTTTCAACGTGGTAGCCGACCATAGCATAGTGGTATTTTCCGTCACTCTCGTCAACGGATTTAAGGAAATCGTACATTTTCTCAAAGGCGTGTGCGCCGTAATAATCATCTGCGTTGATTACGGCGAAGGGGGCATCAACCGTCCCAAGGCAGCACATAAGAGCGTGTGCGGTTCCCCAGGGCTTACGGCGTCCTTCGGGTACGGAGTATCCCTCGGGGAGCTTATCAAGCTCCTGATATACGTACTTGACGTTCAAGCCCTTACCCTCGAGATGCTTATCCATAACCTCGCGGAAATCAGCCTCAATCTCCTTCTTAATAATGAAGGTAACGTCATGGAAGCCTGCGCGCACAGCATCGAAAATGGAATAATCAATGATTATATGACCGTAGTCGTCGACGCTGTCTATCTGCTTAAGTCCACCGTAGCGGCTGCCCATGCCTGCAGCCATTATAACAAGCTCAGGATTTTTCATATCTACCTCGCAAAAGTTTTATTGTCTTTGTCTTCATTATACTATAGGCACACCCGTATTGCAAGTGAAAATACTCCAACAATTTGTAAAATCGAATACAAAATCCATTATCTTACAAAACAATTCTTTTTTCAACAAAGACAGCAGCGGCTCTTGAAATCGGGCGCGCGATGAGGTATAATATATCTGACAGCATAAAATCCTTGCGATATTACGCCGGGAAAGAACGGAAAGGCAAACAAATGAGTACATTTCACCTTATTGACCATCCTTTAATTCAGCACAAGCTGACTATAATGAGAAAGAAAAACACGCCCTCGAAGGACTTCCGCGAGCTGCTCGACGAGATATCCATGCTTATGGGATACGAGCTTACGCGCGACCTTCCCCTTGAGGACGTAGAGATAGAGACCCCTCTCTGCCGCGCGACCTTCAAGCGCATAGCGGGCAAAAAGCTCGCGATAGTTCCGATACTCAGAGCAGGTCTTGGAATGGTTGACGGCCTTCTGCGCCTTGTACCCGTTGCAAGAGTAGGTCACATCGGTCTATACAGAGACCCCGAGACTCACCTCCCCGTTGAGTACTACTGCAAGATGCCGCCCGATATAGACAAGCGTACCGTTATCATCGTTGACCCGATGCTCGCGACGGGAGGCTCTGCTGCAGATGCCATAACTATGGTTAAGGCGAAGGGAGCTAAGTCGGTAAGGCTTATGTGTCTCGTTGCCGCACCCGAGGGTGTTAAGCGCGTTCAGGAGGCTCACCCCGACGTTGATATTTACTGTGCCGCACTCGACGAGAGGCTCAACGACCATGCATACATCATTCCCGGTCTTGGCGATGCGGGCGACAGAATATTCGGAACGAAGTAATCTATGCGCGAGCTGATAATAGGAAAAAACGATGCCGGGCAGAGGCTCGACAAGTTTATAACCAAGGCTCTCGACCTGCCTACCTCCTTACTCTATAAGTCTATAAGGCTTAAGAAGATAAAGGTTAATCGCAAGAGGGCTGAAATCGGCACCATTCTCGCCGAGGGCGATACGGTACAGTGCTTTCTCGCCGAGGAATTCTTCTCAAGGCTTGACGGCGAGGGTGCTGAGAAAAGCGTATCGCTCGAGCGCGTACAGCCAAAGCTCGATATAGTATACGAGGATGAAAACATACTTCTCGTCAACAAGCGCCCCGGCGTATCGGTGCATGAGGACGAGCATAATGCGCTCGACACGCTGATAGTGAGAATTCAGGCGTATCTCTACGCGAAGGGAGAATATAACCCCGAGGACGAGATGAGCTTTGCACCCGCGCTGTGCAACAGGATTGACCGCAACACGGGCGGTATTGTCATAGCTGCAAAAAATGCCGAGGCTCTGCGTATTATGAATGAGAAGATAAAGCTGCGTGAGATAGACAAAATGTATCTCGCCGCAGTGCATGGCATACCCGAGCGCCGCTCGGACACGCTGCGCGGATATCTTATCAAGGACGAGAAGCAGAATAAGGTGCGCGTATATGACAAAAATCCCCCTCGCGGCGCGAAGGAGATAATCACTAAGTACCGCACGCTGGCTACGTCGCACGGCTCTGCGCTTATAGAGGTAGAGCTGCTGACAGGCAGAACTCACCAGATACGCGCGCACATGGCGCATATCGGCCACCCACTTATCGGCGACGGAAAATACGGTGTAAACAAGGACGACAGAGGCCGCGGATATAAGTATCAGGCGCTCTACTCCTACAAGCTGCGGTTTTCGTTTACAACCGATGCCGGTATTCTCGAATACTTAAACGGTAAGGAATTTTCTATCCCGAAGGACGGGATATACTTTACAAAGGAATATTTTGAGCATTAAAAAAACTCGAGGTAGCGCGATTTGCCCGCTAAGGACACAACGCTACCTCGAGCTTTTCTTTTTCATAGGTGTCAGGTTCTGCCGGTAGAGCCGAAGCCGCCTGCGCCGCGGACGGTGTCGGAAAGCTCGTCAGCCTCCTCGTACTCAGCCTTGAGGAAGGGTACGATAGCAAGCTGAGCTATGCGCTCACCCGCCGCAACGGTGACAGGGCTATCTGTATGGTTATGCAACGCTACCATGACCTCGCCGCGATAATCGGCGTCTATTACGCCCACCTTGTTTGCAGGAGCAAGACCGCGCTTCGTGGCAAGTCCGCTGCGAGCGAATATAAGACCGCAATAGCCCTCGGGTATCTCAACGGCTATACCCGTGTGAAAAAGAACGGTGGCGTGAGGCGCTACGGTTACCTCACCGTCTATGCTGTAAAGATCTGCGCCTGCGGAATAGTCTGTGCCGTAGGTGGGCGTTATTGCACCCTCGTTCAGCTTCTTAAAACGAATTTTCATTATGTACACCTCTCTCTTATTTGTACTGCTTATCGAGCTTGACACCCTCCCAGATGACTATCTCGCCTCGGGCACGCGTTTTGTTCATGTCGATTATACGCTGATTTTCCGAGCCGCGGAAACGAAGTCCGAGGCGCTTCTTTTCCTCTATAAACCTACCGTCTACAAGTATGTCGACGTAGGAGAGTATCTCGGGGGTTATGTCAAGCGACTTCGGGTGATTTCCAACGCCTGCGGTAAGCTCCTCGTAGAGATTGCCCGTAAAGAGCCAAAGGTCCTTCCCGGGATAGCGCGACTTGAACTCGCGAAGGAAGTCGATAAGTCCACGCTGATTCTCGGGCTCCATAGGCTCGCCGCCCAGCAGAGTAAGCCCTCTTACCGAAGGATTGTTCATCGCAGAGAATATCTCCTCCCAGACCCCTTTGTCAAACGGCTTTCCGTAGTTAAAATCCCATGTCTCGGGCTGAAAGCAGTTCTTGCATCTGTTGCGACAGCCGGATACGAAGAGGGTAACTCTTATTCCCTCTCCGTTGGCTATGTCGAATTTCTTTATATTAGCGTAATTCATTCGGCATCCCTCTTAAGCTTATCCCGGAGGAATTTTCCGGTATAGGAGCGCTCGCACTCCGCAACCTCCTCAGGAGTGCCTGCGGCAACTATCGTTCCGCCGCCGTCGCCACCCTCCGGACCGAGGTCGATTATATAATCCGCGGTCTTTATGAGATCGAGGTTATGCTCTATTACAACCACGGTATTTCCGCCGTCGGCTATCCTCTGCAATATCGCGATAAGCTTGGATACGTCCTCGGTGTGAAGTCCTGTCGTAGGCTCGTCGAGAATGTATATGGTTTTACCGGTAGAGCGCTTAGACAGCTCGGTTGCAAGCTTTACTCTCTGTGCCTCGCCGCCCGAGAGCGTGGTCGAGGACTGACCGATTTTAATGTATCCGAGTCCGACGTCAAAGAGCGTCTGCAGCTTCCTTTGAAGCTGAGGCAGTCCGTCGAAGAAGTCTATTCCCTCCTCTACCGACATTTCAAGCACGTCGTAGATATTCTTGCCCTTGTACTTGACTTCAAGCGTGTCACGGTTGTATCGCTTTCCCTCGCAAACGTCGCACTTGACGTAGACGTCGGGTAAGAAGTTCATCTCTATACACTTAACTCCGTCACCCTCGCACGCCTCGCATCTTCCGCCGCGGACGTTGAAGGAAAATCTGCCTGCATCGTAGCCCTTCGCCTTTGCATCACGGGTTTTTGCAAAAAGGTTACGGATATCGGCAAAAAGACCTGTATAGGTGGCAGGGTTGGAGCGCGGAGTTCTGCCTATGGGGCTTTGATCTATTGCTATAACCTTATCAAGATGCTCAAGGCCGCTGATGCTCTTCACCTTGCCGGGATAGGTTATGGCACGGTTGAGATCCCTCGCGAGAGTGCGGTACAAAATCGAGTTTATCAGGGAGGACTTACCCGAGCCGGATACGCCCGTCACAGCAACGAAGCAGCCGAGAGGAATATCAACGTCAAGCTCCTTGAGATTGTTTTCGGCAGCCCCCTCGATATGAAGGAAATTACCGTTGCCCGCTCTGCGCGTCTTAGGCACCGCTATCTTACGCCTTCCGGATATATATGCGCCGGTTATTGAAGCCTCGGACGCCGCGATTTCCTCGGGCGTACCTACTGCGACAACCTCGCCGCCGTGAATACCCGCACCCGGACCTATATCAACGATAAAGTCGGATTCAAGCATAGTTTCCTCGTCGTGCTCAACCACTATGACGGAGTTGCCGAGGTCGCGCAGGCGCTTCAGCGTTCCTACGAGCTTTCCGTTATCTCGCTGATGAAGACCTATACTCGGCTCATCGAGGATATATAGCACGCCCGTAAGAGCCGAGCCTATCTGCGTAGCAAGCCTTATTCTCTGCGCCTCGCCTCCCGAAAGAGTGCCCGCAGTACGCGCGAGGTTGAGATAATCAAGACCAACGCTGATAAGAAAGTTGAGCCTTGCCTTTATCTCCTTAAGAATTTCCTTGGCAATCTTCGCCTCGGTCTCGCCGAGCGTAATTCCCTCGACGAACTCAAGCATCTTTCCTATGGAAAGACGGCATATTTCATCTATATTCAGCCCGCCTACGGTGACACCGAGAACCATATCCGAAAGTCTGCGCCCCTTACATCTCGGGCAGGCAACCTCCTCAACGAACTCCTGATAATAATCACCGCCAGCCATTCTCATTCGCTTCTCTATTATGTGGACTATTCCATCGAAGCCCGTGTGCTGATCCTTTGAGGTTCCGCCAAAGTATCGGGTTACGTCATATTTGCGCGAGCCTGTACCGTACATAAGCGCATCAAGCTGCTCCTCGGTAAAGTCGCATATAGGCGTATCGAGCGTGAAGCCCATAACCTCACCGACAGCGGCAACGAGCGGACCCGTCCAGGAGTCCTCGGTCATGGTCTTGAAGCCGTTGGCTGCTATTGCTCCGTCGCGGAGGGTAAGCTCGGGGTGCGGCAGCAGCTTTTTCACCGATATGCGCTGCATATTTCCGATTCCCGCACACTCGGGGCAGGCACCGATGGGGTTATTGAACGAGAACATTCTCGGCTCAAGCTCGGGGAAGGATATACCATGCTCCTCGCAGGCGTATTTCTGTGAAAATTCAAGCTCCTCGCCCTCGCCCTCTCGGGGAACTGTCACAACCATCACTCTGCCGTCTGCGGCGCGTAGGGCGCTCTCAACCGAATCCGAGAGCCTCGAGCGGACGTCATCTCTTATAACAAGACGGTCAACGACTATATCTATCGTGTGCTTAAGGTTTTTATCGAGGGCTATCTTCTCGGTGAGGTCGTACATTATGCCGTCTACGCGAACCCTTGCATATCCCGACTTCTGTGCATCGGCAAGCACCTTCTCGTGCATGCCCTTCTGCGCCTTCACCACGGGGGCAAGCACCATAAATCTCGTGCCCTCGGGCAGAGTAAGTATTCTCGATACTATCTGGTCGAGCGACTGCTGCTCAATCACCTTGCCGCACACGGGACAGTGCGGCACACCCACTCTCGCGTAAAGAAGCCTGAGATAATCGTATATCTCAGTGACCGTTCCTACCGTGGAGCGCGGGTTCTTCGAGGTGGTCTTCTGATCTATTGAAATAGCGGGAGAAAGCCCCTCTATAAGATCTACGTCGGGCTTGTCCATTTGTCCGAGGAACATTCTCGCATAGGACGAGAGGCTCTCGACGAAGCGCCTGTGTCCCTCGGCGTAAAGAGTATCGAAGGCGAGCGAGGACTTTCCCGAGCCGGAAAGTCCGGTCAGAACAACGAGCTTGTCACGCGGTATCGTGACGTCTATATTCTTGAGATTGTTGACCCTTGCACCCTTTATGACTATATTTCTTGACATTTCAATTCCTTTATCTCAGTTCTTTTATGCGGTCGCGGAGATATGCCGCCTGCTCAAACTCTAGCCTTGCCGCTGCCTCTCGCATCTCGCGGGTAAGCTCGGCTATCATCTTATCGCGCTCGGGCTTAGTAAGCTTCTTTTCCTTTGTCTTCTCTGCCTTCTTGCCTATCTCGATTACATCGGATACGCGCTTGGTTATGCTCTTCGGAACAATTCCGTGCTCCTCGTTGTAGCGCATCTGTATATCGCGGCGGCGGTTCGTCTCATCTATTGCCGAGCGCATAGAGCGCGTCACAGTATCGGCGTACATAATTACTCTACCGTTTACATTACGCGCGGCACGTCCCACCGTCTGTATCAGCGAGGTCTCGCTACGCAGGAAGCCTTCCTTGTCTGCATCGAGAATAGCAACGAGCGACACCTCGGGTATATCAAGACCCTCACGCAGAAGGTTTATGCCTACGAGGACGTCAAACTCGCCGAGCCTGAGGTCGCGTATAATTTCCATACGCTCCATCGTTTCTACACGGTGGTGTATATACTTCACCTTGACCTCATGGGTAGCTAGATATTCGGTGAGATCCTCTGCCATGGAGGTGGTGAGCGTGGTGACAAGCACCTTCTCGCCGCGCGCCGTGGTGGCACGTATCTCGGAGAGCAGATCATCAACCTGCCCCTCGGTGGGTCTGACCTCTACCGAGGGATCAATAAGACCCGTGGGTCTTATCAGCTGCTCGACAACCGAGGAGGACTGCTCCTTCTCATAATCTCCGGGGGTCGCGCTGACGAACACGACCTGTCCTATATGATCCTCAAACTCCTCGAAGAAAAGAGGACGGTTATCAAATGCGGAGGGCAGGCGGAAGCCGAACTCAACGAGGTTCTTCTTTCTCGCATAGTCGCCGCCCGACATACCGCGCACCTGCGGCAGAGTCACGTGAGACTCGTCGACAAAGAGTATATAATCATCGGGGAAATAATCGAGAAGCGTATAAGGTGTCGAGCCTTCGGGTCTGCCCGCAAGAACTCTCGAATAGTTCTCTACGCCCGAGCAAAAGCCAACTTCTCTTAACATTTCAAGGTCATATTTGGTTCTTTCGGATATTCTCTGCGCTTCAATCAGCTTATCCTGCTCGCGGAAGAATTTTACGCGCTCGTTCATCTCCTCCTCAATTTCAAAGAGAGCCGCCTCGCGGCGCTCGTCGGATACGGCGTAGTGCGTGGCGGGGAAAATAGCAGCGTAGGAGAGATACTCGATAGGCACGCCCGTCAGAGGATTTATGCGCGACACGCGGTCTATCTCGTCACCGAAGAATTCAACTCGGATAGCGCTGTCCTTACCCGATGCGGGGAAGATTTCCACCGTATCACCTCTGACACGGAACTTGTTTCTTATGAAGTTCATATCGTTTCGCTCGTAGCTTATCGAAACAAGCGCTCTGATAAGCTCGTCGCGCGACATCTCCTGGCCCGGACGGACCGAGACGAGAAGCCCCCGGTATTCCGCAGGGTCACCGAGCGAATATATACAGGAAACGGAGGCAACTATGATAACGTCGCGGCGCTCGAAAAGTGCCGAGGTTGCGGAGTGACGGAGCATATCTATCTCCTCGTTTATCATAGCGTCCTTCTCGATATACATATCCTTTCCGGGGATATACGCCTCGGGCTGATAATAATCGTAGTAGGAAACAAAATACTCTACCGCATTCTCCGGGAAGAACTCGCGGAACTCGGTGCAGAGCTGAGCGGCAAGGGTTTTATTATGCGCGAGGACAAGAGCCGGGCGGTTCAGGTTTGCTATGACGTTCGCCATGGTGAAGGTCTTACCCGAGCCGGTAACTCCGAGCAGGGTGATGGCACGCTCGCCCGCCTCAATACCTGCGGTTATCGCCTCGATTGCCTCCGGCTGGTCGCCCGTCGGCTTATATTCACTTTTGAGCTTGAAGATGCGCTCCTGCATACGGGCTCCTTTCAAAAGGTGTGCTTTTGGTACACTACCGCACTTTATATTTTAGCACAAAATATTTTTAATGTAAATATATTGAGCGAAATCGTAGAAATTATTTGTCAAATCAATTGACATTTTTTAGCACCTGTGGTATAAAGGTGTTAGAAATTATAATCCTTTTGGAGGTACAGCCATGATTTGGTCACTATACGCTATGCTCGGCCGCAATATGTGGTGGGTAGATAACCCCGAGCTTGATTTTGAGGACGAGGCATGGGACAAGATACTTGAGGCATGCCACAAAAACGGTCTTAACCAGATCGTGCTTGACGTGGGAGAGGGTCTTCAGTACAAGTCCCACCCCGAGCTTGCAAGGAAGGGTGCTTGGACCCACGAGAGAGCAAAGGTCGAGGTGGCAAGATGCCGTGAGCTTGGCATCGAGCTTATCCCTAAGCTCAACTTCTCCGCAACTCACCATAAGTGGCTCGGAGATTACGGTCTTATGATGTCGACCCCCATATACTACAAGGTCTGCCGCGAGCTTATTGAAGAAACGTACGAGGCATTCGATCACCCGAGATACTTCCATATCGGTATGGACGAGGAGGGCGATGCTCAATTCTTCAGCAAGCAGGAGATGGTGCATTACCGTCAGGGAGAGCTTATCTGGCACGACCTGAAGTTCCTTATAGACGTAGTTAAGAATTGCGGCGCAAAGCCCTGGATATGGGGCGATATGTGCGTTTATAACCCGGATGAATTCAGAAAGCATATTCCCGTGGACGACGTCGTTCTTCAGCCATGGATATACTACGCGGTAAGACGCGAGCATTATACGCCCTGCATGGCTAAGCCGAGATGGCACTCTATCAAAGATCAGGAGGGCGTCGACTACGTCGAGGAGGCGAACATCTGGCAGGTTATGACGCACGAGGGTGTTAAGGCGATGAACGACGGATACGAGACCGTTCCCACGCCGTCGAACTGGGGTGATAACGAGTGGTGTCACGATGACGTTGTTGAACACTACGTCAACAACAACGAGGCGGGAAAGCTCCTCGGATTTATGACCGCGCCCTGGAAGCACACCAAGACCGCCACCGCAAATCACTTCGGCGATACAAGCAGAACTCACCTCGACCACATCATCGAGTCGATAGAGCTTCTTGCCACAGCAAGAGATAAATTTGTAAAGTAAGTTTTACATATTGCGATAAAAATCCCCCAACATGCAAATGATGGGGGATTTTTGCTTTTTGAGTTACGTGTGAAATACAGCGACGCAACTTCGGCGTTAAACCTCTAGGATCTTAAGCTCAAGCGGCTCAAAAGTATTATACGCGCTCGCCAATATGCACGCCGAAAGCATATTCTCGTTGAAAATCTCCATGCTTATCTCTTGTTTTTGCTTGACGATACCCTTACCCGTGTTATATTACTGCCTATAAAATCATCTCTGCGCGCAAAGAGCGCGAGGTTGGCGTATCTGTCTATGGGGTATATCGGGGCTTTCAGCTTTTTCTTATATTTCACGACCACGGCAATAACCGATGCGACAGCCGCCACGACGGCAATTATAGCCGCCCAGGTAAATACGGTCCAAAAATCCTCGGGCATATTACGTAATTTCCTTTCTCAATATTCGGGGCTAGGCAAAGAATATCCAGCCAAGCCCAAACGCCACTATAAACGCGGCAAGCAGAACGCCGCCAAAAAGAAGAAGCAGCTTCGGTATGGAAACGGGCAGCTCTCCGTAGAGCTTACCCGTCGAGCCGTTCATAGCGTATACGTAGGTTTTATCCTTCTTTTTATACGTGAGCATCCATATCGGCATCAGCGAATATTCCCAGTGTGATGAGAGTATGGCAACGTCAAGATTACGGACGTCAAAGACGTTATACCCCGGTGCCGTGTCACGTAAAAGCGTCTCTGCATAGGAGTTCATACGTCCCTTTACCTCGCCGCCTATGCTCTCGCGCTCAATGTCGCGCTTCTTGGCAACGAAGCCCTGAAGATACGGCATCGAAAAGTCGCGGTACTCATCGAGCGGATACGGCAGAATACCCTCGAGCATAGCCTTATCCTCACTCGAAAGCGCCGAGGTGGTTATGTCCTCGAAATGTATTCTTCCCTGCCTGTAGACCGAGAAGGAGCGCGTTTCGGTGTATTTATAATCTCCCGAGCGCCAGGTGCGTATGGTTTTACCTATTGCATTCATCGCGGCATCGGTATCGGCATCGGTCACCCAGAAGGGATAGTATACACCCATCATTTTATCTATCTGCTCGGGCTTGAAGTAATTTTTCGGCACAAACCACTTTGATTTGGCATATGCCAAGAATTTTTCCTTAGCCTCTTCCCTTGAAAGCTTGAAGGGGATTATCTTCGAGGGGCGCATAGCACCCGTCATTTTCCCCGACATTACTATTGGGTTATGGCAATAGTAGCAGAAATCTGCCGCCGTGCTTTTGTCGACTATGACCTCTGCACCGCAGCTCGGACAATAGTATTCGTCGACCTCGTCGCGAAAACGCTCGTCAGCCTCTCTTGCGCGCTCCTCTGCCTCTGCCGCGCGCGTATCGGCAAGCTCCTGCTCGTCAAAATCCGAGCAGCAGAACTCGCACCTGAAGCGCTGTGTATCGGCATCGAACAAAAGTCCGGCATCGCAATTCGGGCATTTATAAGTAAGAGTTGAATCCATTGTAATATGTTTCCTTGATGAAGCTTCACCGCCCGGAATAAGGGTCACGGGCGGTGATTTTAAGTTAAATTATTCGTGCTTGGTGCCGCAATTTGCGCAGAATTTGCCCACCGTGTTCTTAGTGCCGCAGTTTGTGCAGAACCAGCCGTCCGTGGACTCGGGCTTCGGCTTGCCGCAGTTCGAGCAGAACTTACCCGTACACTCCTTACCACACTCACAGGTCCAACAGCCGGCAGTAGCGGGCTTCTTAGCGCCGCACTCGGAGCAGAACTTGCCGACGTTGCCGCTCTTGCCGCAGGAGCAGGTCCAGGTGTCGGCAGCAGCTCTTCTCTCCTCGCGCTCCATCTGCGCGCGGTTGGTCTCGGACATAGCGCCGAACATAGAGCCGCCTGCTCCCATGCCCATACCCATACCGACGAAGGCGCCGGTTGCACCGCCCGAATTCGAGCCCGCAGCCTCGAAGCCGCGTGCCATAGCGCCCTGAACGTAGCCCTCGCGAACGCCTGCGTCACCGAGCATAGCGCCCTGATTACGCATATCTATAAGCTTTCTCGAATCCTCATCGTAGGATACGCTTGCGATACCGACCGACTGAACCTCAAAGCCGCGAAGCTCGTTCCAATCGGCATCAAGCTCTGCCGCCATGTACTTGGAGAGGTCGCGAGAGCGACTTGCAACGTGCGAGATGCGGATTCCGTCCGCGCTCATCTTGTTAATAGCGGCGGTAAGTGCCTCTAGGAACTCGGAGAGATACTGCTCGTTTATATCCGAAATATCGACGAGGTCGGAATTCTTCGGAATAGCCTCGGTATAGAACTTGATGGGGTTGGTGATCTTTATCGAATAGGTGCCGTGAGCGCGAAGGAACAGCTCGGAATTATAGAAGCTGTCAAAATAGTTGACGGGCGCACGTGTGCCGAACTTTATTCCCTTGATCTCCTGGAGATTTATGAAATAAACCTTCTGCGCATAGGAGGGCGTACCGCCGAACTTAATACGTGCGAACGCGTCCTTCAGCGACTGACCGAACTGACCCGCGAAAAGCGAGGGTGCGGAGGAATTATCCACCTTATAATAGCCCTCCTCGGCGGTGAAATCAACGATCTTACCACCGTCGACGAGCATCATAAATTGACCGGGATATACGTGTATAATTGAGCCGTTGGATATAACGTCCTCGGTTCCCTTCTTATTACTGCTTCTCTTGTCCTTTCTCACCTTAACGCCCTTGGCGAACACGGTGGTATCGCTCATAGCGTCGGACTCGATAACCTCCTGCCACTGGTCGGCGAGGTTGCCACCAACAGCACCGAAAAATGCCTTGATAATTCCCATTTTTTGTCTCCTTACCGGGTATTAATACCGTATTTATATACACTTGGTTTCTATATTTTATGATATAGTACGCGAACAGAAATGTCAAGAAGATAGGTGAAAATATTATATGAATATTTTCCGTCCCGGCTAGATAGGCGAGGCGGCGTAGCGCTTGCGGTATTTCAATGGAGAAATCCCAACCCTCTCGCGAAAGCACTTGATAAAGTAGGTATAGGAGGAAAAGCCCGTAAGCTCTGCGACGCTGCCGACCGAGAGCGCGGTCGTCGTAAGATAGTTCATCGCCATGCGCAGTCGGTATGAGGTGATATATTCATGAAGCGTCATGCCGGTATAGCGCGACATAAGGCGGCTGAGATAATAAGGGTGATACGCAAGCTCTGCCGCTACCTTAAGGTTCGACAGCTCGGGGGCGGCGTAGTCCTTGCGTACAATTTCCTCTATTTTATTAACCAAACGATACTCACCGCGCTCAAGCCGCCTGGCATTCAGCATTTCAAGCAGTGCAAGCTTTAAGTACGCAGAGGCGCAATGTTGGTAATTGGCAGTTTTGCCGAGAAACAGCTCCACGCAGGAGGCTGCGAGCCCCTCGACTGTGGCAGCGCCCGACAGAACAATCGGCTCGGAAAGCCCGTCAACAGACGGAGATGCAATCACTAGAGAGGGGTCAAAGCAGCTCTCCTTAGCTGTACCTAACGACTCGGGGGTATCCCGGTGTGCATCGGTTAAGTCAAAGTTGATTACGTATATTCTTACCTCATCGGGTGTTGAAAAGCTGAAGCGATAATGAGTGGAAGGCGGCAGATATACCGCAGATCCGCGTGAAATCGGGTAGCTCGACTCACCGACAAGTAGCGCGCCCGTCCCGCCGAGAACGTAAAAAAGCCTGCAGTCGTAGCATACGCTACCTTCTGCCGACACCGCGTGGGTAGCGTGCAAGCAGGCATATCTGATAAAGGGATTAAGACCGGAAAGCTCCATAGTACAACCTCCGATTTCAATTATATCACGGCACGTATGTGGTGTCAACGAAAAAGTTTGTTTTGTTATGTTTTAGGTTTGATTATCGCATATTTTTTAAGCATTCGCGATGGTATACTTGTCTTACAATAAAAAACTGATTTTCGAGGTTAAGGCATGACAACTGCTTTTACTTACCTGCTCGCGGTTATATGTGCCGGCACAAGATCCTTCCTCACTAAGCAAAACGGGAAAGACGGCGGTGTTGACGCACAGTTCAACCTTCTGCGGGCATTCAGCGCACTGTTGCTGTTTGGAATTCTCTCGCTCATCTTCGGCTTTCAGCCTCACACTCCTATCCTTTTGTACGGCGCGGTATACGGTCTCTTATTCTTCGGATCCTGCATCTGCGGACTGAGAGCGCTCGCACTCGGTCCGTTAAGTATAACCTCGTCTATCGTAGCCTTTTCGCTGGTAATTCCCTGCATGTACGGCGCCATGTTTCTCGGGGAGGTAATCTCCGTCGCGGACGTTGGCGGCTTTGTACTGATAGCCGCAGCAACGCTCTTGATGAACTCCTCGCAAAAAAGAAAAACAGCAGCACCGACAGCTTCAAAAAGGGTTGGGCGGGATAAGCGTGATACTCTTAACGGAGTATTCACGCTTAACTATGATTGCCCTTACGG
>CAYZZJ010000018.1:9431-20772 GCA_964482885.1 uncultured Ruminococcus sp. | reverse complement strand
AAGGCGAAATATGCCGATATCACCGAGCGTGATCCCGGCGAGCATTGGTACGACGCTATTAAGCTCCCGTCGAGTATATCGAAGAAGGGCAAGAAAAAGGGAAGTGCCAAAATGGACGCACTTACGCTTGAGCATCTTGCCGCATATCTGGAAACGGGCGCACCCGTGTCGAATTATCAGCTTAAGTGCGACAAGACTGCTGCGTATGTGAATGGGTTGCTGGAGTGGGGAGGTCCATCGACGGACGTGTTTAAGAAAGCTCTGGGAGAAGAAAAGACAAGAAAATTGTTCTATGACGTACTTTTTGGGACGAAATAAATTCAGAATTCAGAATTAAGAATTAAGAATTGAAATAGATGGGAGCTGCCCGTGTGGTGGCTCCTTTCTTTTTTTGCAGAATATGACAATTATGGTTGTCAAAATATGCGTTTTTAAGAACGAAATGCGTGGTTGAGAATCGGTTAACGGATGAGGTTCTTACTTAATTCTAGGCTTATCCACCGACCTCATCCACCAACCTCATCCACCATAAATGGTCCCCCTTCCCCAAAGGGGAAGGTCAAAAGGTCCCCCGTCTCGCTGAGGCTCGGTCACGCTCGAGTGCGAACAACGCACTGTGTTGTTCGCTAACACTCTCGCGCCACTTCGTTACCCCAAAGGGGAAGGTTAAAGGTCACCCTGTCTCGCCGGTGTCTCACAGATGTCTCACCATTTGCTCCGCCGAAAGCGTTGCCGATAGAGAAAACGGCGGGAGATAAACCCCCGCCCTACAATCATGACGCATTATTTACATTTTTTGTTTATACCAAAACGTCGCTACGCTTGCTACCCAAAGGGGAAGGTCGATCGGTGGTTTTCCTTTCTTGCCGTGGTATTGCGGCGGGTGTTTTCGTAGGGGGATTTTGGTGATATAGATGGGGTAAAACATGGCTATGTTCGTTTACGAACATAGAAAGTTATTACGGGGTGACGGGTGTGACAGGCAAGAGGGCTTTATGTGCATTGTTAATAAATTATGTAGGGAAATATAGACAATTTGACGAAAATAAAAAACTTTTTGTCGACGAGTGGACAAAAACTATTGCATTTCATAAAATATGAGAGTATACTGTGGCAAGTATCCTATTATTATATATTTTATTTATTTTATTCGCCGATGCTTCGGCGACCACCCCACTGCGTATTATTAATTTTCTCATATTTACTTTACTATCGCTGAGAGCATGACGAAATCTCCGGCGACAAAACAGAAAGGAAATGCTTTATGAACTCGAAATCAAAAAGCAGAATTTTAACGAAAGGATTAACCCTGCTCCTGGCAGTTGTGATGCTGGTCGGCGTGATTTGCGCTGTCGGTCTCACCTCGTCTGCGGCTGAGGCTGACGGCTGGTACTGGAACGATGACAAAACCGTTCTTTACGTCAAAGACGGTCAGTACATCGACCTCTACGATGCCTTGGTTGAAAAGTATGGATCGACGCCTAGCAAATCGGCGTTTAAGTGGGATATTGAGGATCATAGTTACTGGACATGGAACGGTACAAGTGTGTCCGACGGTTCTAGTGTTTCGTTAACCAACAATCAAAAATACTATGCCGTTGCTCAGACCGGATATACGAACTTTGATAATACTAATAAGCTCAGTTTCACGGTCAAGCACTACTACGATCTTTCTTCATCCGTAGCGGCTGGCTCGCCCGATGGTGCAAGTATTACTCTGAACACAAATAGAGTAATCAGCGGTGAAAGCGTTACTGTTACTGTTGCCGAGGTTGACGGATACGCCTTCGAGGTTAAGGATTCTGCGGGTAATGCTGTTGGCAACACTGCCAGCTTTACATACACACCCACAGTTTCTACAACGCTGACCGTTACTTATACCGAGCTTTCGTCTACGGGAACGGTTGATCTCGCTGTCAGCGGTTCGGGTGCAGTATATTTCAACGGTACCTCTCAGCAGAGCGGTGCGTTGACTATGGAGGCAAATACATACACAGTTGTAGCGACTCCTGCTGCGGGTCATTACGTAAGCTCGTTCAAGATTAACGGATCTGCAGTTACTGTTTATAACACTGACCGTTCTATGAGTGGCAGTCTTGCAGTTGAGATTTCCGGTGAATATAACGTTGAGGTTGTCTTCGCCCAGCAGACTGTTGTTAGCGGAAACCTTACGGTTAAGTGGAATCCTGTAGCCAGCGAAGCGGGTGATACCTCGGTTGACGGTTTGTCTCTCGCACAGCGCATAATTAACGCGCTTGTAGCCGAGGGCTCTATCCCTTCCAATGCTATCTGGCAGGGTGCAACCGTTACCTTTATGAGTTTGGATCATCCTACGTCGGGCGAGCAGTACGTTGCGCTTGATTCTGTTTATGATGGTACGCTTTTAGACGGACATAAGTTCGGCGCTGATTTTGTATCAGGTACAAACACCGAGAAGGTAAAGGTCGTATTTGCAGGAAACAGCACCTACGATAGCATGGAGATCGTAAAGACTGTAACTCTCACCGAGGCTCGTGAGGAGTACGTTCTTAATTGGAGCGATCCTGCAGGCTCTTATGACGGCGTAAGCGACGTTAAGGATGCTGTTGAGGCTCAGCTTGCCGCGCTCAACCCCGGTAAGACTATCACTGTTGCGGATGCGACCGGTTTCCCCGAAAATGCCGGCGTTCCCACTACTATGACCTTCTCGGTTACCGTGGCTGCAGATGCTAATCATCTTGGCACTACAGGCACTGTAGATATCACAGTTACCGCTAATGCAAAGCCCTCCGATCTTACCGTTGATTCGGTAGGCGGTACAGGCGACGTTCTCATTGACGGATATGCTCCTAATGCTACTAATGCTACGCTGTCCGGCGGAAGCCACACTATCGTGGTTACTCCCTCCGATCTTGATGGCTCTGACGGCTCCGTTCTTTACGTAGAGAGCGTTAAGATTGACGGAAACGTAATCTCCGGCACTTACGCAAACGGCGTATTTACCGGCAGCTTCAAGTCGGTTAATGAGAGCGAGCATACCATCACCGTTACTTACGGTACTGCCGCTCTTGTGAATGCCGGCGGTGTTCTTGAGCTGAACGGTTACGTTGTTGACGGAACTATCGATGATTACTCTGCTCGTTGGGAAAATATTGATGTAAAAACTCTTGCGGCTGTTCTCGGCGTTGACAATTCCGAGGGATATACCGTTTACTACTGGCTCGATCTTACTCTCACTGAGGATTACTACGAGTCCGATTATTGGCAGGTTCAGGCGCAGAAGGACCGTCTTAAGGTCCCCGCATATGGAACGACCGGAACTCAGAAGGTAAAGATCGTTCAGGCGGCTTCTGCCGATGGCAAGATCGTTTCGGTGACGCTTGAAACCACCGTTACGACCAAAGAGTCCCGTACCCCCGTTGAAATAAACATCGACTCCTTTGGTATCGTCGCCAACGACCAGGCTGAGTTCATCGCGGCTGTTCAGGCTGCTGTTGCTGCTCGCATTGGCATCGACGGTATTTCAGCCGAGAACATCAGCGTAGAGATCAAGGACGGCGCGGCTTACGCAGGTAACGGCGAGTACGTTGTGCTTGTTAAGGTTACCAACGAGGGCGAGGGCTGGATTTCTCACGATACTGCAGGTGCTGCAGCGGTAGAGATTCCCGTTAGCGCGTCCGTACATAAGTACACTATCACGTGGGATGTTGAAGGTGTAAGCACCACCGAGACCTACGAATATAACCAGCTTCCCAGCTTCAAGGGTGCTACCGTTAAGGCTGCCGATGCTGATAATCACTATGTCTTCACCTATTGGGACAGCGAGATCGTCGCTGTGGCTGGTGACGTTACCTACACCGCTGTGTTCCAGACAGTTGCTCACTCCGATGCGGCGGCTGACGGCGACCACAGCTGTGATGAGTGCGGATATGAGGACATTACCGATCACGTTTCCGGCGAGACTGTATTCGAGAACGTAACCACCGCTAACTGCGGCGAGCAGGGCTCTCGCGATGAGGTTGTTTACTGTACCGAGTGTGGTGCAGAGCGTTCCCGCGATACCGTTGAGATCCCCGGAAACGTTCACGTTTATTCTATTTTCATAGAGAGAGTTGCTCCTTCCTGCTTTGCCGACGGACACGAGGTTTACGACTGCTCGTGCGGAGACAGACAGACAACTTCGCTAGCATCTATCGGAAGCCACGGCTCTCAGGGCTACAGCTATAACAAGATTGATATTGACACCCACGAAAAGATCTGTAATCTCTGCTCCGTGGTTGTTGAGACCGTAGCTCACAGCTTTGACGCTTCTCATAAGTGCGTCTGCGATGCTGTTGAGACCTTCGTTATCACCTTCAATAACTGGGACGGCACCGTCATCTCCTCCGAGAGAGTAGAGTATGGTACCGAGCCTAGTGAGCCTTCGGGCTTTGAGATTCCCGCATACCACAGCTTCAAGGCTTGGGATAATGAGGTGGTTGCCGTTGCGGGTGACACTACCTACACTGCGACATACAGCCTTGTCATAAATGCAGGCGGAAACGTATATATCAACGGTGCTACGACCGAATCCACCACCAAGCTTAACGGTCTTAAGGGTAAGGTTCTTGCAGCTGCAGGTCTTCCCGAGGACGGAGCGTTTACCGTTTATATGGTTACCGGAAACGGTACGTATAACGTTGAGAGTGAGAATTGGCTGGAGATTGCCGATATGCTCGCGCGCTTCAACGTTGGTGACACTCAGCCCTTCGTAATCGAGGATGCTACCGGCGTTCAGGCTACAATAAGCATCAAGGCTCTCGACTCCCGTGCGGTTGCTACTATCACCAACAACTACGTTCCCGCAGGCTTCGATACTCAGGCTGATTTCGAGGCGGCTGTAAAGGCGGCTATCACCGCTACCGCAAACGGCGAGCCCGTTGCTCTTACCTACAGCTTCTCCGAGAATAAGGTTACCGTAAGCTTTATAGGCGATGCTAACGTCCAGCCCATAAGCGCAGAGTATACTGTCGAGTGGACTGTAAACGAGTATGATATCACCTTCATTGTTGACAATGTTACCGTTCAGACAGGCAAGCTTCCTTACGGAACTGTAATCACTCTTCCCGAGACTCCCACCAAGGAGCATTACACCTTCTCCGAGTGGGCAGGTTATACCGAGGGTATGACCGTCGGCGGTGCTGCAACCTTCAAGGCAGTATGGACCGCTAACAAGTACACTATCACCTGGAATGCAGGCGAGGGTGCATTTGCAGACGGCTCTAAGGTTGCCACAACCGAGGTTGCTTACGGCGCTACTCCCATAGCTCCCGAGGTTAAAGCTCCCGATAACAAGTCCTTCAACGGCTGGGATCCTACCGTTACGAGCGTTATCGGTGCTACCGAATATACCGCTACCTTCTCTGACGATACCGTTTACACCATTACCGTAATCGACGGTGACAACAGCTATCAGTATCAGATTAACCTAACCAAGAACCCCGAAGCTGTTATAGCAAATCCCGGCACTCCCGCGGATGCTGTAAATTACATCTTCATCGGCTGGACCAATGCCGAGCTTATCGGTACCGTTCCTTCGGCTAACGTTACTCTCGAGGCTCAGTGGAGCTACGACTCCAACGACAATAACGTGCTTGACTCCGAGGAGTCCTTCGAGCTTGACGTAGTAGCACCCGAGGCAGACAAGGGTACTGTAGAAATCCTCGGTGCTACCCTCGTTGACGGTAAGTACGTATTTGATTCCAACACTACAACCGGCATTACCGTCGTAGCAACTCCCGTCGCTAATAAGCTTGTCGGCGGCAAGCTCGTTGCTACCTACGTTAAGGCTATCACCTATAACGGCGTGGAGCTTACTCTCAGCTATGACGAGAGGTTTGCGGCTACCGCTGTTATAGACCTTACCGCACCCGCACTGCTTTCGTCCGATGACGGACTTGTGGTTGAGTTCGCGGAGATCTCCTTCGAGCTTAAGAACGAGCCTACTCTCAACTACTACGTTGGCATGTCCGGCGTAACCAACAAGGACGTTTACGAGGCTATCGTATCTAACCCCGCTTGGGCTGATACCGGCATCGTTATCAAGTACATGGCTCGCGAGGAGATGACTCAGGTTGTCAACATCGACAAGCTGAATCTCAGCTCCACGCTTAAGACCATTCTTAAGGCCGTTCTCGGCAGTGATTACATCGAGCTTAACATGCCCGCCATGTGGCTCGACGTTAACGTAACCACCGACAGCGAGAAGGTTAAGGACAGTGTTTCTCTCGAGCAGGCTGCTAACCTCTATCTCACCGAGGAGGCTGTAGGAAGGGCTCTCGATGCGTTCGAGGCTGCGGGCGGAATTCTCGGCGGTCAGGCTGCAATAGATGCTGCCCTCGCAGAGGTTCAGGATATCTATGATAAGATATACGACGCTGCTTACTATTACCATGCTCACAACTTCGGTTACAATGCTACCGAGTCCGATACCGTGATCGAGCAGATCCGTATCGAGTATACCGCAGAGGCATACTACCTCGCTACCGATACTACCGTTGCACTTAAGGATACTCGTGAGAACGCTTATATAGAGGGTAACGACGTTTCCTTCAAGTATAACACCTACACCGACGAGGAGCTTTGGGCTGCTATCGGCGCATACCTTGTCGATAAGAACGGCAACGTTATCATAGGCGATGTCTACTCCGCTGACCTTGCAGGCGGCTTCACCATGGAGAAGCTCCCCGTATCCGACGAGGCTTACATCATCACGGTTAAGTTCGCGGGTAACGAGAGCTACAAGCCCGCGGAGCGCAGCTTCAGCATCACCATCACCAAGGCTCCCGCTAAGGTTGAGATCGACGACCAGGTTGTTAAGTACGGCGAGGGCTACAGAAATCCCTTCGTTACCTCTCCTGCCGGACTTGACCTCATCAAGTTTATCGTAGGTCTTGACGTTTCCACCGTTAACATCGAGGGTGGCAGACTTAAGGGTCTTGTTACCACCGTTCAGCTTCTCCTTCCCGAGGAGCTTCGGGAGATGCTCTCTCTCGTTGACGGCGTAGTATCCGAGAGCCTCGGCAGAGATATCAGCCTTGCAAACGGCGCGAGCATTAAGCTCAGCGAGCTGTTCGCAGTAGTTGACGCTCTTGACGATTACACCGACGGAACAGAGTACAAGGAGTACTTCGACGTTCTCTTCAATATGCTTAACAGCATCAAGGGCATTACCGAGTATGCCGACATCGAGATCAAGCTCGGCGGCGAGATGCCCACGAGCGTTGGCGTATATCTGCTCGGCGCTGTAAGCGCTGACGCTAACTATGATACCGCGTTCGGCGTCGGCGTGCTTGCTATCTATCCCGACGGAACCAGAGCCGAGATCGACTGGAACCAGAAGGACGATAACTACATCATCACCAATACTTATCTCAACAACGGCGCCTTCAAGGCAGGTGCGCATGCGACCTATGCTGCAAACGGCAATCTCGCTGCCGCTACCGCCCAGATACTCGATCTGTTCATCGGTATGGACATCGACGGCAACATAACCTTCCGGGTTGGTGCTGAGGGACTTAACGTCGGTGCATACCTCGAGCTTGCCATGATCGTTAACTGGGGCAACGAGATCTACTACTCCAACCTGCTTGCGCGTCCTGTAATAGTTGTAGCCGAGAGCCTTGACGTAGACTTCGGCGACGGCAACGGACACGTAAATAACGACCGCCACTTCGAGTTTGACAACACCTCGAAGAACGGCATGGAGCTTGACCTTATAGTTAAGTATAAGAACGGCGCTCTCGTCAATCTCGCAGATTGCGATATCCGCTACTACTACGTAGGCGTACAGACTAACGGTATGCCCTACGCATCTAAGACTGCTCCCGTACACGCAGGTGTGTACACCGTGACCGCTATCGTCATTATCCGTGACGCTGACGGCATTATCACTCACGCAGGTCAGGGCATCGGCGTTCTCGCTATCGAGCCTTCGAGGTCCACCACCAGCGTAGAGAACAACATTGTTAAGTGGGACGGCGAGGAGCATACCGTTATCATCGGCGCTACCTCGGTTAACGTACCCGGTCTCAGACCCGACACCACCGTTATCTCTCTCGGTCTCGGCGCAGACCTTGACAGCTTCAAGGGTCTTGAGTCTGTAAAGGGCAACGTAAACGTAGACCTTCCCGCATGGCTTGATAATCTTCTTACTGAGTATAATATCCTGAACGTTAACGGCAGCGCATCTGTCAGCGCAGCTGACCTTGTCGGTTATCTCAACCGCGCTAAGGAGCTTATAGCTCAGTTTGGAATTGACACCGAGATCGTTGACAAGGTGCTTGATCTCGTGGCACAGCTTCCCACCGAGACCACCGTTACCCTCGAGGATAACAAGGGCTACACCGAGGTCGGTGCATACCTTTACGTCTCGATAGTTACCGACTCCGACCATTATCCCTCTATCGCAGCGGGCTTGCTTGTTATCTACCCCGATGCAGAGGAGGTAGAGATCGGCTTCGGCGAGACTGCTGACGGCGACAACGTCTTCACCTGGAACTACCTCAAGAATTACGACCTTAACGCAGCTATCCTCGGCTATAACTACAGCGGAGAGGGACTTGTAAACATCTTCGTTGGTATTACCGATGACGGCAGAATCATTCTCACCACCGACAAGGAGGAGCTTGACAACGGTGTTTATGCACAGGTTGCATTCCTTCTTGATATCGGAAATACGGTTTACTATGCTAACCCCATTTACCGCGAGGTAATCATCGTTCCCAACCCCGCAGAGGTTGAGATTGCAGACACCGACTTCACCTACAACGGCGAGGCTCAGGCACCTGCTATCAGCATCACTCTTGCTGACGGTACGGTTATCGAGCTTACCGACGAGGGTGTTGATATCCTCTTCGTTGGCGTTCAGTCGAACGGAAAGCTCTACAACAGCAGTGTCGCACCCATACACGCAGGTGTATACGAGCTGATCGTTCAGTACACCGCACGCGACGAGCAGGGTAGAGTAGTTGATCTCGGTATAGGCAATATCACCTTCACCATCAAGCCTGCCGAGGCTGACATCACCGTAGATAACGGTGCGGGTCAGTACGGAGGCGACTACACCACCGACGGACTTATCACCGTAGGTCCCGATTTCGGTGAGGGTATTGACGTGACCGTAATCACCGCTATGCTTAACAGCAACGGCGCGTTCTCCGAGCTTGGTCTTGATGCACTTGAGGGTGCTGTCAACGTAGACCTTCCCGCTTGGATCGACGAGATCCTTGCTGAGTTCGAGATCTTTGAGAACGGTCTTTCCGTATCCGAGTTCATCGCGGCTGTTAACAAGGTTGCTTCTGAGCTTGAGGAGCTTGGCATAGAGGCGAGAATTCTCGATGCTATATGCGACACTCTTGCACAGTTTAACGAGGATACCACCGTTACCTTCATCGATCAGGAGGAGCTTGTGCTTCGCGAGGTAGGCATCTACCTTGTTGTCGGCGTTGTAACCGATTCGAACTACGTGCCCGATATGGATGCAGGTCTTTACTTCATCTATCCCGCACTGGAGAAGGTTACTCTCGACTGGATCTACACAGATGAGAACGGCATCTACACTCTTGATCTCCTTAAGAAGATCGGTCTTGGTGCTGAGGCATCGAACGCTCTTGCAAACGAGTATATCAAGAATATCTTCCTCGGCGTTGATACCGAGAACTGGAGGATAGTTCTCACCACCGATGAGAATGAGCTTGGCCTCGGCGTATACGAGCAGTTCTCCTTCATCGGCTTCAACCTGAACAGCGTTATTTACACCGCAGAGCCTATCACAAGAACTCTCGTTATCGTAAAGAGCGTCTACGACGTAAGCTTCGGCACAGATAACAGGGTTGAGGTTACCTACAACGGTAACGCTCAGGGCATCGGAGATATCATCTTCAGCGGCATTAACGGCGAAGCTGACGTGGATATGTCCAAGGTTAAGGTTCTTTACCTCTCCTTCGACAGACTCTATTGCTCGACTGACGCTCCCACCAATGCAGGCAGCTACTACGTAATCATCACTTACAACGGTGAGGATGGCGTTGCTATCGGCGTTGGCGAGCTTGTGATCAAGAGAGCGGCTATCACCGTTACCATGAACGATATTACCGTTCACTTCGGTAAGCTTCCCGGCTTCGGCTGGACTGTTGACGGTCTTGCTGAGGGCGACACTCTCAGGCTTGTTATCCCGTTCGTTGAGATCGACTGGGAGTCTATTAAGAATAACAGCTACACCGTCGGCGGCTTCATCACCGCTTGGGAGTGGCTCTACGGTCTTGATGCCAACTACGACGTAACCTTTGTAGACGGCACTATGACCATTGAGTGGCACAGCTACGAGGCTGTTGTAATCGCTCCTACCTGCACTGAGGGTGGCTATACCACCTACACCTGCTCGGTATGCGGCGACAGCTATATTGCAGATTTCACTCTTCCTAACTGCCACACCGAGGGTGAGGCTGTAGTGGAGAATTACGTCGCGGCTGACTGCGTAAATCCCGGTCACTACGACGAGGTTATCTACTGTACCGTATGCGGCGAGGAGCTTTGCCGCGAGAATAGGATCATTCTTGCGGTCGGTCATACCGAGGTAATTGATGCAGCGGTAGCACCCGATTGCACAGCCACCGGTCTTACCGAGGGCAAGCACTGCTCGGTATGCGGCGAGGTTATCGTAGCGCAGACTGTAGTTGACGCACTCGGACACACCGAGGGTGAGGCTGTAGTAGAGAACAACGTTGCACCCGATTGCACTGACAACGGCTCTTACGACAACGTAATTTACTGTACCGTATGCGGTGAGGAGCTTAGCCGCGTGACTGTTACGGTTGATGCACTCGGACATACCGAGGGTGAGGCTGTAGTAGAGAACTCGGTTGGCGCAAGCTGCTCTGCAGCAGGCTCTTACGATAACGTAACCTACTGTACCGTATGCGGCGAGGAGCTTAGCCGCGAGACTATCACCGTTCCTGCGCTCGGACATACCGAGGGTGAGGCTGTAGTAGAGAACTCGGTTGGCGCAAGCTGCTCTGCAGCAGGCTCTTACGATAACGTAACCTACTGTACCGTATGCGGTGAGGAAATCAGCCGCGAGACTATCACCGTTGATAAGCTCGCTCATACTTCCGCCGATGCGGTTGAGGGAAACAGAGTTGAGTCCACCTGTATCGCAACAGGCTCTTACGAGAGCGTTGTACGCTGCTCGGTATGCGGCGAGGAGCTTAGCCGTGTGACGGTTGACCTCGAGCTTGCAGATCATACTCCCGCCGATGCGGTTGAGGAAAACAGAGTTGAGTCCACCTGTATCGCAACAGGCTCTTACGAGAGCGTTGTACGC
>CAYZZJ010000018.1:0-9331 GCA_964482885.1 uncultured Ruminococcus sp. | reverse complement strand
GGCGAGGAGCTTAGCCGTGTGACGGTTGACCTCGAGCTTGCAGATCATACTCCCGGTCAGGCGTCTATGTCTAACAGAAAGGATTCCACTTGTTCTGTAGCCGGCTCTTATGATAGTATAACCCGTTGCACCGTATGTAACGCTGTGCTTAGCAGCGTGCATCACGAGCTTGCGCTCATCGACCATACTCCCGGCACGATGGTTAAGGAAAAAGAGGTTCGTCCTAATTGTCAGCATGGCGGCTCGTGGGACGAGGTTGTGTACTGTACGAGATGCAATGCCGTGATTGAGAGAGTAGGCAAGACCAATCCCAAGGTCGACCATATAGACAGTGGCGAAAAGGATCACGTCTGCGTATTCGGTTGCGGAACGTTTGTAGGCGAGCACGTAGATGAAAACAACGATCACGCATGTGACTACGGTTGTACCGTGGCAATCGGTACCTGTGAGGATGCAGACAAGGATCACGCTTGTGACTACGGCTGCGACAAGATCTTCGGCACTTGCGAGGATGCTGATAAGGATCACGATTGTGATTACGGCTGTGATGAGTACTACGGCGATCACGTAGATGCTAACAGCGATCACGTGTGCGACTACGGTTGTACCGTGGCAATCGGTACCTGTGAGGATGCAGACAAGGATCACGCTTGTGACTACGGCTGCGACAAGATCTTCGGCACCTGCGAGGATGCAAATAAGGATCATAGCTGTGACTACGGCTGTGATGTGACCTTCGGCGAGTGTGGCGATTCCGACAGCGATAACGATCACGTATGTGATTACGGCTGCGGTAAGAGATTTAACGATTGCGTAGACCTTGACGGCGACGAGGATCACGAGTGTGACATCTGCGGCGAGGACGGTGTAACTGCACACGCATACCACATCGTCACCATTAACGGTGAGCTTTACAAGATGTGTGACGAGTGTAGATATATCACCGAGGACGATTACGTTCTTGACGGTACTGATGAGGCTGATGAGAACAGATTCAGCGTAACCGATGCTATCAAGGACGCAGGCTTCGAGACTGTCGGAGCCGTTAAGGAGGCTCTTATCAACGTATTCAAGAGCATCTCCGGTGCGAAGGGTAAGATCTATAACAACTTCTACGAGGTTGAGCTTCAGTACAAGGACGAGAACGGCGAGTATCACCCCGTTACCTCCGACGACGATCACTTCCCGAACGGCGGTACCATTGAGGTTACCATCTACCTCGGTGAGATAAACGTAAATATCTACGATCTCTACGTAGTACACATGTTCTCCGAGAACGCGTTTGGCAAGACTGCGGGCGATACCGAGATATTCTCCCTTAAGGACGGAACCGCTAAGCTCGAGGGTGGCAAGCTCACCTTCAAGGTAACCGGTCTTTCGCCCATTATGGTAGGCTGGACCTGCGCTAACCACGCTGATTCCGCTACCGATACCGACCACGTATGTGATGCCTGCGGCGAGGCTATGAACGACTGCTCCGACAGCGCTACCGACAAGGATCATCTCTGCGACGTCTGCGGCAAGCAGGTTAATGTCTGCGTAGACTCCGATGCTGATAACGATCACCTTTGCGACGTCTGCGGCGTAGTGCTTAACGTATGCTTCGACAGCGCTGACGACGGCGATCACAAGTGCGACGTCTGCGGTGCGGACTTCGACGAGGATTGCGTCGACGATGAGTGGAAGTTCTTCGTATGCGACGTCTGCGGTAAGGAGATCATAGCGAGATGGATCGTAATTCTCGTTGTAGTTCTCATTATCCTCTTCGTTGTTATAGATGTCTTCTGCATCTACTACTTCGTCATCAAGAAGAACACCTTCGCTGACTTCAAGAGAAGCGTTAAGGCTCTCTTCGGTATCAAGTCGAAGAATCCTGAGGACGAGTTCGATGAGGAGCTGCTTAAGGAGGCTGCTACCATCTACGAGCGCAGAAGAAGCATTCAGACCAGAACCGAGATCACTCCCGACGGAACGAAGATCACCACCGTGACTAAGAGAAGCACCGAGACCACTACGGTTGCAGGTCTTCCCAAGAAGGGCGCTAAGAAGTCCACCGCTTCTAAGGAGGGCGCTAAGAAGTCTACCAAGACGGGCACCAAGAAGTCTGCAGGCTCGACCAAGGGTACTAAGTCCGGCGCGGGCAAGAAGACAACTAAGTCCTCGGGCAGTACAAAGACTCAGCATGCGGCAGGCACCAAGGTTTCCAAGACCAAGTCCGGCGAGACCAGAACCACCGTCGCAACCAAGTCTAAGACCACGACCGTTGAGCCCTCCAAGAAGGGTAAGAAAAAGTCGGCAAAGTAATCTTCGGTAATTGCTAAGCACCGTCCGTCCGCGCGGCGGCTCGGTGTGGGCAAGGAGCCAAAAGTAAATAGCCGAGGAGGGCAAAACCTCCTCGGCAACAAAGCACGCTATAATTTTATATATTCTGCCGTCTCTGTGGCATAGACAGATTTTTGCCTTGCCGCACGACGGCATGCGTAGCTATGCCATTGGATAAGGGAATTTTGCGGCTTCGGCAAAAAGAGAGCATTTCGGCTTGACTACCGATCTGCTCTCTTTTTATTTAATAAAGGATACTAAAAAAGCTCCCTTGTATATTCTAAAAATGCTTCCTTATATATTCTATGCTTCGCTTAAGCTCTCCGAGCGGCTCGGGAAAGCTCGCGGCGTTGTCTTGCTCTACGAGATAGTACCTAACGCCTGCCTCTTGCATCAGGGGATAATATCCCGTAAAGTCGAGGTTGCCCTCTCCGACGGGCGCGAAGGTCGGCAGAAACGTAACTCTGCCGCTCTCATCGGTCTTGGCTATCATTTTATAGTCCTTAAGATGCACAGCTTCAATCCTGCCCGAGAGCTTTTTTATATAGTCCTTAACGCAAAGACCGCCGTATTGAAGCCAATAGGTGTCAAGGGTAAAGGATATGTCGGGGCAGCTTTCTATCATGTAGTCGAGGATAGTTACGCCGCCGTGGCGGTAGCAGTCGGTGTGATGGTTGTGGAAGCAGAGGGTGAAGCCCTCGCGTTTCATTTTCTCGGCGGCACGTGCCAGAGAGTGTATTGCGGACTTCACAGCGCTCTCGTCGGTTATAATAGCTCTGTTCAGCGTGCTGAGTCCTATCCTTGTGCAGCCAAAGGAGGCATGCTCCTCCATAAGCTCGTCGGTGCGGTTAACGATGTCAGCGAACGGCACGTGTGTGATGACGATGGGAATGCCGGATGCCGCGCTTGCACGCTTTATCGTGGTGGGGTTGAAGGGCGCGCCGGAGTACTGCGCGCAGCTGTAGCCCATCTCACCGAGGGAGGTAAGCGTGCTTGTAAGCCCCTCCTCAGTGGATATCATGGTGCGTATGGAAAATAGGTTTACACCTAGGTTTTTCATTCTGTAAAGTGTTCCTTGTTATTGCTTTGTGATAACGGAGATTGGAATGTATATCCCCTGTAAATATCGCCATAAACTGTCTTTTGACAATTATCATTTACATATATGCTCTATTTTATATACCCATGGCGTGAAGAGATTCCCATATCTCATCGGCATAGTTGTAGTGACCGCCCTCATTAACGCAGAGGGCGCACCTTTCTGGAACGCCCGCAGCCTTATAAAGGCGCTCTATCTCGGCGTAGGCGTCACGCGTGCCTTTGATGAAGAAGCCGGGGTCATTTTCGCCCGCGGCAACGACGAGAATTCTCGGTGCGATAAGACCGCCGAAGTCGCCCATCTCGAAATATCTTCTTATAGAGGGGATATAGTTGCACATACAGTGGCGCTTCGCCGCTATGGATTCCTCAAAGGTGCAAACGGCACACGAGGGCGCAGCCGCCGTTATTCTCTCGTCGATACAGGCGAGGTAGTAGGTGGCAGTTCCTCCGCCCGAGTTGCCCGTGCATACGATGTTGCTCATATCAATTTCAGAGAAATGCTCGCTTATCGCGTCGAGAATACGCATCGCGTCCCATACTCTCTCGCCGATAACCGTTCTGCCGTTCAGAATGGCGATTTTACCCGCATCGGTACAGCTGGTGCCGTAGCCCTCGAGGCTGCATTCGCCAAAGCTGCGCGCCTCGATGACGAGGGCGGCGCGCCCTTCCTTCACCGATCTTGAAGCCATGTTTCTGTGCGGCCACTCGACAAGGGCATTTTCGTCCTCCTCGCACTTCGGCTCACCCAGCGCAACGTGCCTGCCGCCGCCGTGTCCCGAAAGGCATACGGTGAGGGGGATTTTCTTTTCATCGGCTTTCGGTATAACGATATCGCAGGGAACTGTGTATCCCGGCTCGGTTTCTACAAGAAATCTATACTCCCTGCCGCGCTCGGTTTCTTTTTCAGCCTCTATCTCCACCTTGCACGCTCCGGGTGTGAGGGGAAGCCCAAGAAGCTCGGTGAGCTTCGCTCCGGCTTTTTTCTGCCACTCTCGAAAGTCTTCGCCGTCCTTGTATCTTGCCGAGCGATCGGCGGCCTTAAAGAGTCTTACCTCATATTCGTGGGTGTTCACGGTTCTCATATTCGCATTATCCTTTGGGAAAAGATTTATGATTTACAGGTACATTTTAACACAAATATGCGCCTAGTTCAATCGGTTTTTGAAATAAGATACGGAAGATTGATTTTTTATACACGGTATGGTATAATTTTTTAACAGGGGTGTGCGGCCGGCTTCCAAACCGCTGTACTCATACTTCTTTTGAAAGGAAATAATAAGCTGTGAGGCGTAATTTAATCATACGCTCCTTGATTGCGGCGCTTCTGACGATTTCGCTTGTTGTTGGCGCGCTTTCTCTCAGCCACCTGCTCCACGCCGAGGCAGCGGAGGCAGAGAGTGAGCTACCAAGCGAGTACTGCATGCGCGACGAGTACATAATATACACGCAGAACCAGGATAAGCACGGATATTGCTGGAATTTCGCGGCAACCATGTCTGCCGCCACCGCGATAATGAAGGCGACGGGTGAGTATTACGATTTTTCCGAGCTGTGGAGCGGAATCTCGCTTTTCAATACCTCGGATAGCTATAAAAAAATGGGCGCGGGCGGCGGCATTTCATCTCACTATGAGGCAATGAAAAAATCAGGATTGATGCTCGAGACCGATCTGCCTTATCAGTATTCCTACACCTCGGTCAACGAGAATGCGGCAGATTATTATAATTTCTTTGAGAAATATTCAAACGACGATCTTGCAGACTGTCTTGTATATGACAGCAGTACGAGATTCTCGAGCAGCAAGGTCGAGGAAATAAAGCACCACGTATACGAGCATGGAAGCGTATATATGGCATTCTCGTTTGGCGAGGGGTTTGTAGAGAGCGACGGCACGTATTATCTGCCGCCCAATCAGGTAAGCACAAGCTCAAGTCACGCAATCTCGATCATAGGCTGGGACGATAATTACGAGAGGGAGGTGTACCTTAACGGCGCGGACACACCCACACTCTTCAAGGGTGCGTGGCTGGTCCTTAATTCCTATACGGAAAAGAACGGCGACGACGGTATATCGCGCATTTTCTACGAGGATAAGAATATCACCTCGATGGCGGGCTACAAATATGAGCCGGATACCGACAAGGAGCTTTATTTCTACGATAAAATAGAAGCGGGGTATTCCTATCCTACCTCGGTTAAGGGGGAGTATTACGGGAACTTCACGGCAGAGCCGGCGATGACGGTGCAGAAGAATATTTTTTACGACGACGTCAACCTTGAGTATTCGTATATGGCATCTGACGGGGCTGATATAGAGAGTGTGGATATATACCTCGGCGGGCGCAACGTAACCGACGATTTCACTATCAACGTTGATAGTTTGACAACAAAATTTTACATTTCTGCCGAAAACGCGGCTTACGGGCAGTATAAAGTGCTTGTTACTTATGGAAACGGCGAGGACTCTGACACCTACTTAAACAACTTTTTCGTGACTCACGGTCTTGTGGGTGAGGAGCTTGAGTATGACCGCGATAACGGAGACTTTACGTTTAATCCCGGACGTGATATAGAGTATTTCAGCTTTATTCGTCCCGAGAAGAATTACGTCGTATATACCGACAAGCTGAGTGGCAGCATAGCCTTCCTACCCACCGAGCAGTCGGTGTATTCGGAGAAGAACATGTCACTGCCCGAGGTGTCGTATGAGATAACGGACGGCAAGAGCTGCACCTCTACCTATACCCTCACCTCGGAGACCGGTTATGAGCTTGTATACAGCTTCACGTTTGTATACTGCGCCGATACGTCCTTACAGCCCGTTAACGTGTATTACGAGCTCGGCGGCGGTATTAATAACGCCGAGAATTACGCTATGGAGCTTGCCGGCCCCGGGCAGGATCTCCTGCTCTACGCACCGACGCGCGAGGGATACACCTTCGCAGGCTGGTATTTAGACTATGGCAACGGCTCGCTTAAGCTGCCCGAGGAGGGTGGGGCTTACCGCGTGAGCTGGGAGAATATCCGACACCTCGGAGAGAATCCCACTCTTAACGCAAGCTCATATTATAAGCAGTATTACAGCAATTCAAATACGCTCTTCGTATACGCGCGTTGGGCGGAGGAGGAGTATTACAGCGTAGAGCTATCACTCATAGGAGAGGGCACGTCGCAAATAAATACCCCTATATCTATAGCCTCGGACGATGCGGTCAGATATCTTCTTAAGCCTGCATCGGGATATTGCGTTTCTTCTATCAAAATCAACGGCACTCCTATAAGCTCCGAGGAGATATTTGAGGCAGCGGAGCGAGGTCTTCTCGTTTCGGAGCTATCACGTGATACGTCAATTGAGGTAACCTTCTCTCGGGGCGTGTATTTGCTGCTTAATTACGGCGAGAACGTAAGCGCGGTTTATCTTGTCGGAGAGGTTGACGGGGTGAGTCGGAAATTCTATAGCGGAGATTTTATTCCCTATGAGTATTTCACCGACGACGGTCTCCGCTTTTATACGATAATAGGCTCCTCGGAGGCTGATGAAAGCTCCGCACTTGAAAAATTACCCTCAATAGACACGCCTATTATAGACAAGCCCGTTTTTCAGCTGCCCCTGTCGGGAACGGCGTTCACGCTGGTGGTTGAGCTGCCCGAGGACAATCCCGGGTACACCTACGTTCTTGAGGGTATAGAGGACTTCTCGCCTATAGAGGCAGGGGTGTTCAGGAAAAAGGTATATATAGAGAGAGGCGACGGGCAGCTTAAAATAAGCGTAGGCTCGGCAACTGAGAAGCCGACAGAGGCGGTAAGCCTTACCTACTCGGTGGGTGCAAACGTGCTTGGCCACTATATTTCCGCGGATAAAAATGCATTGAGCGGAAGCAAAAATTCTGCCACCTATAGCGCCGGAGATATCGTTTATCTCTTTATTAAGACACACGTTGACACAGTGGCATATCACTATGCGCCTCCGGATTGGTTTGAGTCTGTCGGCGATGGGTGGTATAGAAGGGCGATATACGTCAGTGCGGATAATGCGAACCTCGGTAGCTTCTCGGTAGCGCGTGAAAGGCAAAAATACACCGTCACCTGGAAAAACTGGGACGGCAGCGTTATATACAGCGAGATATACCGATGGGGGGATATGCCCGAGTATTATTATCGGCAGGGTGAAGTAAAGGATGCGCCCGAGAGACCCTCCGACGAGCTTTACAGCTATATTTTCATCGGTTGGGACAGTACGCCAAAGACGGTTGTGTCGAATGCTGCCTATACCGCAATATACGAGGCTGTACCAAGGCGGTATGCTTTGATTCTTGAATCGGGGGTGGGAGGCAGTATCACGAATGACGGTCACGATTACATAAGCATTAACGAGAGCCGCACCTTTAGCTTCGTGCCCGAGGCGGGATACAGAGTGAAGGACGTCAAGGTTGGCGGAGTATCCGTCGGTGCGCTGACAAGCTATACTCTGACAAGCGTCAATTCCGATCAGACGATAAGCGTCGAATTCGAAAAAATAAAATATTCTCTGAGCGTTATTCCCGGAGACGGCGGAGCCGTCGATACGAACGGTGTTACGGAGGTGGAGCATGGCTCCGACGTCACGGTAAATATAACTCCCCTTGAGTATTTCCTTATAGACTTTATAAGAGTAAACGGCGAGGATATGGAGATCTCGGCAAGCCTCTCGCTTGTCAATGTTACCGAGGATATAGCTGTAGAGGTTGGCTTTAAGAGAATGACCTTTGAGATAATCACGTCCGGCATTGGCAGAGGCGGTGTAACACCTTCGTTTGTTGCCGAGGGCGGAAAGAGCGCGAGAATTGATTTCCGTGCGGATTTCTGTCATAGGGTCAAGGACGTCAGAATTGACGGGGTGAGTATAGGAGTGGTCGACAGCTATACCTTTGTGCTTGTTGATCGCGCTCATACCGTCGAGGTGGAGTACGAGGCGGACGCTGCATTGATTGCTGTGCTTTCGGCATCAAGCGCCGTCATGCTCGGCGGAGTTGCCGCTGTGACTGTGGTTGCTGTTAAAAAGCGCAAGAGCAAGGAGCAAAATTCTACCGAATAATAAATAATCCGCGATGCTTGCGAAGCGCCACGCATAAGAAAGCCGCTGAGGAATCCTACGAAACCTCAGCGGCCATTTTTATTCGGTTAATCACGCTTTGCCCGGACCTGCGGTGTCGGAGCCGTCACCCACAAGACCGAGGCGAGCAGCAGCCTCCTCGCGCATCTTATACTTGAGAATTTTGCCAGCCGCGTTCATCGGGAAGCTTGCTACGAACTCGATATATTTAGGCACCTTGTGGCGCGCCATGCTCGCCTTGATGTAATCGGCCATCTCGGCGGCAGTGATGCTGTCCTCCTCTTTAAGAATGATGCAAGCCATTATCTCCTCGCCGTACTTCTTATCGGGAACGCCTATAACCTGGACGTCTTTTACTGCGGGGTGGGTGTAGATGAACTCCTCTATCTCCTTGGGATAGATGTTTTCTCCACCGCGGATAATCATATCCTTAAGTCTTCCAGTAATTCGGTAGTTGCCGTCCTCGTCGCGAGACGCGAGGTCGCCTGAATGGAGCCAGCCGTCCTCGTCAATGGTGCCCTTGGTAGCCATGGGCATCTTGTAGTAGCCCTTCATCGTGTTGTAGCCTTTGGCGCAGAACTCACCGTTTACGCCGGGTCCAACCTCCTCGCCCGTTTCGGGGTCGACTATCTTGCAGCGGACGTGGGGGAAGGCGTAGCCGACGGTCTCTGTCCTTACCTCAAGAGAGTCGGTCCAGGAGCTCATCGTGTTGCCGGGTGCGCACTCGGTCTGACCGTATACGCTGACAATGCCCGTCATGTTCATCTCGTCGGGGCGAGCGGCGCGGCGCATAAGCTCGGGCGGACAGCCCGCACC
>CAYZZJ010000017.1:0-22086 GCA_964482885.1 uncultured Ruminococcus sp. | reverse complement strand
GACATCACGCTAATCCTTGCTCTTTTTTGTGTGGGAAATGTAGAGAGGCGAGAGTGGGCGCGGTGGATTGTAGGGCGGGGGTTTACTCCCGCCGTCTAGCTCAAATTCAAAGATAGAAAAGACGTCGTGATGTTTTTTACTTTTGCGTCTCGGAAAATGAAACAAAGCGTGGCGGGAGCAAATGCCGAGACACCCAAAGGTGTCAACGGCAGCCCTACGGAAGCGCTCTGGCTCGTGCGACCCGGTTCGAGAGGGTAGCAGCGCAAAACCAAAAACGACACCCCGATTGGAGTGCCGCCACCCGCTTTTTGCGTGTGACGGAGAGCTGCTACTCCGCGCCAGTCGCATAGTAAGTAGTTGAAAAAGAGCGTCGGTTGCTAAGTCTGACACTGCGCCCGGTGGGCGCGCCCAGATCCAAGCCTTCGGCTTGTATTCCGACGCCACGGCTTCTCCCAAGCTACGCTTGCGCCGTGCCTAGAATGCGAACTGGGCCGCACTTCGCTTATGGCTCGTGCGACCCGGTTCGAGAGGGTAGCGGCTCCAAAACCAAAAACGGCACCCCGAATGGGATGCCGTTGGTTTTGGAGCTGCTACCCAGATTCGAACTGGGGACCTCATCCTTACCAAGGATGTGCTCTACCAACTGAGCCATAGCAGCATCGCCGTAGACAACTGCCCACAGCGGTGATTATTATATCAAATCTTCGGGCGTTTGTCAATAGTCATTCGACTGTTCCCCGAAAATTTTGCGACAAATCACAAAATCGCAATCTTAAATTATCGTCCTTGTAGTGATTAATTACAAGAGAACGATAGCCGCAACGATGCCTGCGACTGCAAGTATACCGAGAATAACACAAAGGATAGTAGTGGTCTTCTCCTTGCTTGCATACTTCTTAGCTTTCTTGAGGTACAGCGAAATGGGATCACGCTGCTTCGTAACCTTGCGGGTGAACTCCTGGATCCACTTCAGGTCGTCCTTGGTGAATTCCTTGTCCTTCTTGATTGCATTCGCAACGCCGTTGAAGCGCTTGAAAGCAGCCTTATACTTGACAAGACGGGGGAGAACTTCCTCACGGTCAGGAGCGTAACGAGCATTGTTAAGTCTGTTGATGTACTCACCGACACCGCCGGTAGACACGCCAAACTTTGCGCAGCACGCTGCATCCATTTCGTTATAGAACTTCAGAAACTTGGTGTTGATCTTCTTACTCACGACAAGCCAGCCAACCTTTCTTAATAATTTGAGTTTTACTCTTCTCATATATTCTACACTATTTTTTTATATTTTGCAAGAGGAATTTACTAAAAATTTATAAAAATCATGAAAAAATTTCATTTTTCATTTTTCGTAGCAATTTCAGGCGAAGGGAAAAGGTAAAATGAATTCAGAATCCGGAATTAGAGAGTTGAAAGTTTGGAGTTGAGGGCGGCCGTTGGCAGCTGTAGGGCGGGGGCTTGCTCCCGCCGAAGTAGATAAGACAATTATTTAGCAAGGCTATGTTTTTATTGCGATATCGCACCTTGTGGTATACCATTGTATTTTGAGGCGGGAGCAAGCCCCCGCCCTACGATTATATCTGCGACTAAGCACTCGCGCGCACCCAACACAAACCAAAAGGGTGAAGCGGCACAGAGTCGCCTAGCTCTTTTCAGAATTCAAAAACTCGAACTCTGAATTATCTTGCCCGAACGATAAAAACAGCGCAAAACGCCACCTTTTGTTGACATTATGCGCTGTTTTGCGTTATATTTGGTTGAATTGTGGGTTGTTCGACAAATTCTATTTTGTGCTTCTCTGCAGTCTTAATTCTGAATTCTTAATTCTGAATTCTGAATTCTGAATTTACTTCACCCCACAAAGCCGATCTTACGCCTTACCTTCGACATCGTGCGTCTTGCGTAGTAGGACGCCTCCTCTGCGCCGGCCTTCATGACAGCCTCGAGATGAGCCTTATCGGCTATGAGCCTTGCGAACTCGTCGCGAACGGGTGCAAGACCGTCGGCACAAGCCTCGCCTACCGCGAGCTTGAAATCTCCGTAGCCGCGACCCGCAAACTCTCTCTCAATCTCACTGATGCTCTTGCCCGTAAAGGCGTGGTAGATAGTCATAAGGTTGGAGATACCGGGCTTGTCGGGCGAGCAGCGCACCTCAGCCTCTGAGTCGGTAACGGCTCTGCGGAACTTGCGGATAACCTCGTCCTTCGAGTCGAGTATATATACTACGGCGTTCTGGTTGGGGTCAGATTTCGACATCTTAGCCGTCGGCTCTGCGAGCGACATGATCTTCATCGTATCCTGCGAGATGTATCCCTCGGGTACGGTGAAGGTGTCGGAGTAGATCTGATTGAAGCGCATGGCAACGTCGCGCGCAAGCTCGAGGTGCTGCTTCTGATCTATACCGACGGGTACGAGATCGGTCTGGTAGAGAAGTATATCCGCCGCCATAAGCGCGGGGTAGGTGAAAAGACCTGCGTTGATGTTCTCGGCGTTCCTCGCGCTCTTGTCCTTAAACTGCGTCATGCGCGACAGCTCGCCGAACATGGTGTAGCAGTCGAGTATCCAGCCAAGCTCGGCGTGTCCCGACACGTGCGACTGCACGAACAGGGTGTTTTTCGTTTCGTCAAGGCCGCACGCCATGTAGAGCGCAAGAGTTTCGTAGGTTCTGCGCCTGAGCTCGGCGGGCACCTGCCTTACCGTGATAGCGTGGAGATCGACCACGCAGTAAAAGGTTTTATATTCCTCGGAGAAGCGCGAGAAATTCTTGATCGCGCCGAGGTAGTTTCCTATCGTGAGGTTTCCCGAGGGCTGCACACCCGAGAATACGATCTTTTTTCCGTTCTGATCAGCCATTGTAGTTCCTTCCGCCCCGTCATACCGACGGGCTTGTTCTTATCGGGCGAGCTTGCCCATAGTCAATGACAATATTTTACAACCTTTTATATCCTTTGTCAAGCGCGGGGAGAAATTTACGCACAGTTCAACATATTATTATATTTTTAAGGGGTTTGTTCATAATTTATTTATAATTCTATGTTAATATATTAAATTAGTACAACATCTTGCCGAGACATTTGGCAGAACGGAGATAAATATGGTAAAAGTAGAAAATCTTGTCAAGCGATTTGGCAACACCTATGCTCTGAACGGCGTTTCCTTCGAGATAGGTAAGGGCGAGATCGTCGGCTTGCTCGGCCCTAACGGCGCGGGCAAGAGCACGGCTATGAATGTGTTGACGGGCTACCTCTCGAGCACCTCGGGCGCGGTCAGCGTCGGGGGTATTGATCTCGTTGAGGATCCCATCAAGGCAAAGAAGCTGATAGGCTTCCTTCCCGAGCAGCCGCCCGTATATCCCGAGATGACCGTGGACGAGTATCTTAACTTCGTCTACGAGCTGAAGGGCTGCGAGCTTGACCGCGAGGCGCACATTGATGAGCTGGTGAAGGTCACGAAGCTCGGCGAGGTCAGACACCGCCTTATTGCCAACCTCTCGAAGGGTAACAAGCAGCGTGTCGGTATCGCGCAGGCGCTTATGGGCGACCCTAAGGTGCTTATATTCGACGAGCCTACCGTCGGCCTCGACCCGAAGCAGATACTCGCGGTGAGAAACCTGCTCAGAACTCTTGCGAAGAACCATACGGTTATTCTCTCCACTCACATTCTCGCCGAGGTTCAGGCGGTCTGCGAGAGGGTCATCATCATCAATAAGGGTAAGATAATTGCCGATGAGCGCACCGAGAATATCGTGCGCGCCATTGAGGACGGCTACCGCTACCGTATAAAGGTGTGCGGTCCTCAGAGAGAGGTTGAGTCTGCGCTCTCGCGCATATCGGGCGTCAAGAGCGTTGAGGCTACGGGCGAGCGCGACCTCGATTCCTACGCATTCATTATCGACGGTGCCAAGGGCATTGACGTAAGAAAATCGTTATACAACACCTGCGTGTCGAGAAATTGGCCGATAATCGGTCTTGAGCCTGTCGGCACAGACCTTGAGAGCGTGTTCATCAGGCTCGTCGATTCGTCGGAGGCAGAGCTGACAGAGGGCGCGGCGTCCGGCCGCCGCCGTTAAGGAGGTAAAATAAATGCTTGCAGTTTATAAAAGAGAGCTTCGCTCCTATTTCAAGGGTGCGATAGGATACGTCTTCCTCGTCGTATATCTTGCTATCGCGGCTGTGATGTTCGCATATTTCAATCTTTTTGCGATGTCGTCTAACATGACCTCGTTCTACACCTTTATGCTCCTGTTCTCGGCAATAGCGCTCCCGCTTTTAACGATGAAGTCCTTCAGCGAGGAGAGAAAGACCAAGACAGAGCAGCTCTTACTCACAGCTCCGATATCCCTGCCCGCTATGGTATTCGGTAAGTTTCTTGCCGCTTATACCGTGTTCGGCGGCGCGGCTGTGCTTGTTTCGCTCTATTTCCTGCTTCTTGCACCCTACACCCAGCTTCAGGTGGCTATTCTCATCGGTAATGCGCTTGCCCTGTTGCTCGTTGGAATGGTATTCATCTCGATAGGTCTCTTTGTTTCCTCGGTTACCGAGAACCAGCTCTCGAGCGCTATAGGCACGATTGCGGTTATCCTCGGCTTCCTCGGTATAGGACTTGTCAACGCACTTATCCCCTCGTCCTACTTCCTCAGATATATATTTGATGCTATCTCTATCTTCTCTCGATTCCAAGCGTTTACGAGCGGATACTTCGAGCTTGCGTCCATTATCTATTATCTCTCCGTATCCGGCATATTCCTCTGGCTGACGATACGCGTCTATGACCGCCGCCGTTACAGCTGACAGGATTTAGAGAAACCGGAGGCAAAGATAAGATGAACAAATTTTTGAAGAAAGCGGAGGGCTTCTTCACCTCGCGCGGATTTTCCGCGGGGGTAGTCACCGCGCTGGTTATAGCGCTGGTGGTTGTAGCGAACGTGATTATCTACACGCTGACAGCCCTTCTCGGCTTATACATTTACTCCCCGACCACGCGCGACTACGGCATCTCTGGTGTTACCGACGCTATGTTTGCCGAGGCGGAGGAGAAGGGTGAGCCGGTTACCTTAACCTTCTGCATGGCAGAGGCAGATCTCGAGGTGCATACCACCGGTAAGTTCGTGCTTGAGACAGCGCGCGCTTACGCCGAGAGGTATTCCTTCGTCAAGCTGAAGTTTATAAATCTCCTTACCAAGATGGATGAAAACGGTACCATCGTTAAGGATCTCGACAGATACAAGACCGATATGCGCGGCAAGGAGACCCCCCTTTCCACGACCTCGGTTATATTCTCCTCGGGAGAGGGAAAGAATGAGAACTACAGAGTGCTGACCGACGTTCAGACCACTGCGGGCTTCTCGGACTTCTACACCCTTGACTCCACGGGCAACCTGTACGCCTACTCGGGCGAGGAGGTTATCGGCTCTATGATTTCCTGGGTTCTCACCAAGGAGCATAAGGTCGCTTACTTCACCGAGAACCACGGTGAGACGGTTGATATGACCTTAGGTCATTTGCTCGCCTGTGCGGGCTACTATATTGAAACTATAAATCTTCGTACGACCGGCGCTGTGCCGAGCGATGCTGCGTTCCTTGCGATATCCAATCCAATATCCGACTTTGAGCGCGCCGAGGACGGTGCCGCGGTTGATACCGAGCTTGAGCGTATCGACAGATACCTTGCATCGGGCGGTAAAATGTACGTTGCGATAGACCCCTACTCGAAGGAGCTTAAGAACCTTGAGGCTCTGCTCGAAGAGTATGGAATTACCCTTTCGGGCAAGGACGGAAAATACGGCTATTCGAGAGAGCTTGTGCTCGATCCCTCCGAGGCATTCCCGACCGACAGTATGTCCTTCGTTGCCTCCTTCGGTGATTCGGATATGGCATTGAAAATAACCGATAATATTAAAGAGAGCGACAGCAAGAGAGTTTTGCTCTCCCAGGTGTCGAGGCTGGAGCTTGACCCCGCGCTCGGTGCCGAGGCTCTGCTTCTCTCATCTCCCTCCTCCCGCGTTCTCTGGGAGGGCGAGACCGTCAGCGAGGACGGCGGCTACGCGGTAGCGGCATACTCCACCCGTGACGAGGGAGAGGGAATAAGCTCCTCGGTTGTGGTTATTCCCACCGTGCTTATGACGGGTGCTGACGTGCTTACCTCGAACGGCTACCTGAACCGCGATTTCGTTTACTCCACCCTTACCGAGGTCTTCGGCGCATCTACCGCTATATACGGCGCGAGGAGCGTTATATATAGCAGCGGCGTGGTCGAGAACCTCACGCAGAGCAGTGCCGTTGCATTTACCGTGCTGCTCATGATTATACCCGTCGCGCTGGCGGTGACCGGCGCTGTGGTAGTGATAAGGAGGAAGCGCAGATGAGCGGCAGCATTTTCAAGGGCAAAAGCACCCGAACCAAAATCTTCGCCGTTATTACGGCTGTCGGTACAGTCCTTCTTCTCGCACTCAATTTCCTTCTTACCGCGCTCGGTAAGAGCGGTCAGATATTTATCGACCTCACGCCCGAGGGCTTCTACTCTCTCAGCGACGAAATGATAGAGTACTGTGAGGAGGTAATAGGCAAGGAAAACGACAAGGGCGAGAAGCCCGAGATCAAGATAACCTTCTGCGCTGATCCCGACTCGCTTGAGAAAACCTACGATCTGCGCCCGACCTACTTTATGGCAAAGCAGCTTGAGGCGAGGTTTGACAACATCACCGTTGAGACGGTCAACATTACCTACAATCCCGCGGCTGTATCCATGTACCGCACAACCTCCCGCAGAGAGATAACGGCGACGGATATGATCGTGTCTACTGGCAGCAGCTATAAGATTACCAATATCGCGAACTTCTGGACCGTCGACTACTTCTCCTATGACGGAGAGTACAGAATGGCGACGATATTCGCATCGCTTACCGCGATAAGCTCGCCTACGGCGTACTTCCTGACCGAGAACGGAGAGACCTACTACGACCCCGAAAGCCCCGAGAGCGAGATGAGCAAGTCCATGGCTGTCGCGGCAGAGCTGCTTGAGGACAGAGGTCTTCAGGTAAAGACGCTTAAGCTCTCCGAGGTCGACAGAATTCCTTCCGACTGCGCGCTGCTCGTTATCAACGCGCCCACGAGAGATTTCACCGCGGACGCTACGAAATTTGACGATTTCGATTACGCATCTCCCCTTGAGAAGCTCGACAGATATTTGTGCTCTCACGGCGGCGCGATAATTCTCAACAAGGCTTACGATTCGGGTGATATGCCCGAGCTTGAGGCTTTCCTTGCAGAGTGGGGAATAGGCTACGGCAACTCTCTTGTCAAGGACGAGGAGAGCTATCTTCCCGGTGTCGGCGAGGAGGGCACGGCTATCGTAGGTGTTTACGGTGACGAGGATAGCTTTGGCGGCGCTTATTACGGAGATTATTACGGGCTGTCGAGTGCGCCGAAAATGGTATTCACCAACTCCGGCTATCTCTACTGCACCTACGCTCCAGCGACCACGCGCGACGAATCGGGCAGCTTTAACACCATAAGAAATTATGCAGACTTTATCACCACCTCCGATGCTGCGTCGGAATTCGACGGACCGAACAGCACCACCAAGACCGGCCCCGACGGCAAGAAGGCTCTTGCTGCCGCGTCGGTAAGAACCTACCTTGATTCCTACACCTCGGAGACGACCTACTCATACCTGTTCTGTACGAACAGCGAGGACTTCTTCTCGAACGAGCTTTTAGGAAACAGATCTTACGCAAACTACGATATTATGGCGTCTGTTATCACTTCGATATCCCGCGTCGATAAATTCGCTTCGATTTCGCTCGGCGGTATGACCTGGAACTCCGACTCCCTCGGAGGAAAGCAGACGCAGAGCACCACGCTAACCGAGACCACAAAGGACGTGTATTCAGCTGACGGTAAGGAGCTTGTGGCTACCAATTACGGCTTCTCTCTCACGTGGCGCGTGATATTCACGGTGCTTGTAGCTCTGCCTCCCGTTGCTCTTACGGTGTGGGGTATCGTTGTATGCATCAAGCGAAAAAACCTATAGGAGGATAGATGAGAACAATCGAGAAAAAACGTTTAACGCGCACACAAAAGTTAGCAATTATACTATCCTCCGCGTTGGTTTTCCTTATAATTGCCAGCATCGTCCTGTCGATAGTGTATGCTAATATTCCTACCAATGAGGAGGAGAGCGAGCTTCCCGAGATAAACGAGGCTCTCGGCGAGGCGCTGTATCAGAATCAGCCGCTGGCATACCCACTCATCGACACCGTTAATATAAGCGCGGTTATCGTAAGGAACGATAAGGGAACATTTGACCTCACCCGCTTCCCGGATGAGAACGGCGTGTTCTACCTCGGATACAAAAGTCCCTCGGGTGACGAGACCACGATAAATTATCTCCCCCCGATTATGGCAGAGGAGGCAGACTTCAATTACGAGTCGCTCTACGCCATGGAGGAGGACGACGGCTACGGCACGATCTTTATGCTCTCCTATCTTCTGCAGGGCTTAGGAACGCCCTATTTCCATGAGCGTATAGACCTGCCCACGGACAACGCAGAAGCGAGAGCCGAGATGCTCGCGAGCTTCGGTCTTGACGATGAGAATAAGACCTCGGTATCCTTTGCTTACGGCGAAAGGGACGATGATGGCGTCTTTACGGCAAAGGGCATCAGGCATATTGATATCGGTGACTCCGCGCTGAACGGCTACGGCCGCTATTACCGCGTTGACGGACGCGACTGCATCTATTACAGCGGTCACGATACCCTCAAGTACGCCGAGCTTGGCTTTGAGAGCTTCGTAAGAGGTGTGCTGGTTGCGGAGGGTCTTGACGAGGATAAGACCTTCGAGCCGCTTCTCACCACCGATTTCAAGGAGTGGAAGAACGAGATAATAGAGTCGGGCACGGTAACCGATAAGCATTCTGTTATCGCGAAGGGCGACGTCTTCTCCCCAATTAAAGAGAGCGCGGCTTACACCCCCGACAAATATCCTGACGGATACCTTAAGATTGATAACGGTGATCTCACCTTCGATCTTTCGGAATTCAAGGGAACTGACCGCGACAGGCTTATAGCCGCGCTCGTCGGCAAGGAGATAGGCGCTCAGGCAGAGCCTATTTATATAACGCTCCTCTCTGATTACGCTTCGTCGGTTAACACGGTGATAGACTTCGGTAGCGCAGAGAGCGTTAAGTACAAATACGTCATAAATAAAATTGAGGCTATCCTCGATTATGAGGGTAATACGGAGTGCAGAACCGAGGGCACGCCTGTCGGTGACAGCAGGCTTCTTCTCGTCGGCTACGATTATTATATCGACGGAGAAAAGCAGAATACCTCTATCGAAAGGCACGCGGTTATAAATCTTGATGATGCTCTGCTTGTCGGCGAGAGGAGTGCCTTTGCCTCGGCTGCCGTCGGTGAGCTTACGGCTCCTATATCTGTAGATATAGAGTACACTAAGACAAACGCAGCAAAGACGGTTAAGAAGCTCTACGTCAAGGACATAATCAAGATATACGACTCGGACGGAAGGACAGCTACCAGGGTTACCTCTGACGGCTACGCTACGATAACCTACTACGAGACGGTGAACGGCGTGATGGGTCAGGTCCGTTCCATGGACGTGCCTATGACCACCATAAAGGAAAAAGAGGGGTTTGAGGCTATACACGATGCAATTCTCGGCAAGGAGATTGGCATCGACCTGGCTATCCTCGCGTCTGAGACGGTAAGCTACAACGAGGCTTTCCGCGAGTTTGTCACCTCGAGGGTAGAGACCATCGAGCGCTGTCTTCTTAAGGAGCTTGTCGTTTCCTTTAACTTCGAGAATGCCTCGGAGCGCGACCCCTTCTACGGTGAATCCATTTACGAGAATACAACGGACCAGTATAGGCTCTACGGTATCCATTCGGATAACTGTCAGCAAGTGCTTCGTCTGCTCGGCGGTATCGACGATAACTCCACTATGTCTAACGGTCTTTACGGCGAGACCGTGGCAGTAGGTCTTACTCACGACGTTAAGAAGCAGTACGGCCTTGAGGCGTATACCATCTACTTTGAGCTTCCCAGAGGAATCTACGATATTGAGATTCCGTCAGAGAATGAGGACGAGGAGTCGGAGCTTGATTACGGAAGCTATGATACGATAGGCTTTACGCTTTATATAAGCGAAATGGTCTATATCACGGACGAGCAAACGGGCGCGGTCGGCAAATACAGGTACGTAGGATCGGATATGTACGATCTTGTCGCACTTGTCGATAACTCTAAGCTCGAGTTCGTCGACTATTCCTTTGTTGATTTTTGGGCAAGACGCACGCTTATACTGCTCGATCTTGACACGGTATCGAGCTTCGGCGTTGATTTCTATATGAATGACGTCTACGGCAGCTACGACTTTGAGATCAAAAAGGATATAGTTTACAAGCAGGGGCAAACGATAAGCCTTATCCCCTTCGATGGCTATGATACTACCATCGACTGGTATAACGTGTACGTTAAGCAGGCTGACGGCTCTATGCAGAATACCGAGCTTGCCAAGTACATCGCGGCAAACGGAACGAACGATAAGGGACAGATCGGCGTCCACACCCTCTATAACACCGTTATGGGCGGCGGCAAGGATCTCACTCTCTCCGATTCGATTGAATGGGTCGGAGTTTCAAACTTCTTCCTAGCATACCAGGTTCTCTCCATGACCTCCTACGAGGGCACGCTTACCGATGCGGAGCAGGCTCTTGCAAGCGATGAAAACAAGGTTATGAGCATAAGGATACAGCTCGATGCGGATAATGCGAGCGAGCTGCCCTACGTCTATGACTTCTACCGCATCAGCGACCGAAAGGTTATGGTAAGGTTCTACCAGGTTGACTCCGCGGGCAATCCCGAGGGCGAGCCTGTCAGCGACTTCTATATCTCTACCTTCGCCTTCAAGAAGCTTGCGTCGGCGTATCTGTCGGTGCTTAATGCGGAGAGCGTGGACGTAGAGGTTCCCTATCCCGACGAAAAGCTTAATTAATTATATTTTATAATTATTTCTAAAAAGTATTTGCTTTTTGGCGTAAGGTATGCTATAATAACTAAGCGAATAGCTTAATTAGTATTAAAATAAGTAAGATAAAGGATTTTATGACGATGAAAAAGAGAATTATCAGTATGCTCCTTATCGTTGCTACGCTCGTTCTTACACTTGCAGGATGCGCGTATAGCTACGAGAAGGACGACATGTCGAACTACGTTGAGTTTGACAAGGACGCGTTTATCGCAGGTCTTGCCAGCCTTAAGATTGCTGACGGCAGCTTCGGAGTTGACGAGGATGAGAGATGGCAGAAGGTTAACGATGATATCATCACCGCTCTTGCTAAGCTCGCAGAGACCACTCAGGTTACCGACAAGGTTATCGGCGGCAACGACACTCTCTACTACTGCTACTACGTGACCGGTACTATTCCCGCTGACGAGGCGAACGGCACCGCGGCTCGCGACTTCACCGTTTATCTCGATACTATGACCAAGTCCAAGGCTATTAAGCTTCAGCTCGGGGTGTCCACTCTCGACGGTCTTGATAAGAAGATCGCAGATGCAGTTAAGGATATCGATTTCACCGAGTATGCATACAAGACCGAGACATCGGGTACTACTCAGTACAACGCTACCGATTATCAGCAGATCGTAGTTACCTATACAGAGAGCTATACCAACGCTGAGGGTCAGGTTGTTACAAACACTTACACAGGTAGGCTCATCACTCTTGACGACGATCTTACCATGGACGGCGAGACTGCTGCTCCCGCTAACTTCAAGGAGTTCCTTGTTAATAAGGCTGTTGGCAGCGCACTCTCCGGCGAGTTCGTGAACAACGAGGAGAGAGAAGGCGAAAGCGTTGACGTCACTTACAAGAACGTTACGATCAACTGGATTCTCAAGGGCGGCAAGGAGCTTCCCACTGAGATCAAGCACACTCCTTATGCAAGCACCACCAAGGAGATGACCGCTGTTGAGGGCGGTACCGTTGACCTCAAGGGCATCGAGCTTACCTACCACGTATTCCCCGTATACTTCATCGACATTATAGAGCTTGAGGATATCACTGCTAAGGTTATTCTTAAGGACATTCTCGGCGAGAGCATGTCTGCAGGTACTGCGGACGATGAGGGCAATATCGACGGCGCAACTCTCGACATATTCGAGGATCTTACCTACACCAACTCTACCGAGAACAAGAATATCAACGAGATAGCAACCGATCTTATAGAGCTTCTTGCAGAGCTTTCCGATAAGAAGACTGCTATGGATGACAAGCAGGAGGATTACGACGACGCTAAGTCCGATCTCGATGATGCGGGCGACGCTGCTACTCAGGATCAGAAGGACAAGGAGTCTGAGCTCAAGGCTGAGCTCGAGACTGCTACCACCGAGTACAACGACAAGGATGCAGAGGTTGACGACAAAATCGCACTTCTTCTTGCCTGCACCTCCTCCACCGAGGGTGCTAAGGATATCGAGGAGGCTATCATAGACAGCTACGGGCAGTCTATCTACGACTCCAAGGAGAAGACCTACAAGAGCAATATCAGAGCTAGCCTCGCCGAGGCTGTCTACGCTCTTGCGCTTGCTAGCATGGAGTTCAACGGCGAGCTTCCGAAGAAGGCGGTTGACCAGGCTTACGACCGCCTGATGAACAACTACGAGTATGACTTCTACGAGGGAAGTTACACTCCCTCGAGCAGCTCATCTTCCTCCAGCACTACTGTTACCAAGACCAACTACGAGCAGTACGAGGGCAACTTCGACAACTTCCTTAAGGCTCAGGAGGAGCTTGGTCTTGATACCACCTCTACCCGTAAGGATATCGAGGCTGCAATCCTCGAGGAGGCTAAGGCATCCGTTAAGGATACCGTATTCGTATACGCTCTCAAGGCTGCGTGCGACAATAACGTTGACGTGACCGACGAGCAGAAGGAAGAGTTCAAGAACAACTGGCAGTACGTATTCTATCTTCAGTACTCGCTCGGCGAGGACAACGTAGACGAGAGCTACTACGTACCCGCACTTCAGTTCGACAACATCATGGATTACTTCCTTGAGGTTAAGCCTGAGGCTGAGCAGACCGAAAACAAGGTTGCTTACGTACGTCTTCAGTACACCTTCGAGTAATCTACTCGGGTCGTCATATTTGGTGAGACCGAAAAAGTCCGATAATGATATTTATACCTATATAAACGTATAAGTATAAATTAAGGTTGAAATCCTACGGATTTCTCCGTTTGATGGACTTTTTCTACCGCCGTTTTCGCCCTCTCGACGTATTCATATACGCCTTCGGGACGAAGAACGACGCTTCTCCCCGGAATCTGACTTCCCCGACGGGTTGTCTTTGGACGGCTCGCACTAAAATCTAACAAAAAGGACTGCTTCGTTGGCCTGCCGGCTATGGGGGCGGTCCTTTCTTAATACTTCCTACACTACAAAGGGGCTGACTATGAAAGAGGTTAATTTATATACCGACGGTGCCTGCCGCGGAAATCCCGGCAGAGGCGGCTGGGGCGCTATCCTCGTCTACGGTAAATACGAGAAGGCGCTATCGGGCGGCGAGCCTGTTACAACCAATAACCGCATGGAGCTGCTCGCGGCTATAAACGGTCTCAAGGCTCTTAAGGAGCCATGCTCGGTCAAGCTCTACTCGGATTCAAAGTATCTTGTCGACGCCTTCCTGCAGGGCTGGGTGCATGGTTGGTGCAAGAGCGGTTGGCGCAGGGGTCGCGAGGAGCTTAAAAACCCCGATCTCTGGGCGGAGCTTTACACCCTCACCCGCACTCATTCGGTTGAATTTATATGGGTCAAGGGTCACGCAGGCCACGAATATAACGAGAGGTGCGATGCGCTCGCAACCTCCTATGCAGACAGCTTCCCTCCCACCGAGGCTGAGGAGAAGCAAATACAGCTTTAAGGATAGGCAATGGGAAAAAGAAAAAGCAACGTAAGCAACAAGGCAAATAAAGCAGAGCCGAAGCTGAGCCGCGCCGAGAGGGAGGCTGCCGAGGCGAAAAAATACAAGAGGACGAAGATAGGGCTTATTATCGCGGCGGCGGTTGCAGGAGTTGCGGTCATCGTGGCGTCGGTGATAGGAATAATCAGCGCTATATGGGCATCTGAGACCGTCGATTATATGAACGACGATCTCTCGAAGTATATATACATTTCGCGCGACGACTACGTAGGCTATCGTGTTGAGCTTGATATAGACCCCGTTGACGATATGGCTATTGACGCGGCAATTGCAAAGGCTATATACGCAACGCGAGTTGACAGCGATGATAAAAATTCGCTCAAAAGCGGTGTGGAGGACGATGACCTCTACGCAAGGCTGCCCGTCACAGACGGAGTGCAAAGACTTCTCAGAGCGGGCGATACCGTATACATCAGATATATTGGCTACTATACCGCCGAGGACGGCTCGAGGACGTACTTTGACGGTGGCTGCAACTTTGACGATGCGGATCCGTATGAGCTTGGAATTGGCTCGGGCAGCTTTATCCCGGGCTTTGAGACCGGTCTTATCGGCAAGAATCCCGAGGACTACTCCAAGTACGGCGTTGTATCAAACCGTGCTATCGCGGAGGGGGATGTCGTTGTGGTGAGCATGTCCGCCATATACGCCGACGGCACAGTTGCCGAGGACGAGACCTATACCGTTGTTGTGAATAAGGATATATGCGACAAGAGGTTTGGCACGGGCTTTGCCGACTTCCTTATCGGCAAGGAGCTTGGCGAGGAAAAGACTTATTTTAAGACGAATGATGCCGTTGATGCGAGCGGTTTTTCGGTATATACCAATATTTCAATAGACAAGATATGCTCGGTGGGCGATAATTCGCTTACAGTTGAGGCGAGATTCCCGAAGAGCTATGACGAGGCTGCCCTCGCGGGAAAGACGGTTAATTTTGATGTTTACGTCGAGATGACGGATCTTTATACCGCAAGTGAGATAGACGATAGTTTCGTTACCGAGAGGCTTGGTATGACTGTAGAGGAGCTGAGATCCTACGGCGAGGCGGGTGACGAGCTGATAGATTGCTACCGCGCGTATCTTGTAGAGAGCGTTACCGAGGCTGCGAAGGCAGAGGTCGACAGCGAGCTTACCGCTGCCGTCTGGAAGCAGCTAACCTCCAAATACAAGGTGAAGCGCCTGCCCGGTGCTGAGGTACAGTCCTATTACGACGATTACGTAATGGAGATTACCGAGGCATACGAAAAGGGCGGATCGGCTTACGGAACTCTCGATGCCTATGCTCTCACCTACCTCGATCTTGAGGCGGACGATGATTGGCGCGCTCACCTGCGTAAGAGCGCGGAGGATTCGGTCGCCGAGAAGCTTGTCTTCTATTATATAATAAGGGAGGAGGGCTTCTTGCCGAGTGACGAGTACGTTGCGAAGACCACCGAGGAGCTTAAGACGGAGCTGCGCGATTACATTACACAGCAGCTAAGCCCTTCGAGCTATAACAGTGAGGAGCAGTATCTCGAGGCGGTCGAGGTTTACTATAACGGTATGCTTTCTCAGTATGGCGAGGACTACTTCCTTGAGAACGCTGTGTATAACTACGCTATGGAGAAGCTCAAGGGCCTCGCTGACGTGGTGTATAAGTAAATTCAGAATTCAGAATTCAGAATTCAGAATTAAGAATTAAAGAATCACAAAAAATAAAATCAAAAAGGGGTTAAGGCAAAAAGCCTTAATCCCTTTTTTCTTCCCTTGCACAAGCGAATGGGGGCGGCGGGAGCAAGCCCCCGCCCTACGGGGGACAAACGCCGAGACACCTGAAGGTGTCAACGGTAGCACTGTGTTGTTTTCTAACACTCTTGCGCCGCTACGCTACTTTCGCAGGGAGGCTATAGGAGCGAGTCGCGTTCTCTCTCTAATTCTGAATTCTGAATTCTTAATTCTGAATTTCCTCACAGCCGCACTCCTCTTTTTTATTCCACATGGATTTTATCTTGCCTTTTATTTTGCACATGGCGTCCTTAGACATCGTAGCTATGGTTGCAGCGCCGATTGCCGTGAGTGCGCCGATGGTGATAACTAAGCACGGGTGCCAGCGTCTTGGCTCTGATTTTTTGAAAAGCATAGTTTTACCTCCTTTTTAGCTAGTTTTTCTGATATGCCGTCGTGTTATTCCTCCGGAGGCACGTATATTTTTTCTTTTTGCCATAGCAAATGCGCATCTATACACATATAATGTAATGATGCCTGAATTAGCGCAATGCCGCTCATCGGGCAGAAAACACCCCGCAAGGAGAAATAATGAAAACTATAGTTTACGAAAAGAGTTTGCGGGCGCAGATATGCGAGAAAATTCTTACCTCATCGCCTCTGACAAATAGATTTGGTGAGCTTATTATTTTACCCATTCCGTCGACGAGGGACGGAGTTCATATAAACGGTACGGAGCTTACGCTCTCGGACGCGCTCTCGGGTGTATCCCGGGATACGCTCGTTGTCGGATACGCTCTGCCGCCCGAGATTGCCGGTGCGGTACGCAGCAGGGAAGCTTTGGTGTGGGACGGGGCTTCTGACGAGAGATTCCTTTCGGAGAACGCCGAGCTTACCGCCCTCGCCACACTCGGTATTCTGATCTGTGAGGGCAGGCGCGCACCCTCGGATATGTCGGTGGGTATAGTCGGCTACGGAAGAATAGGTAAGGTGCTGCTCCGCCTTTTGCTTTATATCGGTGCGCGCGTGCGCGTGTACACCTCTCGCACCGAGGTGAGAATGGAGCTGTCCGCGCTTGGCGTCGATACCGCCGAGGCGCGTGAGGGTGCGGAGCTTTCAGGGTTGGATATTCTTATCAATACGGCGCCCGCGCGCATATTCAGCTTTAACGACGGTGCGCCGCAGGCGCGGATAATCGAGCTTGCTTCGGGCTCTAACTTTCCCGAGCATGTATCTGTCGAGCGCTATCCCTCGCTGCCTGCGCGAGCCTATCCCGAAACTGCGGGCAGGGTCTTTGCCGAGGCTGTGGAGAATTTTTTGTTTTCACTTAAGGAGGGCGGAGAATGAGGATAGGATATTGCATCACCGCATCTCACTGCACCTTCTCGCGCTCGCTCGCCGTGCTTCACAGGCTTGTCGCAGAGGGTCATGAGCTTGTGCCGATTATGAGCGAGAACGCATATTTCCGCGACACGAGATTCTATGGGGCTGAGGAATTCACCCGCCTGGTTGAGAAGACAACGGGCAGAACGGTTATACATACCGTTACGGACGCCGAGCCTCTTGGACCTAAGGACCCACTCGATATTCTCGTTGTCGCGCCCTGTACGGGCAACACCCTTGCAAAGGTGGCGAACGGCATAACCGACACCGCCGCCACAATGGCGATAAAGGCGCATCTCAGACAGGATAGACCCACGCTTATCGCCCTCGCGACAAACGATGCTCTGTCCGCAAATCTCGGCAGCCTGGCTACGGTGATGTCGCGCCGCTCGGTGTATTTTGTGCCGATGCGCCAGGACGATCCGCGCGCTAAGCCGCACTCGCTGGTTGCCGAGCTTGAGCGCATACCCGAGTGTATCGAGGCTATGCTAAAGGGCGAGCAGGTGAGGCCGCTGTTCGTGTGATTGCTTTGCAATTACACGAACAGCAGTTATGATTGCACTTCGTGCAAGTTATGATGCTCGCGAGGCTCGCAGTTTAAGGAGCGAAGCGACGGAATAGCGAGGAACGAGCGTCTGGTTGGCTTCGCCAAGTTATGAGCGACTTCGTCGCGTTGTAAGTAGCAATCATATCATAACGAGTACGCAGTACTCTCATAACTGTGCGACAGCACATCATCACATTTGGCGTGAGCCAAATTCATAACTAAATAATTTATTGTTACCGCAGGCTGGCCGCGAGCGTCTGATTGCCCCGGAGGGGTAAGTTGTAGGGCGGTGGCTTCTGCCGCCGTTAAAGGGCAATACACTGTGTTGACTTTTCATGCCGTTTTTGATAGAATAATGTGGGTGGTTATCACCCTTATTATCTACCCGAACGGAGATATAAATGAAAAGAAAAGAGAAGCTCCCCGAGCTGCTTGCACCTGCGGGGGATTTCGAGTGTCTTGTGGCGGCGGTGAATGCCGGGGCAGACGCTGTGTACGTGGGCGGTAAGTCATTCAGCGCACGCGCCTATGCGGGAAACCTCGATTTAGAGGAAATGTCGCGCGCTGTGGCATACTGCCACCTTCATTCGGCGAAGCTCTACGTCACCCTCAACACTCTGCTTTACGATAATGAAATAGAGAGTGCGGTCGATTTTGCGCGCTCGCTTTACGAAATTGGTGTTGACGCGCTTATAGTCGCGGACCTCGGTCTTATACGCGTGCTTCGCGTGTGTCTGCCGGATATGGAGCTGCACGCATCGACACAGGTGTCCGTGCATAATCTTCACGGCGCTGAGGAAATATATTCGCTCGGCTGCAGCCGCGTCGTGCTTGCGCGCGAGGTGTCGTATGCTGATATGAGGGCTGTAACCGAGGCTTGCTCTGCCGAGGTAGAGGTGTTTATACACGGCGCGCTCTGCGTTTGCCACTCGGGGCAGTGCCTGTTCTCATCTCTTGTCGGCGGCAGAAGCGGCAACCGCGGCGAATGTGCCCAGCCCTGTCGTTTGCCCTATAACGGCGGCAAATACCCCCTCTCGCTCACTGACCTTTCGCTTGCAGGTCATATTCCCGAGCTGATTTCCTCGGGCGTAGCCTCTCTTAAAATAGAGGGCAGAATGAAGTCGCCTGAATACGTCTATACCGTCACCTCGATATACCGCAGACTTCTCGACGAGGGAAGGGTGGCGACAGCCGACGAGAATAAGGCGCTGATGCGCGCGTTCTCGCGCGACGGCTTCACCGATGCTTACTTCCGCGGACACCCCGAGGAAAGAATGACGGGTGTCAGAAGTGAGGCGGATAAGGCAGAGAGCCGCGCCCTTGACGTCGGTGAGATCCTGCCGCAGCGCGTACCGATTACCGCCTACGTAAGGCTGAGGCTTGGTGAGCCCGCGCTATTGACTGTTACGACCAAGGACTGTAGCAGGAGCAGGACGGTTCGCGGAGATACTCCCGAGCCGGCTAAAAGCGCACCGCTGACCAAGGAGGCGGTAGCCGCGAGAATAGCTAAAATGGGAAACACCTTTCTCTCGCTTGAGGCGGAGGATATAGAGGTCGAGCTGGACGAGGGCATAAATTTGTCGCCCGCTTCGCTCAACGCGCTCAGGCGCACCGCCGCGGCAGCCCTCGAGCTGCCCCTGCGCGAGTGTGAGGACATCGAAATACCGAAGCCCTCGGAAAAAGCGACACGGGGTGGGGGTAAAAAGCACAGAACGGCTATATTCTACCGCATCGGCTCGTATAATAGGCTGGGGCGCGAGGCGGATTTCTTTGATATAGTATTTCTGCCGCTGTGGCTCTTAGATGACGGTGAGTGCCGCCGCGTGCCGAAGGGTATAGCCATGCCGCCCGTGATAATGGAGGGCAAGATACCCACCGTGCGCAAAATGCTCGAATCGGCAAAGAGACAGGGCGTGGAGTACGCGCTCGTCGGCAACCTCGGTCACCTCGCACTTGTGCGCGAGTACGGCTTTGTACCCGTTGCCGATTTCAGATTTAACGTGATGAACTCCTATGCCCGCGATGCGATAGCCGAGCTTGGCGTTGGTCTGCCGATGCTCTCGCCCGAGCTTACCGCGAGGGAGGCTGCCGCAATCGGCGGCAGGGAAATAGTCTACGGCAGGCTGCCTCTTATGCTTACCGAGCGCTGCTTTATGCGCGACCTGTACGGCTGCCGCTCATGCTCGGAGGTGGGGCTTACCGACCGCCGCGGCTTCGAGTTCCCGATGGTGCGCGAGTTCGAGCATCGAAATCTTATCTTCAACTCCGCGGTAACCTACGTTGCCGATAAGCCTGAGCAGCTCTCGCTCTTTGAGAGCGAGCATTATATCTTCACCACCGAATCTCCCTCGGAGATATCTGACGTGATAGATGCGTATAAGGTGGGCGCAACTGCCAAGAGTGGCACGCCTATAAGAAGAATAGGCAAGCGCGAGTTTAAGAAATAACTGAAACAATATCAAAATATGTAAATAAAACTAGGCAAAACGAGTGTAAAAATTCGTTTTGCCTTTCTTTTATCCGAGCAACCGCATGACAAAACGACAACCATGGTATATTTTTACCGGCGGGTGAGAGAATAATATGTACTATTAAGTTTTATTCCTGAATTCTGAATTCTGAATTCTTAATTCTGAATTTTTCTGTCGGGGGTAGCGTGAAATAACCAATATCTACCCCATGCTTTAAGCGTTCACGCCCATAATTTTCGCGATTTGGGCCCCGAACCCAAATCGTCGCACAGCGATACCGAAAATTAATTAGTGATTTGTGTGCGGTCGCCACCGGCGACAGAATGGAGATTTATATGAAATTAACGGGGAATTATACCGAGGATATAAGGCGGCTATGCGAGGTGCTTGGCGTAGGGCGGAACTTCGACTGTATATCGCGGCATATGAAGGTGGGCGAGGACGAGGTGACCTTTTTCTATATCGACGGGTTTGTGAAGGACGCCGAGCTGCAGCGTATAATGGGGCAGGTGACGGGTGCAAAATCCGCGGGGAGCATGCGCGAGATGCTCGCGCTCGTTGCCTACGTCGAGGTTGGCGTTGCGACCGATGACGATAAGATAGTAACCGCGGTGCTGTCGGGGCAGACGGCGCTCCTTTCGGAGAGCTTCGGCGGCGAGGCTATACTCATAGACGCGCGCACCTACCCTGCGAGGCAGACTGCCGAGCCGGATTCGGACAGGGTGATGCAGGGCGCGAGGGACGGATTTGTGGAAACGCTGGTGATGAACACTGCGCTCCTGCGCCGCAGGATACGCGACCCCAGGCTTTCTATGGAGCATTTTTCGGTCGGAACGGTATCTAAGACCGACGTCGTCGTATGCTATATGCGCGGCGTGGCATCGGGCGAGCTTGTGACGGATATTAAAAACAAGCTCAAAGAGATCAAGACGAAATCTCTGACCCTCGGCTATCAGTCGCTCGCCGAATGTCTGATAAGGCGCGGCTGGCTCAACCCCTTCCCGAAGATACGCACGACCGAGCGCCCCGACACCGCCGCCGCGCAGGTAACGGAAGGCTCGGTCATAATCTTTTGCGACACCTCGCCGCAGGCGATGATACTCCCAACGTCGATTTTCGACTATTTGCAGCAGACCGACGATTATTATTTTCCGCCCCTCACGGGAACGTATCTTCGCCTCGTGCGTACCGCGATACTCATTCTCTCGATGTTCGTCACTCCCCTGTGGTACGTCGTGCTTGAAAATGCCGAAATTCTGCCCCCGTATCTCGCTTTTTTAGTGCCCGATGAGCCGGGCGCACTGCCTATTATATTGCAGCTTTTGCTCGTCGAGATTGCGATAGACGGGTTGAAAATCGCATCTATGAACACCCCAGATATGCTGTCAAACTCGCTCTCGGTCATAGGCGCGCTCATTCTCGGCGATTTCGCCGTAGGAGTTGGCTGGGTGTGCGAGGACGTTATACTCTATATGGCGTTCGTCGCTCTCGCCAACTTTGCACAGCAGAACGCTGAGCTTGGCTACGCGATAAAGTTCGTGCGCGTTCTGACGCTCATCTTCGTCTTCGGCTTTGGCGCGTGGGGGCTGCTTCTCGGGCTTGCGCTCTTCGTCTTCCTTGTTGCTACCAATCGCTCGGTGTCGGGGAAGTATCATTATTTGTATCCGCTGATACCGTTTAATGCGAATGCGATGAAGAGATTGGTAGTACGCGTAAAGAAGGACGACTTTGATAGATAAGGTCTGGCATATCGGGCGAGACCAAAAATGGAATAATTTGTGGGTGGGGTACATTGCACCACACCCTTTTCCTTTGCGCCATGCAATATATTAAGGCTGGAAAACTCTGTTTTCCTCCATTTGTTTTATTCCATTTTCATATAATCAAGTGCAAGCGAGTCTGTGCTTGCACAAGCGAGCCGCACGCAGATTGCTCCGTGAGCGCATAGCATAGCTATGCAAGACACGAAGTGTCG
>CAYZZJ010000016.1:0-22452 GCA_964482885.1 uncultured Ruminococcus sp. | reverse complement strand
CGGCCGCGCATATTCTTGACGTCCACGCCGGTCTGCCCGAGATAGACGAGCCACGAATGATAAAGAGCGTGGTGACGGCCTTGCAGGCGGTGTGCGATCTTCCTTTGCAAATCGACACCTCAGATCCTATAGCCATGGAGGCGGCGCTTCGCAGATATAACGGAAAGGCTATGATAAACTCGGTAAACGGCAAGGCAGAGTCGATGAACGCCGTTTTCCCGCTTGTTAAAAAGTACGGCGGCGTTGTAGTGGCGCTTACTCTCGACGAGCAGGGAATACCAGATACCGTAGAGGGCAGAGTTGATATAGCGAGGCGCATACTCGCCGAGGCGCAAAAATACGGAATAGACAAAAAGGATATTATATTCGATACCCTGACTATGGCGGTGTCAGCCGATGCGAGCGCGGCTAAGATTACGCTCGGCGCGCTTGAACGCATACACGGCGAGCTTGGCTGTAATACCGTTCTCGGTGTATCAAATGTATCCTTTGGTTTACCAAATCGCGACATTCTGAACTCTGTGTTCTTTGCAAACGCGCTGGAGAACGGATTGACTGCGGCAATTATGAATCCCTATTCCTCCGAGATGATGAAGAGCTATTACTCGTACAAGGCGCTCAATTCTCTCGATGAGGGGTGTGCCGATTACGTCAGGTTTGCGACGAGCGTTGAGGCGGCACCGTCGACAAGCGCGCCCGTGGCGGCAGAGGCAGGTGCTGAGTACCTTGCGGATGCTATCACAAAGGGAATGAGCGACAAGGCAAGAGAACTGGCATCGGCTATGCTTGTGAATACACCGCCGCTCGACGTGGTGAAGGGGGAGATTATCCCTGCGCTCAATGCCGTCGGCCGCGGCTTCGAGGAGAAGAAAATTTATCTTCCCTCACTCCTTATGGCGGCTGAGGCGGCGAAGGCTGCGTTCGAGCCTATCAGCGCGGCGCTTGCGGCAAGCCCCGACAAAAGCGAGAGGCTGACGGTGGTTATCGCAACCGTAAAGGGCGATATACACGATATAGGCAAAAATATAGTTTGCCTGCTTCTTCGCAATTACGGCTTTAAGGTTATTGACCTCGGGCGCGACGTCGCACCCAAAGACGTTTTATCTGCTGCTGGTGAAAGCGGTGCCGCGATAGTCGGTCTCAGCGCGCTTATGACGACTACCGTACCCGCCATGGAGAAAACAGTCAGACTGATAAAGGAGCAGCTTCCAATGGCGAGGGTCATTGTCGGCGGTGCCGTTCTTACCGAGGAATATGCCGCGGCAATAGGTGCGGACAAATACGCCGCCGATGCTATGGATGCTGTCCGATACGCCGAGTCGGTGGAGGCTGAGATAATCGCAAAAGATTGAATTCGATAATCACAAATAAAAAAAACGGACACACTCAAAAATCCTTGCCGCGGCGAGGAACGGGCGTGTCCGTTCCTATTAAAAACTGTATATGACTAGCTAAGTTTACCTTTAACAGCTTCAAAGGTTTCATCGCTGATATGATGCTCGATCTTGCAGGCGTCCTCTGTTGCCGTTTTCTCGCTTACGCCAATGCTGACGAAAAACTCGGTGAGTATTCTGTGGCGCTCGTACATCTTAGTCGCAACCTCCTCGCCAAGCTCGGTGAGAGTGAGGTATCCGCTCTTATCCATGACCACGTATCCGCCGTCACGCAAAAGACCTATCGCTCGGCTGACGCTGGGCTTCGTAACACCCATATGCTCGGAGATGTCAATGGAACGAACGAGAGTATTCTTTTTTGATAGGACCAGTATGGTCTCAAGGTACATTTCGCCTGATTCCTGAAGGTTCATGACGTCCTCGCTTTTACGTTAATTTGGTTAAAGTGTTTTTTAATACAGTTTAGCATAATAGGCGGAAAAAATCAAGTACGGATTGTTAATATTGCCTCTTTTGCAGATAAGACAAGCGTTTTATACGAGAAAAACCTGAAAAGTTTGAAAAATTTTCAGGAAAGTATTGACAAATGGTGACAAGGTGATTATAATATATACGGTTAGCGGAGGCTAACTCAATGAGCTTTGAATCTGACCGATCGGAGTATTACCATGAATTTGCTTGATGCTGAGATAGGAAAAGAATATATTATAAAGAAGATAGATACGAGCGACGAGGAGCTTAATGCCTTTCTTTTCTCGCTCGGCTGCTACAGTGGCGAGCCGATAACCGTGGTTGCGCGCCGTAAGAGCGGCTGTACCGTTTCCATAAAGGACGGAAGATACAACATTGACCCCGCGCTTGCGTCTGCTGTCGTGGTAGAATAAAAATAATCCTCGGATTATTTTTTACCCTGCAGTTAGCGGTGGCTAACTTTAATGTGATCAATAAATTTTATATATAAGGAGAAATCAAATGAGGATTGCACTTACGGGTAACCCCAACAGCGGTAAGACCACAATGTACAACGCTCTGACCGGCCGTAATGAGAAGGTCGGCAACTGGGCGGGCGTTACCGTTGATAAGAAGGAAAGCCCAATCAAGAAAAAGTACACCGGAGGTGTAGATGAGATTATAGCCGTGGATCTTCCCGGAGCGTACTCGATGTCACCCTTCACCTCGGAGGAGAGCATCACGAGCGATTACGTGCAGAACGCGGCTCCCGATGCGATAATAAATATCGTCGACGGAACTAACCTCAGTCGTAGCCTCTTCTTCACCACGCAGCTGCTCGAGCTTGGTATTCCTGTGGTCGTCGCGCTCAACAAGACGGACATAAATGAAAAGAAGCATACCGTTATCGACGTTGACGCACTGTCCGCCATGCTCGGTTGTCCCGTTTGTGAGACGGTATCCACCTCTGCAAGGGGTCTTAGCGAGCTTGTCAAGGCTGCTGTCGGCGTTATCGGAAAGGAGCAGCCCGCTCCCTATACCGCAGGCGCTGTAGCTACCGATAAGGAGAGCGCTGAGGCAGAGGACAGAGCGCGCTATGAGTTTGTTAACAAGATCGTAGAGAAGGTCGAGGTCCGCGAGGTTCTCACGAACAAGGAGAACATTCAGGATAAGGTTGATGCCATCCTCACAAACAAGTGGCTCGGCATACCGATCTTCGCTGTAGTTATGTTCCTTGTGTTCCAGATATCCCAGGCTTGGCTTGGTGCCTGGATCGCTGAGGGAATTGAATTTTCCGAGGACTTTGCCATTCCCGGTCTTGTCACTCTGATCGAGTGGTTCGGCGAGTGGGTCGGCGGTCTTATGGAGGGCGCGCATCCCCTGCTCACGTCGATCATCGTTGACGGTATTATCGGCGGTGTCGGCGCGGTAGTCGGCTTCTTACCTCTCGTTATGGTAATGTACTTCCTCATCGCACTTCTCGAGGATTGCGGATATATGGCGCGCGCTACCGTAGTGCTTGACCCCATATTCAAGAAGGTAGGTCTCTCGGGTAAGTCGGTTATTCCCTTCGTTATCGGAACGGGCTGTGCTATCCCCGGCGTTATGGCGTGCCGTACTATCCGTAACGAGCGCGAGCGCAGAGCAACCGCTATGCTGACTCCCTTCATGCCCTGCGGCGCAAAGCTGCCCGTTATCTCGCTCTTCGCGGGCGCGTTCTTCGGCGAGTCTGCATGGGTGGGAACGCTTATGTACTTCGTCGGAATAGCAATAATCCTTCTCGGCGCGCTTCTCATCAAGCTCATCACCGGCAACCGCAAGGAGTCTTACTTCATCATCGAGCTGCCCGAGTATAAGGCTCCGAGCTTCTCGCGTGCGGCGCTCTCTATGTGCCAGCGCGGCTGGTCCTACATAGTAAAGGCGGGAACTATCATTCTCGTATGTAACTTCGTCGTTCATCTCATGCAGTCCTTCGGCTGGAACTTCATGCCCGTTGACTCTGCGAGTGACTCTATACTTGCTACCATTGCGACCCCCTTCGCATACATCTTCGCACCCATCGTTGGTGTTGTATCCTGGCAGCTTGCTGCTGCGGTTATTACCGGCTTCATCGCTAAGGAGAACGTGGTAGGTACTCTCGCCGTTTGCTTCGTCGGACTTGAGAACCTCATCGACACCGAGGAGCTTGCTATGATGGAGGGCGCAGGTGCCGAGGTTGCAGGCGTGCTTGCTATTACCAAGGTAGCGGCTCTTGCATACCTTATGCTCAACCTCTTCACGCCTCCTTGCTTTGCGGCAATCGGTGCTATGAATGCTGAGATGAAGAGCAAGAAGTGGCTCTTTGCAGGCATAGGCCTTCAGCTTGGCGTTGGATACTCTATCGGATTTTTGGTTTACTTCTTCGGCACGCTCTTTACCGGCGCACACTTCACCAGCGTGTGGGCTCCTATCGTAGGCTGGGTCGTAGTAGCGGCATTGGCAGCAGCACTGACCTACCTTATACTTAAGAAGCAGGCTGAGCTTAAAAGCGAGGCGGAGAATAAGACCGCCGAGCGCGAGGGCGCAACGGTATAATCCCTCATATACTTGGGAAGGAAAAAAATATGACACTCCCTGACATTATTGCCACGGTCGCAATTCTTCTTGTCGTGGGTGCCGCGGCCTTCTACATTATCAGGGCAAAGAAAAAGGGCAAAAGGTGCATAGGCTGTCCCGACGAGGGTGGCTGCTCAGGAAGTTGCTCCTCCTGCTGCCACTGCGGAGAAAAGACCGAAACGCAAGAAAAATAAAAGCGAAATCAAAACAGCGTGATAACGCCAAGCGGCGTTATCACGCTGTTTTGTCAATAATTATTTGCAAAAAGAATCAACATAATGCTCTATTGCATCTTTTATGATCTGTATTGCTTCTTCGCGAGGACCAACCTCGTTAACGTCGGTTTCCTTGCCCTCGAGGTTCTTGTAGACCGTGAAGAAGTGGCGCATCTCGTCAAAGAGGTGTGTGGGTAGCTCCTCAATGTTCTTATAATGGTTGTAGTTCGGGTCGTTGAAGGGAATAGCGATTATCTTCTCATCGTGGCGACCGTTATCAATCATGGATATAACGCCTATAGGGTACGCACGCACAAGCGTCATAGGCTCTATTGACTCCGCGCATATAAGCAGCACGTCGAGCGGGTCTCCGTCATCACCGTAGGTGCGGGGAATAAAGCCGTAATTCGCAGGATAGTGGGTAGAGGTATATAGTATGCGGTCGAGCAGCATAAAGCCCGTTTCCTTATCAAGCTCGTATTTCTTCTTCGAGCCCTTAGGTATCTCTATCACACAGATAAAATCCTCGGGAGAAATCCTCTTAGGAGATATATTATGCCAGATGTTTGACATTCTTGATCCACCACCTTTCCGTTGGTGCTTAGTATTCTAGCAGATTTTTTTACGTATGTCAATAGTAAAAAGAGGATTGACATTATTTATTTTGGTAAGGTCGAAAATAACAAAACAGGGCTGCCCGAATTTCTCGCGGCAGCCCTGTCAGGACAGTAATTAGTCAGCAAAAACGGTGATCTTACCGTTCACGATAGTAGTAATAACGTCAACCCACCAGATGATGACGTTTCCGATACCGGTGAAGGTAGCAAGAAGTCCTACAACAAGGGTGAGGGTGTTCTTGGTCTCAAACCACTTTGCGATTCTGTATATTCCGCCTACGATAACGCCGCCGATGATGAGAATAAGTATTCTTACAATGGGCGAGAGCGAGTCGAACATACCGGTGAGAGTTTCATTGTTCTTTGCCATGATTGTTCTCCTTACTTTATGTTGGTATGATTATTATATCACAAAGTCAGACTTTTGTGAAGGGGTTTATTAAAATTTTTTTAATTTTTCTCCCTCAGCGTATCATCTCGGACTTGGGTAAGGCACCCTCGTGGATTGCGATAATCCTCTCTATATCGACAAGATCGCACACTGTTGTGTCGCCGATAATGGTGTTTTTGAGCGCCGCCATAGCATCTCCGTATTTTGCCGCAGCCTCAATGGTGCCGAAGCGCAAAAGACCGTAAAGCGCGCCGGCTACGTACGCGTCACCCGAGCCTATGCGGTCAACGACATCGATGCTCTCGTAGGGCTTCTCCTCGAAATGCTCACCCATCTCGCTGTCATAAACCAAGGAAGAGAAGTTGTGCTTCTGCGGAGAGATAACCGTGCGCTTGGTGGAAGCTATTATTTTGAGGTTGGGATACATCTCTGCAAAGCCCTTGTGTATCTCCACGAGTGTACCGGTCATGCCGAACATTCTCCTGAGCGTCTCCTCGGAAACGAAGAGTATGGATATCAGGGGAAGTATGCGCTCTATGGTGCTTTTGGCGGTAGCCTCATCCCAAAGGGCTGCTCTGTAATTGACGTCGAAGGATATGTGCGCGCCGTTCTCCTTGAAGCGCTGCATCATGGATATTACCTCCTCACGCACCTCCTTACCGAGGGCGAGGGTGATACCGCTGGTGTGGAATATCTCGGCTCTTGCGTATGCGCGCTCGTCAAGCTCGTCGGCCTTGTAGGTAGTGAAGGATGAGCCGCATCTGTCGTAGGAAACGACGGGCAGGCGGGGATACGCGCCCGACTCATAATAGTATATGCCAAGGCGCATATTCGGTGAACTGTCATAGCTTACGTAGTCGTCGGACGTGCCTGCGAAGCGTATCTTGTGCTTTATGAATTTTCCTATTTCGTTGTTCGGGAGCTTGGTGATTATTCCCGTACGCAGACCGAGCATGGAAATTCCCGACACTACGTTTAATTCGGAGCCTCCCGCAACCTTCTCGAAGGTCTCCGAGTAGGATATTCTCTCCTTGCCGACAGGGGACAGACGGAGCATAACCTCTCCTATTCCGAGGACCTTGAACGGCTTGTTTTCAGTGAATTTAAGCATAATGCACCTCCTACTGTTGGTTACAGCTTTATTATACAGCTTTATAGGAATATTTGTCAAGAAATGTTGTGCTTATTGGTGCGATACTGTCACCGTAGCCCCGCTTAATATGAAATATAATTAAACAGAGGGCAAACCGATTGAAATTCTCTCCTAAAAATGGTAAAATTTCTATTACTGCACGAATTCGTCCGCTGACCGATAGAGCGGACATAATAAATTAAACGGAGATTAGAATGGATTTAGTATTGCAGATTCTTGAGGATCTTATAAACAACAATGTGTTGCTTGTAGCAATGCTTTCGTGGTTTATCTCGCAGGTTATTAAGGTTATTCTTTACGCTATCATTAACCGAAAGCTCTCATGGGAGCGCCTATTTGGCGACGGCGGAATGCCGAGCGGTCATTCGGCGACGGTTACCGCGGCGGCGGTTATGTGCGCGTGGACCTACGGATTTAACAGCGCGTACTTTGGTATAGCGTTTGTTCTCGCGATAATTGTTATGCACGATGCGACGGGTGTTCGTCGCGAGGCGGGTAAGCACGCTGTGGCTATCAACGAGATAGTTGAGACGGTGAACAATATGTCTGAGGGCGTTGAGGAGGATATCCACATCGCAAGGCTCAAGGAGTTTATAGGTCACACAAACAGACAGGTGCTCGTTGGATTTTTACTCGGCTTTGTCGTAGCGGTTGTGTTCTGTATTTGCGCGGGCATCGGATATTGCGAGGGTGTTCCCGCCGTATTCGTTACGGGCTTCTTTAAGTGATGGAGGGTATGACTATGAAAATTCTTGTTATTAACGCAGGCAGTTCTTCTTTGAAGTTCCAGCTCATAGATATGGAGAATGAGGCAGTTATCGCAAAGGGTATCTGCGAGGAGATCGGCGGTAAGTCCGGCTTTAAGCTCAAGGTCCCCGGCAGAGCGGATTATGCTGTAAAGACCGATCTTCCTACTCACGCAGAGGCGCTCAAGATCGTGCTTGACACTCTCGTTGACGATAAGCTCGGAGTGATAAAGTCCGTAGACGAGATAGGTGCCGTAGGACACAGAGTTCTTCACGGCGGAGACCGTCTTTCCGGCTCGGTTCTCGTTACGGAGGAGGTTAAGGAGATAGTTGCCGAGTGTGCAGACCTCGGACCTCTTCACAACCCTGCAAACCTCAAGGGTATTATCGAGTGTGAGAAGATAATGAACGTTCCTCAGATCGCGGTGTTTGACACCGGCTTCCACCAGACGATGCCCGATTACGTTTATATGTACGGACTTCCTTACGATTATTATGAGAAGTACAAGATACGCCGTTACGGCTTCCACGGTACCTCTCACAGATACGTAAGCGCGCGCACAGCTGAGCTTATCGGAAATCCGAACGCGCGTATTGTCACCTGCCACCTTGGAAACGGCGCTTCCTTCAGCGCTGTTAAGGACGGCAAGTGCTTTGACACCTCTATGGGTGTAACGCCCCTTGAGGGCATTATGATGGGTACGAGATGCGGTGGCATCGACCCTGCTATCATTCCTTACCTTATGCGTAAGGGCGAGCTCACCACAGCCGATGAGATCGATAATATGATGAACAAGAAATCGGGTATGCTCGGTGTATCCGGTGTAACAAGTGACAACCAGGAGATCCTCCGCATGGCGGCAGAGGGCAACGAGCGAGCACGGCTTGTTGTAAACATGTATGTACATCAGATGGTTAAATTCATCGGTGGATACGTTGCCGCAATGGGTGGCGCTGATGCAATAGTATTCACGGGCGGTATCGGTGAGAACACCGCGCTTTACCGCAAGATGGTATGCGAGAAGCTCGCATTCCTCGGCATCACGCTCGACGAGGAGAAGAACAAGATCCGCGGCGAGGAGATTACTATCTCTACTCCCGACTCTAAGGTTCAGGTTCTTGTAGTTCCTACTAATGAGGAGCTGGTTATTGCAAGGGATACGCTCGCAATAGTTGAGGCTATGAAGTAAGCGTATTCATATAAAGGGGCTGTCATAGATTACGGGCAGCCTCTTTTTATACGGTTTTGCGCCCCCGGCGCAGGGAGGAAAAATGTACGACGAGCTGACACAGGTTGACATAAAGAAAATGGAGGAGGAGATACGCTACAGACGCGTGGAGCTTGCTCCTGTTCTTATGGCGGAGATGAAGCGCACGCGCGAGTTCGGTGACCTCTCCGAGAACGCGGAATACAAGGAGGCGAAGCGTGAGAAGCGCCGCAACGAGGCACGTATCCGCTACCTTGAGAATATGATAAGGACGGCGCGCATAATAGACGTGAAGTCCGACGATGATAAGATCGCACTGTTCGACCGCGTTAAGATATATAATGAAAAGGCGGGTGTCGAGAGGGATATCCAGATAGTCACCACCCTCAGGCAGAACGCCCTGCTCGGCTACATAAGCAAGGAGTCCCCCCTCGGCTCGGCTCTTATAGGTCGTTCCGTGGGTGACAGAGTGCTGATAGAGGTATCTCCCACCATGAGCTACTACGTGAAGATACTTTCGCTTGAAAAGGGCGAGGACAACGAGGATATACCAATCAGCGGATACTAATATTATTCAAACGAAAATCCGTGCCGCATAGGCGTGGGGAAGGAGACTGTATGGCAGAAATTACGTTATACGACCTTAACGGACAAATAAGACGCGCCCCTCTGATAGCAATAGCAGAGGCGGAGGATACGTATCATAACAGGATAAAGGAAATAGCGGCATACGTTGCTGCACACAAAACTATAAGAATAATCACGCTTGCCGGACCCTCCGGCTCGGGAAAGACGACGAGCGCTAACCTTATTTCCGACGCTATAAAGGCGCTCGGAAAGGAGTCGATAGTCGTTTCACTCGATGACTTTTATCGCGACTCGAGCGATCCCGATTACCCGAGGCTGCCGGACGGCTCGAGAGATTTTGAGAGGCCTGAGTCGCTGCACCTCGACGAGATTGCAGGCACTCTTGCGAGGATCGCCGCAGGGGAGGAGTTCCGGCTGCCGAAGTATGACTTCAAGATTGGCGGCAGAGCCTCCGTAACCACTCACGCGCCGATTAAGGACGGCTGTGTTATCGTAGAGGGCTTGCACGCTCTTAACCCCAAAATATCTGACACGCTCCCCCATGAATGTGTGCTTAAGGTGTTTGTCAGCGTGTCTACAAACATTGTTGCCAGCGACGGAGAGCGCCTTATATCCGGAAGAAAGATAAGGTTCGTGCGCCGTATGGTGCGCGACAGCATATACCGTGCCTCTGACGCTGAGCGTACGCTTAGCATGTGGGGCGAGGTGATAGCGGCGGAGGACGTATATCTGTATCCGTACAAGGAGACCGCGGACGTTAAGATAGACACCTTCCATCCCTTCGAGCTTTCGGTAATGCGTGAGAGGGCGCTTGCGCTCATATCCCGCGAGCTGTCCGAGCGTAACTCGTTTGCCGCTATAGTTTTTACAGCGCTGCGTGCGGTAGAGCCGCTCGACGAGGCGCTTGTGCCTGAGGATTCGCTTATACGCGAGTTCATATCCGGCGGAATATACGATAAGATATATTGATATTGTAGCAACTACAGCGAAAGCGGGCGTCCGTATATCGGAGCTGCCCGCTTTCCTTTTTGCTTTGAGTGGCGAGAGCGTGAAAAGACTTAACGCGGTGTGGCACATAACCGAATATTTTTGTTTTTATACCGAATGGTCGATACGTGTTGACTTTTCCGCATGCTCCAGGATAAAATATGGTTGGAGGTGATGTTGGTGAGATATGAGATAATTATAGATCCCGATGAGGAGGAGCGCGTGGTCGTATATGCGAGGTCGCGCGATGCCCGAGTCGAGCGCTTGGAGCAACTGCTTTTCGAGGAGGGAGGGGAGCTTATCGGGTATACGGGTGACAGTATTATACCTATAGACCTGCGCTCGGTATCCGCTTTTATATCCGAGGGAGGTTCCGTTTTTGCCATAGTGGACGGTGCGCGTATTTCGCTTAGGGAAAGGCTGTATTCTCTTGAGGATAGGCTCGGGCGCGGATTTCTGAGGTTGAATCAATCCTGCCTTGCAAACGTCTCTATGATAGCGAGGTTTGAGGCTACGTTCGGCGCTTCGCTTGCGGTTGTATTTAAGGACGGATACCGCGACTACGTTTCGCGCAGAGAACTTAAGAGTGTGAAGGAAAGGATTGGTTTTTGAGGATAATGAACGAATATGTAAGGAAATATTTACATAGAGGACTTATTTTTGGCGGGCTTGGCTCTATTGTTGTTGGTGTTGTATATGCGATACTCGGAGCTTGTATTGAAGGCTTTTCTCTTAGCGGTGCTGAGGCGCTTATGGGCATTGTATCGGGATACGTGATAGCCTTCGTGCAGGCAGGCTCATCGGTGTTTAATCAGATAGAGGGGTGGCCGCTTGCAAAATCGCTCGGAATACACTTTGCATCGCTGTATGCCGTATATTGCGGCGCGTACCTGGTTAACACCTGGATACCCTTCGAGCCGCTTGTGATACTTATATTCACGGCGATATTCGCCGCAGTTTATTTTGCGATCTGGCTCACCGTGTATATCTGCATTAAGATAACCTCCAAGAGGCTGAGCGCAAAGCTGTAAGATAAACGTAAAATAGAGAAAAATAGGTCTGCCCCTCGGTAGCATAACTCGGTTAAGAGCATCGCGCTACCAAGGGGCAGACTGCGTTTATTCTATATCAAGCTCGATTGGTGCATCAAGCTCGCACGGAACGTATTTTCCGTCCTTTTTCCTTTGCTTTACACATTCGGTGAGGAGGTATTCGATCTGCCCGTTTATCGAGCGAAAGTCGTCCTCCGCCCAGGCGGCAACAGCCGCGTAGAGCTTTGGTGAAAGTCGGAGCGGTACTTGCTTCTTATCCATAATTCACCCTGCAAGTCTTAATAAAGGCTTCCGGAATTTACGACGGGGGTCGCGTCCTTGTTTCCGCAGAGTACAACGAGAAGGTTGGAAACCATAGCTGCCTTTCTCTCCTCGTCGAGCTTGATCGTGCCATTCTCGTCAAGGCGCTCAAGTGCCATTTCAACCATGCCGACAGCACCGTCAACGATCATCTTTCTTGCATCAATGATAGCGGACGCCTGCTGACGCTGGAGCATTACTGCGGCAATCTCGGTGGCGTATGCAAGGTAGGTTATTCTCGCCTCGATAATCTCAATACCCGCCTCGGTAACGCGCTCCTGTATCTCGTTCTTGATACGGTTTGCCACAACCTCACTCGAGCCTCTTAGGCTTCCGTCATCGGCAAGACCGTCACCCGTGGTGTCAACGCCGGGTGCTACGTCATAGGGGTAGAGCCTCACTATGTTGCGAAGCGAAGCATCGCACTGCAGGGAGAGAAACTCCTTGTAGTTGTCTACGTTAAACACAGCCTTTGCGGTGTCTACTATGCGCCAGGTTACAGCGATGCCGATCTCGACGGGGTTGCCGAGGCAGTCGTTGATCTTCTGGCGGTTGTTGCTGAGGGTCATGATCTTGAGCGAAAGCTTGTTGTTAGGAGTAGCTATCGTCTGCGTTCCGTTTACTACCGCTACCGTGGGGTCGACTGTATTAACGTCGCCGCTCTGGTTAAGCTTGGTGTTTGCGGCAGGGTTAACGGCGGAGCAGAAGGGATTTACTGCGTAGAAGCCTTCGCCCTTAAGAGTGCCGATGTATTTACCGAACAGGGTGAGAACGAGCGCCTCCTGGGGCTTCAGCACCTTAAGGCCCACGAGGGGAATCCACACGGTACACATGCCTATCAAGCCGACGATGATCATCGCGATGCCGAGTCCTTCTATTTGGGGAGCCTCCTCGGTGATTATAATTCCCGAGACGAAAATCGCGATAGTGAGAATGATGCCAAGTAATCCGAGAAGAAGTACCTGCATACCGTTCTTTTTGTTTTGCAAAATCTTTTCTGTCATAATGTTAAGCCTCCTATAAAATTGTTTTTACATCTATATGATATCATTTTGATATCGGTTTGTCAAGGGGGCGGGAGAAAATTTTAGTTATGAGTTATGAGGCTCGCAGCCGCTCACCGTTATGAGTTTGCTATGCAAACGTTATGATATGATCGCCTTGTTACTTCAAACTGTGCCCACAGGCACATCATAACTTGGCGTAGCCAATCATAACTCATAACTCGCCGTAAGGCGATCATAGTTGCGTAGTGCCCTTGGGGGAACTACGCTAATATTGGCTTTATATCCAGCTTGGACTGAGCTATCAGAATTTTAATAAGATTGTAAATAACGAGACGAAAAGTATTAAGTTTGAAAATCTCAAGGCTATTTGCGATATTTTAGAATGTACACCTAATGATCTCTTTGAGGAGTATTACAAGGGGTAGGCGCAAGGGAAGAGCGGGTGCCATTAGACGAGTGCGGATGAAGAGCAAAGCAAGGTCTCGCCCTTTGGGCGAGGTAGCGGTAGACGCTATCGCGCGGAGACTTGGATTATGGACGCACCGCCTTTGCCGTGGGCGAGCCTTTACCCCGCGATGACGCTATATTCGCGCGATGCGCGAATGCGAACAGCACCGCTCTGCGGTGCGTTCGTTCCGCGTAGAGGTACCAACGAAAAAACAGGCACCCGTCCGAGGGTGCCTGTTTTTTCGTTGGTGACTCGTAGCGGAATCGAACCGCTGTTACAGCCGTGAAAGGGCCGTGTCTTAACCGCTTGACCAACGAGCCGCGAGTGGTAGCGGATGTCGGATTTGAACCAACGACCTACCGGGTATGAACCGGGCGCTCTAGCCAACTGAGCTAATCCGCCATAAAAATGACCTTCGCTAAATCTCGCTTGTGTATTATACCACAATAAAATATAAATGTCAATAGCCTGGTTGAAAAAAGTTTTGGGGCTTTTCGGTGCTTTTCGGTTGCCGTGCCACGCTTGACAAACGGATAGAGCGGTTGTATAATAATTACATAAAAGTAAATGGAGAAAATAATGAAAAACAAGCTTCTGACGGCGCTGTTCGGTATTATGGTGGCACTCCTCATTCTCACCGTATCGATAGGTCTGCCGATATACGTAAGACAGTTTTATTATATGCAGATAGATGCGCTCGATATCGAGAGCTACAGCGGCTTTGACAAGGAAACGATCAAGGAAGCCTATGATGAGATGATAGAGTACTGTACCATTCCGTGGGCAGAATTCGGCACGGGAGATCTGAAGTACTCCGAGAGCGGAAAGAGCCATTTTGCCGATTGTAAGGGGCTGTTCCTGCTTAACGGCGCCGTGCTTCTTATATCCGCTGTATCCGTGGTGGCGCTGCTCGTGATGCGAAGACTCGGTATTTTTGAATTAGTGCGTCCGCTTGGATTTGACGTGACCTTCTATTCGGGGTGCGGACTTCTCGGTACGTTTGCCCTGATAGCGAGCGTTGCCGCGATTGATTTCTCCGCTGCCTTCGTTGTGTTCCACACGCTCTTCTTCCCGGGCAAGGATAACTGGATGTTCGATCCGCGCACGGACGAGATCATAAGGATCTTGCCCCAGGATTTCTTTATGAACTGCGCTATTCTGATAGTGTCCTCTATTATACTTCTCTCATTAACCTTTATTATTCTCGGCATTGTGAGAAGGAATAAAAAGGCATAAAAGCAAACAAAAGTGGTCGTTAAGTGCTTTAACGACCACTTTTTCTATCAAAAAAGCAAAGCCGGCTTATGTGTAAGCTATATCACTTCTTTATGAAGTTCGTGAATATCTTTCCTTCGCCCTCGGGTAAGCCGTACGCCTCCTTGCCGAGCTTGATTGCCTTGATGAGGAATGCCATGTTTCTGCCGAGAATACGCATTGTCTGCATTCCCTCCAAGTCCTCCTTGGCATCGTCCGCGCCCGCACCGTGTACCTGATTCCAGTAGTTTGAGGAAGCTATGGGCATGCCGCTTATCGTGAAGTACTTATTCAGAGCGTCGAAGGTTGCAGTACAGCCGCCTCTGCGCGCGCAAGCCACCGATGCACCAACCATCATGCTCTTGTTTGTTCTTCCCGAGGAATGGAAGAGTCTGTCGAGCAGCGAGAGAAGATTGCCGTTCGGAGATGCATAATATACGGGCGAGCCAAGCACAAGGCCGTCCGCATCTGCAAGCTCCTCGGCTATTTCGTTAACGCCGTCGTCAAATACGCACTTGCCCGCCTTCTTGCAGTATCCGCAAGCCGTGCAGCCCCTGTGAGCCTCACCGCCAACGTGTATTATCTTGGCCTCTATTCCGCAGTCCTCGAGCGATGCGGCAAGCTCACTGAGAGCCGTGAAGGTGGTGCCCGCCTTGTGCGGACTGCCGTTCAGAAGAATTACTTTTCCGCAGTATTCTTTCATCATTGAAGTCCTCCTTTTGACTTTTTTAATATCATTATACAGTTTAGCATGGAAAAATGCAAGCGCGCTTTATGCGGCTGGTTTTTCTCGCCCTCGTCACACTCGTGTAAAATCATCCACCGATAATGGCGGATTTTTTGCTTTTTGTAAGATACGGGAGCCGTTCGGCTTTGCTTCGCTCGCTTCAAGTTGTTAAAAAATGGGTGAGAAAATACCGCTACCCCCTTGATATTATCTAATCAATATGCTATAATGGTTAAAAATATTTATTATTACACGCAAGGAGGAAATCGGCATGGCAGAGAGATTTATAAGCTTACTGTATCCCGACCAGCGCTCGCAGGCCTACCATGAGGACAGAGCAAATCTGCCCTGTATATCCGAGGACGTATGCGACGAGCTTGGTCTTAATGAAATATTTGCCCTGAAGTCCTCCTCGCTCACGGAGTTCTTCACAGAAGACAAAGAGGTCATAGAGTACAGGCAGTCCACCTTGAAGGACCTTATGAATATACCCGAGCTTCTCGGAGTGCTTTCGAAGATTCACCCGATACTCGACGATATAAGAGAGCTGCGCCGCCTTGACGATAACAAGGTATCTCCCGCGGAGTCATACCTTTACAGCATCACCGAGATTGAGCTTTACGTCTCTGCGGTCGATGCGCTTAAGAGCGGATTTGCGGATCTCGGTGACAGAGTGAAGGGAACGGCTTTCGTTTCTCTTGCGGAGTTTATCCGCGAGCTTAGCGAGTCGGAGTATTACCGCGAGCTTAACAAAAAGCTGAAGGAGCTTGCCGACCGTGTCAACGAGGTTAAGAGCGTTACCATCGGCGTCAACCTCGATGCTCAGATGCGCCCGGAGTATGCCGGCGTCATCTCGGTAAATTCCGAGAAGTTCAAATCGGGTAAGATGCTTGATAAAATACTCAGGCTCTCCTTCAAGAACGATGCCTACACCTGCATCGCCGCGCTTTCTCCCGTCGGAAGAGGGCAGAGCGAGAATAAGCAGGAGGCTCTTGTCGGCGCGTTCAACTCCGCTATTGAGGACGTGTTCCGCTCCTCGGTGCGCGGCTGGAGAAACATTGTTGCAGACTACGTTATAGAGAACACTGATTTCCTTCTTAGGCTGCTTCCCGAGATAGAGTTCGTGTCCCGTGCCGCAGAGCTGATAAGCAGGCTTAGCGAGAGGGCGGGCTGCTCACTCGTTTATCCTACTCTTATGCCCAGAGAGGCTAAGGCGTTTGCCGCTACCGGGCTTTATAACCCGAGGGTCGCGCTCGCCATTGACGACGAGGTTGTTCTCAACGATCTGGCGTTTGACGAGGAGGCGGGGCTGTACGTACTCAGCGGACCTAACCGCGGCGGTAAATCGGTTATCACGGTTGCGCTCGGTGCGGCGCAGGCTATGTGCCAGCTCGGTCTGCCCGTGCCTGCGGAAACGGCGGTCATCTCGCCTGCGAGCGGTATATACACGCATTTCCCCGAGGGCGCGGACGACACAATAGATAAGGGAAGGCTCGGCGAGGAATGCTCGAGGCTTAAGGATATATTCGACGCGGTTGACGAGTACGGTCTTATCCTGCTCGACGAGTCGCTTTCTTCGACGGGTGCATACGAGGCGTCGTACATAGCGTCCGAGATACTCTCGGCGTTTGCCGTCCTCGGCTGCAGGGGCATATTCTCGACGCATCTGCACGAGCTGTCGAGCGCACTGCCCGAGATAAACGCTCGCTCGCTTGAGCGCGGCGGTGTGAAGATTGACACCCTCGTTGCGGGCATCGAGGAGGGGCAGCGCTCCTTCAAGATACATCGCATTAAGCCCGACGGCAAGTCCTATGCCAAGGATATTGCCGATAAATACGGGCTGTCATTTGAGAGCTTGGTCGGGGGTAAAGGCTGATGGGAATAGTTATTGGAATTGACGTCGGCGGAAGCACGACGAAGATAGTTGGCTTCAAGCGCGGTAGGGACGGCTTCTCGCGCATAGAGCCGCAGTTCGTGAGGGCGAACGATCCTCTTACGGCGACCTACGGCGCCTTTGGAAAATTCACCGATGAGAACGGCATAAAGATAGACGATATAGAGCGCGTCATGATGACGGGCGTCGGCTCCTCACACGTTAAGCACAATCTTTACGGCATCGACTGTATCCGCGTGCCGGAGTTCGACTGTATAGGCCGCGGAGGGCTGTTCCTCTCTGGGCTTGACCGCGCGCTTGTCGTAAGCATGGGTACGGGTACTGCCGCAGTTCACGCAATGCTCGGCGGTAAGTTCGAGTATCTCGGCGGTACGGGCGTCGGCGGCGGAACGCTGATAGGGCTATCGAAGCTGCTTGTCGGTGCGGAGAGCGTCGGTCACATAGTTGAGTATGCCGAGGGTGGCGACCTCTCGAACATTGACCTGCGCATTAAGGATATATCCTCGCCCGATTCCATGACGGCGCTTGCACGGGATATGACTGCGGCAAACTTCGGTAACGTATCCGACGTTGCGAGTAAGAGCGACATAGCTCTTGGAATCATGAATATGGTTTACGAGGCTATAGCTATGGTCTCTGTATTTGCGGCTAAGCATGCAGGTGTTAAGGAGGTTGTTCTCACGGGAAATCTCACTCGCCTTGCCTTCTGCCGCGAGAAATTTGAAGAAATTAACAATCTCGGCTACGGAGTTAACTTCTCTATACCTGAGTACGCGCAGTATTCCACCGTTATCGGTGCGGCGCTGCTCGGTATGTACGATATTGAATAGCTCCGTAGCGAGGTCCGCGCATCCCGGGGAAAGGATAAGCTGTGAACATTCTGCGCTTTGTTATCCCGAAGAGCCTTGTTGAATACATAACCGATGAAAGCACAGTCAGGCAGGCGCTTGAAAAGATGCGCTTTCATCGCTACGTAGCAATCCCCGTTATAGACGGCGAGGGCAAATACGTAGGAACGCTCCGTAACGACGATATATTCAAGTATTTTCTTGACGGCGGCAGCTTTGATACGAGGTCTGCCGAGCGCGATTCGGTGCTTGAGGTATTGGATACCTCTTACTCGCGTCCGCTTTTGCACAGCGCGAGCGTGGAGGAGCTTTTCGAGCTTGTTAAGGAGCATAACTTCGTCCCTGTTGTTGACGACAGAGGCTGCTTTATAGGCATTATACTGAGAAGAGATGTTATGAATTTCCTTCTCAGGTTTTATACAAAAGAAGAAACAGACAAACTTTGATTACATTGGCAATCCTACGACAGTAGAGATTCGAAAGGAGGAACCTTGGCAAATATGAGACCCGATGAAGAGCAGCTCAGGTCCGAGCTCGCATCTGCCGAGGAAAATCGCGCTATCGAAGAGCGTGATATAGCGTTACCCGAGGAGGGAAGTAACGAAGGAGTGGAACAGGCGCTGCCCGAGTACTCCAAAAATAATGAAGAAAGCACCGGTGCTGACACCGTGGGTGAGTATAGCCTCGACGTCCCCCACACAGAGGAAGACACACCTCCCGACGGTGCGGGTGAAAACAATATGGAAGGAGATCCCCGGGATAGCACGGAAGCGCTCGGTGAGCCTGTTCGTATTCAAATTGCGCACGGTGACGATTCACCTTCGCCCGACGAGCCGAGGCATATTGTCAGAGTCGAGGGTATGAGGATAGATATACCGGTGAATGCGCCCGAGCAGGATACACCGCCTGCCGCGCCTGTCGAAAGCAAGCCTGCTGCAAATAAGACTACCGCCGCACCCGTCGGCGGGGTTTCGCGCGCCAATAATGAGAAAGCTGCTCTTTCTTTATCGCGCGCTCCCTCGCGCAAGGGAACCAATGCAAGACCTGAGCCTAAGTCCGTACCCGCAGTCAAGAGTACCTCCGCTCCCGCTGTGAGACCCGAGCCTAAGCTCCGGAATGAAAACGGGTCTGTCGTAAAAGATAATGCTGCGCCTAAGCTGCCTCCGATTATCCCCGGTGAGCCGCTTGTGGCAGATTTTGATGCAGATAATATTTCCACTCTTTCTGTGGCGTCCGGTGAGGTTCTTCACGATATAGACGAGGTATATACCTCTGCTATGCCCGAGACCGCCGGCGGAACTACCAGAAGACCGATAACGAGATCTATGGCAAGTGCTGCTATAGCTACTAAAAATGCCGATGAGCAGGGCGAGAGCATTAACGGCGCTCTCCTTGACGACGAGGAGCCTACGGATGACGAACGCTTCGATGAAGCACGCGAGGAGGCAGAGGATGAGCTGTTCGACGAGAACGCTGCCGAGGATGCCGCAGAAGAGGAGGCTGCCGAGGACGCTGTGACCGAGGACGGTACGGCTGCCGATGAGGCTGCCGAGAGCGCATCGAAATCAAGGCGCGAAAGACGCCGTGAGAAGCGTGCTACCGAGGCTGAAAAGAGAAGAGATGCCGAGCGCTTTGCAAAATATTCCGAGGAGCGCGATGCTGAGCTTCGCGAGATTCCCCCGCTGCGCGACGTAGATAACTATGACGATCTCGAGCGTGAGGACGCTTATCTTGTGGGATACGGTGCAGGCGTCGCATATTCGAGAGATATACTTGAGCTTGCCGAGGAGCTTGGCGACCCTGCGACCGTGGATACTGTGGTTCCTATGGGTCTTTCCGAGAGGGAGGACGCTCGTGAGTTCGCGAAGTACTCTGAGGAAAGAGATGCCATACTCGCCGGGAGAGAGGTTGCAAGAAGGGCTGCAGAGGAGTCCACGGAGAAGGAATCCGACGAGGACGAATCCGCTGATGACGGGCGGGAGGCTAAGGCTGAACGCCGTGCTAAGCGTGAAAAGTCTAAGAAAAAGTCTGAGAGCTATGCAGATGACAAAGCAGATGAGAGCATAGACGAGGACACAGAAGAGGAGCGCGACGGAAAGTCCGATGAGGAGCTGTCTGCCGCTGACGAGGAGCGCGCTGCCGCGCTTGAGTTCCTCTTTTATTCGAATGCAAGAGATGCGGCAATTGCTTCTGCCGCTGCCGCTGCCGTCAAGTCCCGTGTGGAGGAAGAGCTTGAGGACTCCAAGGACGATATCGTCTACGAGTACGCTCATGATGATGAGATCGTCAAGGCTGCGGAAAACGTGGTCGAGGACGTTAAGGAAGAGCCTGTTCGCCGTGAGAGGCGCGAGAAATCGAAGAAGGAAAAGACCAAGTCTGAGCCCGAAGGAACGGTTGCCGAGGACGAGGAATGCATGGAGGATAAAGACCTCGATGAGGAAGAGTCCTGCGAGGCAGAGGAAAATGCCGATGCTGAGGAGCAGACTCTCACCAAGGCTGAGGAGCGCGCTGCCGCGCTTGAGTTCCTCTCTTATTCGAATGCAAGAGATGCGGCAATTGCTTCTGCCGCTGCCGCTGCCGTCAAGTCCCGTGTGGAGGAAGAGCTTGAGGACTCCAAGGACGATATCGTCTACGAGTACGCTCATGATGATGAGATCGTCAAGGCTGCGGAAAACGTGGTCGAGGACGTTGAAGAAGAGCCTGAGGACGAGGATGCAGCATCGGCTCGTGACGATGACGTATCAGACGAGGAAGGCGAGGCTGAGGTTGCCGATGATGCAGACGAGGAGGTAGACGAGGAGGAGCCTGAGGCTCCCGATGAGCCTGACTTTACCGAGGACGATGTTGACGACCCCGCACTTCACGATTTCGACGAGGCTGAGTTCGACAGAGAATTCGACGAGGAATTCGATGCAATAGATGACGCGGACGGTGTCGTTGTGGCCGTCGAGGGCGGTATTGCCGATATCGCTCGCGATCAGCTCAACAATATGCGAGAGTTCGAGGAATACTCGCGCCGCAGAGATGAGGCGATAAAGCAGGCGTCTGAGGACGCACTCATCAGAATGACCGATGCGGCATACGTAGATGCGCCCGAAATTGAGGACGCACATCTTCTTGAGAGCGCTCCCGTCGACGAGAATACTGCTAAGGGCAGACGTCAGCTTGCACGCTCCGCGAAGGAGTATGAGAAATTTGCCGCCGAGAGAGATGCCGCTATTGCGGATGCAGTTTCGGAGGCTGAAAGAGCATTTACAGATGATATTGGCACGGTTGATGAGGTTGTTGGTACCGTCACCGTAAAGCCGAGGGAGGCTAAGCCTCGCGAGGTACGTAAGGATGCAGATGCATTCTATGAATACTCGCAGGAGCGTGATGCCGCTATTGCTGCCGCTACCGCTGAGGTTGAGAAGCGAGTTCACGGTGCAGAGCCTCTTGCGGATCAGTATGAGCCTGCCGTGGTTGGTTCTGTCAAGGCGGCTAAGCCCGATGAACGCGAGGCTCGCCGAGCGGCGGCAGAGTTCCTCGAGTATTCCGAGGAAAAGGACACTGACAACAAGGCTCTTGGCGGAACGTTCCCTTCCCCCGAGCCTGTGGTTATGGCTGTCGAGGTTGAGCAGCCCACGGTCGATGCATCAAATCTTCCTCCTTTATCGAGAACGCAGTTCGAGAAGGAGGCTATAAGATTCGCGGATTATTCCTACGAGAGAGACGTCTACATTAAGGACAATCTCATAATTCGCGATAGACAGGAATTTGAGGACCTCTCGCCCGAGCAGGCGTACGTAGAGGGATATACCGCAGGCTTAGAGCTTGCGAAGCAGCGCATAGCAGACGTATACGACGATGCCGATGCCGTTGATCTCTCGCTCCCCGTGGAGGATACGCGTACTCGCGAGGAGGCAATGTACGACTTCGTTCGCTACAATGAGGAGCGCGATCAGCTTATCAGAGAGAGAAGAGCTGCCGAAGAGCCCGCACCCGTAGCCGAAGAGCCTAAGAAGGAAGAGCCCAAGCGCGAGGCTACACCCGTAGCTACAGTTTACGAGGCGCCCGAGGATACCGATGGATACACCGTCGCAACTCCCGTAACAGAGCCTGCTCCCGCACCTACGAAGAAGGAAGAGCGCAGAGCGGCAAGGGAGTTCGCTAAGTATAACGAAGAGCGTGATGCAGGTATAGCCGCAGCTACTGCTGAGGCAGAGGCAAGGCTTGTACCCGCACCCGCACCTTATACCGCGCCTGCGGATACTGATGGATACACCGTCGCAACGCCCGTGGCAGAGCCTGCTCCCGCACCTACGAAGAAGGAAGAGCGCAGAGCGGCAAGGGAGTTCGCTAAGTATAACGAAGAGCGTGATGCAGGTATAGCCGCAGCTACTGCTGAGGCAGAGGCAAGGCTTGTACCCGCACCCGCACCTTATACCGCGCCTGCGGATACTGATGGATACACCGTCGCAACGCCCGTGGCAGAGCCTGCTCCCGCACCTACGAAGAAGGAAGAGCGCAGAGCGGCAAGGGAGTTCGTTAAGTATAACGAGGAGCGCGACGCCGCTGTTGCTGCCGCGACGGTTGCGG
>CAYZZJ010000015.1:0-22554 GCA_964482885.1 uncultured Ruminococcus sp. | reverse complement strand
GTGCGCCTTAGACCAACTCGGCCATCTCTCCACGCGACTCCTATATTATAGCAGAAGCACTTTTAATTGTCAATAGCTTTTTTTAGAAAAAGCAATAATAAAAGTACCGAAGAAGATAATAATATACAATGAAAATGCTTGGTGACATTGAGGTGATGGTATGAAAAGGGAAGAGAAGAATGAGAAGAAAACGCCGTGCAGCAATCCTGCGGATATGTGCGCTGATAGCAGGATAAATGCCGACCCCAATGGAATGTGGACGGGAGTTCCGACGGATACACCGGGCGATCTGCCCGTACAGGACGTTGATGATTTATGAAGAGGGCGGGGAATACCCGCCTTTATTTATATAAATATTTTGTCTAGATGCTTGACAAACTACGCGCTTTTACATATAATGTTAGTATGAAATTTTGAGAAGGTTATACCATTTCCTTCGACGAGTCTCATTATTTAGTATCTTATAAGGAGATAAAAAATGGGTTTGAAGGTTTTGAAGTTTGGAGGCAGCTCTCTCGCTGATGCCGAGCATTTCCGCGCGGTAGCAGAGATTGTAAAGAGCGAGCCTGAGAGACGCTACGTAGTAGCATCCGCGCCCGGAAAGCGCAATAGCTCGGATGAGAAGGTTACCGACCTCCTCTATCAGTGCTATGAAATGGCAGCAGACGAGCGCGATATCACCGAGATTTTCGAGGTTATTAAGGGTAGATACGATGCAATCATCGATGGGCTTGGCATCGATCTTGATCTGACTGAGGTTTACGAGAAGATCAAGCATTCGTTCTTACATAATTCGGGTCGTGATTACGTCGCCTCCCGCGGTGAGTACCTTAATGCTATGATACTTGCAAAGTATCTCGATTTCACCTTTATAGACGCGCGTAAGTGCATATTCTTTAACGATGACGGCGCATTCGATGCAGAGAAGACCAATCAGGTGCTAAGCGGAATTCTCGCTAAGACACCCAACGCCGTTATCCCCGGCTTCTACGGCTCTATGCCTAATGGAACGATTAAGACCTTCTCGCGCGGAGGCTCTGATATAACGGGTTCTATCGTCGCAAGAGCAGCATCGGCAAGCATATATGAGAACTGGACCGACGTATCCGGCTTCCTTATGGCAGATCCCAGATGCATCAAGGATCCTAAGGTCATCAACACTATAACCTATAAGGAGCTTCGTGAGCTTTCTTATATGGGCGCTACCGTTCTTCACGAGGATGCTATTTTCCCCGTAAGAATTGCAAAGATTCCTATTAATATCAAGAATACGAATAAGCCCGAGGACAGAGGTACGTTTATCGTTCCCGCAACCGATGAGATCCCCGAGTGCGTTATAACCGGTGTAGCCGGCAGAACCGGATTCTCCACGCTCACGCTTGAGAAGGATATGATGAACTCCGAGCTTGGATTCGGCAGAAGAGTGCTGCAGGCAATAGAGGAAAACGGCGTTTCATTCGAGCATTTCCCCTCCGGCATCGATACGATGACGGTTGTTATGTCTACAAACGACCTGGCAAAGAAGCGCGGAGATATTATGGCGTCAATCTGCAGAGCGGTGAACCCCGATAATATCTTCACAGAGGATAACCTTGCGCTCATCGCTATCGTTGGTCGCGGAATGGTTAAAGCGAAGGGAACAGCCGCAAGAATCTTTACCGCTCTTGCAAATGCCGGTGTAAACATCAGAATGATCGATCAGGGCTCCTGCGAGCTTAACATAATCGTCGGCGTCGAGGAGCATGACTATATCGTAGCACTTAAGGCTATCTACGAAGAATTCGTAAAGTAAGAATAAAAGAGTATAGCACCGCCCGAGTGGCGGTGCTTTTTCTATGCATGGGTGTTGTTGTGCGGCGTATTTATAATTTGCCGATGGTAGAGAAAAAGGCCGAATATAGAAAAATCCTCGTGATAAAAAAGCAGGGCAGGCAACCTGGCAGCCTATATCCAATTATACAAAAGGAAAATTTTGTATAATTCGGGGAAGTATAAATGGGCAAAAAACGGCTTTTTAAGCCTTTTTCACGGGTTTTGTGGATTTGTTAATGATATTTACAGCATTTGGTCTGGTCTATATTTGTTTTTACGGATATGCCTTTGCGGCAAATGCGTTCTGATACGTATTTGATGTGTACTTGGATATAAATCAACTTATCGCAGCATTAAGACAAATCATGTGCGTAAGATCATTTGGATATCTACCTGAGGTTTAAGGTATGGATTATATTGCGATTTAATCAAACGTACAAGAACGGCTAGGTAATGCAAATGGATATACGCCAAAGAATCAAATCAAAAACGCCAAAGAATCAAATCAAAAACGCCAAAGAATCAAATCAAAAAAACGATATTGAAAAACAAGCAGATATAATGTATAATTAAAGGGTAGTGTAGAGTGGCGCTTCTCTGCTCTTTTTATTGAGGTATTTTCTGCGTGTAGCCTCTCCGCCGCGTAAATGGCGCTCAGATTTGTTGAAAAACAGTACCTTTTTTACGTTTTCATACAGATTTTTGTTGATATATCTTAGCTTTGAGGTTAAATCCTTATGTACGGTGCTTTTGCTTATGCCAAAGTGGTTGGCGCAGGCTCTGACCGTCGCACCGGTTTCTATAACGTATTCGGCGAGCATCTCGCAACGTTCTTTATTATCGCGGAACATTTCCCGTCCTCCATAAATATATCGGCTGATGCCGCTTTGTTCAAATATATGAAAGGCGCTTTGAAATAATGCAAAAGGAATCGCTTAAATTTATAGACTCCACAGTATTCGAAGGAATGACGTCTATCCGCGCAATCATTGCAGGTATAGATTCAGGCACGAATAACCGTAAAATATCTAAGATACTATTTGATGGTGATAAACTGAGAAAAATATCAAAAGATGTGGGATATTTGAGGGCAGTTTCATCAAAATACGGATTCGAGCTTGTTAAGTCGAACGCCTCCGAGCTTGAGGAAATAACCCTTGGAAACACGCATGGCGGCATTGTTGCTATCGCTGATGAGCGAGAAATTCCCGAGCTTTCTCGCGGTGTAATCAAGCCCGACGGATTTTACGCTATGATACAAGGCATTGAGGATCCTTATAATTTTGGCTATGCTATACGCTCGCTCTATGCCTGTGGCTGCGACGGAATTATTCTTGACGGTCGCAGCTGGATGAGCGCCGCGGGCGTCGTATGCCGCAGCTCTGCGGGAGCATCCGAGCGTTTTGAAATATATAACTCTACCGACCTTGATGCGGCAGAGCTGTTCTCTTCCCTTGGCTACAAAATCGTTTGCGCTCACGAGGACACCGACAACATTCTCGGTGAAACCGATCTTTCGGGTCCTATACTTCTTGTTGTAGGCGGCGAGCGCCGCGGAATTTCAAGAGCGCTGATAGACCGCGCTGATACGCTTGTGAAAATCCCCTATGCACGTGAGTTCCGCGCCAGCCTGTCTGCGGCATCGGCTACAACCATGTTTGCATACGAGATTATGCGACAGCGCCGTACACTTCCCTGACCTGCTATTTTTACTTCTGTAGTTAAAATTTTTTATATTATCTATTGCTATTTCCATTTTCTTATGCTATAATGATATAGCGTTAAGCAAATGGAGGCATAGCTCAGTTGGTTAGAGTACTTGCTTGACATGCAAGGGGTCACAAGTTCGAGTCTTGTTGTCTCCACCAGAAAAAAGCTCACCCGAACAGGGTGAGCTTTTTTCTTATCCAAGTCGCAGACTTGGCATATTATCACTGGCATGAAGTGCGGTGTATATCATCAGCCCTCTGGGCTGTATATCATCACGCTTTCGCGTGTATTAAAACTCCGTAATGGTATTAATCTCCGTTTTCTCTCGTTATTGTCGAGAGGAAGCTTTTGAGCTTTTGAGATTTCGGGTTATCGAAAATCTCGCTCGGCGTGCCAACCTCCTCAATAATTCCGTCTGCCATAAATACAACCTTGTCGGAGATGCTTTTTGCAAATGCCATTTCGTGCGTTACAATGATCATGGTTCTGTCATTGTCTTTAAGCGAGCGTATGACCTTGAGTACCTCTCCCGTCAGCTCGGGGTCGAGCGCCGAAGTTGGCTCATCAAAGCATAAAAGCTCGGGATTGAGGGCGAGCGCCCTTGCGATCGCTACTCTCTGCTGTTGACCGCCCGAAAGCTGATGCGGAAAGGCACCCGTTCTGCTCTCTAGTCCAACCTTTGTGAGAAGCTCTACGGCCTTTTCCGCGATTTTCGCTTTATAAGCTTCCTTTGAGGGCTGACCGTCACCGAAATAGAACTCGGTAACACCCTTGTATATTTCAGTATCCGCACCCTTCCCTGCTTTATCGGAAAGGCTTTCTTTTATCAAAAGCTCCGGCGCTAAGCATACGTTCTGCAGAACCGAATAATGCGGGAAAAGATTAAAGGTTTGGAATATCAAGCCGGATTTCAGCTGCTTTTTTCGCTTTTCCGCCTCGCTCATTTTCGCTATGCTGCCCGAAAACATAACCTTGCCATCTAAGAGAAATTCTCCGTGGTCAACGCTTTCCAACAAGTTAAGACATCTTAAAAGAGTGGTTTTGCCCGAGCCGGACGATCCTATGATGGAGACAATCTCGCCCTTGTTGATCGTTAGATTAACGTCCTTTAGCACCGACAAATCGCCAAAGCATTTATTCAAGCCTTTTATTTCTACAAATGCCATATCACACCTTATAATAATCTAATTTCTTTTCCAAGTAACCGAATAGCAGAGTCAGTATACCAACGAAAATCAAATAGAACACGCCGGCATAGAACAATGGCCAAATAATCGCCTTGCTGGCAAACGCATCGGCAACTCTGATAATTTCGATAACGCCGATTACTCTTGCAAGTGCCGTATCCTTCACAAGCGTGATTACCTCGTTCGAGATAGGTGGGAGGATTCGCTTAATTACTTGCATAAGAACGATGTTTTTGAATATCTGAGCTTTTGTTAGTCCCAGAACCTGCCCTGCCTCGAACTGACCGCGAGGTATACTTTCTATTCCGCCGCGGAAAATTTCCGAAAAGTAGCAAGCGTAATTTATAACGAACGCTATCAGCACCGCTATAAACGCACCGCCGTTATCTATGCCGAGGCTAAAGTAAAGCTCGTTGTCGATAGTTCCGAATATGTTTATACCGTCCTTAGATAAGAGCCCGGGTAAATAATAAACGATAAATAACTGCAGCATCAGCGGCACACCGCGTATGATCCATACAAAGGTCTTGCTTATCAGCTTCAAGGGCTTGAATTTGCTCATTGAGCAAAATGCTATCAGAAGTCCGAGCGGTAAAGAAAGTACTAAGGTTAGAATAAACAATAAACAAGTTACCCCAAAGCCCTCTAATAGGCTTTGGGTAACGTTAAGGAAGTTCATATTTTACTCCTGTTTTATTTTTCGTAATCGGTAATGATAGAGTTTTCCACACCGTATTCGGTTGCCAGCTCAAGAAGATATCCGCTCTCGGCATACTTTACGAATAGCTCGTTGATCTTCGCAGTGAGATCGCTTCCCTTCTTGAAGCCCACTGCATAGTATTCGCCTGCAATCTCAACACCCTCGTTCATAGCGACGTTTGCGTAGTCACCCTTGCCTACTACGGACTGAGCAAGGAGTATGTCAACGACTGCAAAATCAGCCGTTCCCGCCTTAACGCTGAGGAGTGCGTCCATCTGAGAGGTCACGCCCTTCTTGTTTATATTTGCGTCTATGCCGTCAACATAGGTTTCGCCCGCAGAGCTAAGCTCAAACGCAACCGTCTTGTTGGCAAAGTCGGCCGCCGAGGTAGCGTCGGTAGCAGAGGCTCTTCTGACTATACACTGAGCGTTAGTCATATAATAATAGGAAAAGTCGACCTTTTCGCTTCTCGCAACGCCGTCATCATCCGCAGTGTTAGCGGTAAAGCCGTTCCAGATGCAATCGATGGTGCCGCCGTTAAGCTCGGAATATCTGTTCTCCCAGACGATAAGCTTGAATCTGACCTTGTAGCCAAGCTCCTCGAACATCTTGGTAGCAAGCTCGGTGTCAAATCCGACAAGCTCTCCGTTTTCATCTTCATAATTCATGGGGGGATAATCGGTATATCCTATAGTTATAGTCTTTCCCGTGCCGCAGGATGCAAAGCACATAACCGATGCGATAACTAACGCTACCATAAGTAAAGCTGCGATGATTCTTTTCATTTTAATTCTCCTGTTTGTCGTTTTATCACTTTGCCGCACTAAAGTGAACACGTACTATTATACTTTAGTCCGATAAAGTTGTCAAGTCTTTTTTTGAAAATGCTTCTAAGCAATAGTTTTATTATTGATATTCGGATTTAATCGTGATATAATAGGACGGCAAATTAACTCACACTAGATAGAAGAGGATTTATATGATTATTAAAAGCTCCGCTTGGCGCATCGCATTTGACGTTGTAGTGACGGTTGTTGCCGCTCTGTTATCGTCGATAGCGCTCTATACGTTTGTAAATCCCGCCAATTTCGCTCCCAGCGGTGTTGACGGTATAGCAATGATGACCGAGAAGCTCACCGGCCTTAATATGGGATACGTTTCTCTCGCGATCAACGTCCCCCTTCTTGTCGTGGCATGGTTTTTTATCAGTAAAAGGTACGTAATCTACACGTCGCTCTTTACCGTGGTTTCATCGCTTGCCATAATACTTATGGAGGCCGTGGGTATGTATCAGTACGCCAGTGAAAATCACGCGTGGATTTCGGTGTTCGCGTCAGGCATTATGTTAGGGGCAAGGACCGCGCTTATGATTAAAATCGGTGCAAGCACAGGTGGTGTTGATGTAATTGCCTCCTGTATTCAGAGAAAGCGGCCATATATTAATATAGAAACTCTCATATCCATATTCTGCTACTTTACAATTGCAATCTCCTTCTTTGTATATCAAAATATCGAGAGTGTTATAATGGCAGTTGTGCAGATGCTGATATTCAACCTTGCTATGAATGCGGTTCTGAAGCCTACGAGGAGCGCCGTCGAGGTTCATATAATCACTAATAAGCCGGAACAGTTCCGAGAGGATATTCTCGCAAATCTTAAGCATGGTGCAACGGTTCTTGATTGCCACGGTATGTTTACGGGCGAAAGCAAGTCTATGATAATCACCATCATAAACATCAATCAGATGAACGAGCTGATTAAGCTCTCGCGCAAGTATGACAGCACGTTTGTGTATTTTAATGACGTGAGCGGCGTGTGGGGCAATTTCAGATGGAAAAAGACCGATGCGGTAAAATAAGTAAAACAGCCAATACTATGATCGTATTGGCTGTTTTTGTATAAAGAAAACCGTGCTATCTGCTACAGCCGCAGCCACCTGCTCTGGGAGGCGGATCAGAGGGCTGATTTGCGGTTATCTTAAACCTTGAGGTCGGGAAGGCGATACCCCTGAACACGTCGCAGGGGTTATCCGCGCAGCCCGCAGGCTTGCATTCCTTATCGGGTACGCAATAATCACTCGCTTCTACCAAGAGCTGCGCAGGGCGAACTATTCTTATTATCGAGAATAGACCGAAGGACACGCGTATTTCGAGTCCGTTTTGCGCGTCGACGAGGTTTTCGCATATGCAGCTCTGTATCTGCTCGGGAAGATCGAGCGGCTCACAGCTACAGCTGCAGGTACAGCAGCGGTCTACAACCTTGGTGCCGAGGACAACCGGCTCAACCGTATCCACAACGGCAATCGGGAGATTTGTGCTTACGTTGCCGCTGTTGCAGGGGTCGCAGAAGCTGGCGCCAGGGGTAGAGCTGTAGGTGGTTACGTTTCCTTCTCCGCCGTACAGCACAACGTCCTTCTCGAGCGTTGCTATACCGGTGAAGCACTGGCTCCTGCCTATCCCTACGCACGCCTCAAACGTAACCTCCACGTAGTAGCGAATGCTTATCTGATAGAATCCGCAGTTGAAGGGCACGTCGCTTACACCTACGTACGCCCAGATTATCCTCGCGGATTTTGTCCTGACGTTCGTCGCGGTGGCAAGAATTTCCTCGCCTGAAGCAGTTAAGTAGACGCGCTCGTCCTCGAAGCAATCGCGGTCGCGGCATGCATCGAGAATACGGGTCGTATCTATACACACCATTCCCTTTGCACCCGAGCTCGGAGTACAAGAGGAGTTTCTGTTATCTTGCATTATATTTCTCCTTATTTATAAACAATTGTTATAAATTGTCCGCACCGTATCGCGCGGCTAATAATATGATATGCAAAGAGGAGAAATTATGCCAGTATCCGTGGCTGCAGTGTCACCCGGCGGCTTCGGGTACAAAACAAAAAGACCGCGCACAGCGCGGTCTTTAATATTGCTTTGATTTTAGGCGTATGCCTTGATGGACTCGGGGCACTCCTCAACTGCGATAGAAGCAGACATAACGAGGTTAACGTCCTTGCAGATACCCTCAAGCTTGGGAAGCATCTTCTCAAATGCAGCAACGTCGTTGCAGCAGATCTTGAGAGAGGAGTCAACGAAGATGTCGGTGATATCGTTGTTGGAGGCGAGTATACCCGCGATGAAGCCGTAAAGAGACTCAGCGTCGTTGATGCCGTACTCAATAGTATCGATAAGTCTTGCCTTATATGTAATCTCATGTCTGAGCTTATCACCCATTTCGATGCAGACTACCGAACCCTTGGTGGACTCTGCCGCAGAATTGGTAAGCTCGATGAGGGTCTTTGTTTTTCCGGAGCCCTTGCTACCGATGAATAATTTAATCATGATATATCCTCCTTGATTTTGAGGGAAAACCTCTTTCTTGATTATATATTACAATAAATCAAGATAAATTGCAATAGATTTTCCTTAATTTTCTTTATAATGCGCGCTTTTTGTAAAATATTTACTAAAGCTACTGTGTAATTTAATCCCGATTGATCCTAGCCTCAAGCTCGCCCTTCATATTTTCGTAGCCGGGCTTGCCGAGTAGAGCAAACATGTTCTTCTTGTAAGCCTCTACCCCGGGCTGATCGAAGGGGTTAACACCGAGGGTGTATCCCGATACGCCGCATGCATACTCGAAGAAGTAAACGAGGTAGCCGAAGCTGTATGCCGATTTATCCTCAAGCTCGATTACAATGTTGGGAACGCCGCCGTCGTTATGTGCGATAAGCGTAGCGAGTATAGCGGTATCGTTAACGTAAGAGAGGGGCTTTCCGCCTATGAAGTTAAGCCCGTCAACGTTTGCCTCATCGTGAGGAATTATGAAGTCCTCGGTAGACCTCTTGACCTTTATAACCGTCTCGAAGAGATTTCTCTTTCCGTCTTGGATATACTGACCGAGCGAATGAAGGTCCGTCGAGAATATAACCGATGCCGGGAATATTCCCTTGTGGTCCTTACCCTCGCTCTCGCCGTAGAGCTGCTTCCACCACTCGTTGAGCATAAGGAGATAAGGCTCATAGCCGACAAGTATCTCTGTGGAAAGACCCTTTTCGAGAAGGACGTTGCGGTAAAGGGCGTACTGCATAGCTGCATTTTCTTCAATGCTGGTATTAGCACAGTCGCGAAGCGCCGCACCCGCACCCGACATCATAGCATCGATATCTATACCCGCGCAGGCAATAGGAAGAAGACCTACGGCCGTAAGCACGGAATATCTGCCGCCTACGTCATCGGGAACAACGAAGGTCTCGTATCCTGCCGCATCTGAGAACTGCTTAAGCGTTCCGCGTGCCTTATCGGTGGTAACGAATATACGCTCTCTCGCTCCGCTCTCACCGTACTTCTTGATAAGAAGATCCTTGAATACGCGGAATGCAATAGCAGGCTCGGTGGTAGTACCGGACTTTGAAATTACGTTAACGCAGATATCCTTACCCTCGCAGATAGAGAGAAGCTCGGTAAGCGCGGTGGTGGATATAGTGTTGCCGGCAAAGTATATATCGGGAGTATCCTTCTTAAGGTTATTGTAAAGAGGGCTCTTTACAAACTCAATAGCTGCTCTTGCACCAAGATAAGAGCCGCCAATGCCGATAACGACAAGCACGTCGCAGGATTTCTTGATCTTCTCTGCGGCAACCTTTATGCGCGCAAACTCTTCCCTGTCATATTTCTCGGGCAGATTAACCCAGCCGATAAAGTCGTTGCCGCGTCCGCTGCCCTTAACAAGGGTATCCTGAGCCGCCAGCACGCGCTCGGACATATCCGAAATCTCCTTATCTGAAACGAAGTCGCGCAGGAATCTATCATTGATTTTAATGCTCATAAAATCCTCCGAATGTTGATTTGATCTCGCGCCGTAGAATGGGCGCAAGCTTATGATTAAATTATACAACAGTTTTATGAGCATTTCAAGTAAAAACGAATGGAAAGTGCGTTAATAATTAATAATTTACAGCCTTATTTGACAAAATGGGCAGAAAGCATCAGCAAAAATACGTCAAAGAGGCTGAGCGCACGGCATTCCTCGGCGGTGCATATATCCGCCCGCCCAAGCTCTCGGTCACCTATACGGTAAATGACCTCGCCGATTTTCGCCCCCTTTTCAAACGGAGCGATAATGCTATCCGGTATGCTGTAAGTCTTCTCTACTCTCCGTATGTCCTCTCTTCCTATTAGTGCCGAGAAGCTCTTTGAATATACCTCCACGTCGGCACAGCACCCGCGCTTTACGGGCACGCGCTCAAGCGTTGTTTCGGGCTCGGAAAATACGGCGTAGTTAGCAAAGCCGTAGTCAAGCAGTGTTCGTGCGGCACTGTTTCGCTCATCGCGTGTAGGCGCGCCCATTATTACTGCTATAAGCTCCATTCCGTCACGCTCTGCGGTAGCAGAGATACAGAAGCCCGCCTTGTCGGTCGAGCCGGTTTTAAGTCCCGTACAGCCGGAATAATAGCGAACAAGTCGGTTTGTGTTAGTCAGAATAAACTCACCGTTACGTATGCTGTCTTGCCATACGCCGGAATATTTCATCACCGCATCGTGCTTCATAAGCTCGCGCGACATAAGCGCTATGTCATACGCGCTGGTAAGATGATTTTGCACAGTATCGTCAAGCCCGGTGGCATTTTCAAAGGTGGTATTTTTCATATTAAGCTCCTTGGCGCGCCTGTTCATCATACCGACGAACCCCTGTTCGCTGCCTGCTATAAGCTCCGCAAGGGCGACGGCGGCATCGTTTGCGCTGGCTATTACTGTGCTTTTCAAAAGCTCCTCAACCGTGAACTCCTCGCCCTCCTTCAAGAATATCTGACTGCCACCCATAGATGCGGCACTTTCGCTGACGCGAACCTTTTTATCGAGCGTAATACCTCCGCCCTCAAGCGCCTCAGCGACGAGAAGAAGGGTCATAACCTTTGTTACCGATGCGGGCGCGAGTGGTGTGTTAGCTGATTTTGCGAACAGAACCGTGCCTGTTTTTGCGTCCATTAAAACGGCACTTTCGGCGTTTACGCTAATTCCTCCAACCGTTGTATTTCCAAGTTCTGCCTCGTTATTTAACCCATCTTTTATATTTTCTTCTAAATCTGATGCGAAAATTGTTTGCGCAGGTATAGCGACTGTAATCATTATGGCGCATAAAATTCCGCAAAGCATTTTCTTAAGCATAAGTACCCCCATAGTGTTTTTTATAATTCTATGCCGAGCATTCATTGGCTATGCCGCATATCACGTTTTCGTTTTTACCGAGCGGTTACCAAATTTTAATTATTTATAAAAGTTTTCGCAAAATAATTGTTTTTCTTCGCCGTTTGTGCTATCATATATCCATAACGTCAGAAAGGTATTGCTATGGCTGATAAAAACGGTAAGAAGGGCTTCTTCTCAAGGATCTTTGATTTTCAGAAGGAAGGCCCCGGAATCAGTAAGCGCTCTGCGGATACCGGCACGGGTCTTAAACGCTTCTTCATCTCATATAAAGAAAATTTTGACAAAATACTCTATGCCAACATCTTTATGGTGCTTGGCAACTTTCCCGTCATATTCTTGATTATGGCATTCCTCGGATATACTAAGGCTGAAACATACATGCCCATGTACGATCTGTTCCAGAGCCTTGTCCCCTTTTTCAATGCCGAGGCTGCAACCCCGTTTGGTATGACGATATACGCTCTTGCGGGCATACAGAATCAAATAACGGTACCTACCGTTCTCACATACGTTCTTTACGGTGTTGGCGCGCTCTTCATTTTCACCTTCGGTCTTGTTAACGTAGGCACGGCGTACATTCTCCGTAATATTGCTATGGGCGAGCCGGTATTCACCTGGCACGATTTCTGGTACGCTATCAAGCGTAACTGGAAGCAGGCACTCCCCTTCGGTATAATAGACGTGGCTGTTAACGCCATTCTGATCTTCAACATCTACAATATGATGATTTCGGATCAGAACTTCTTTGAGTCTACTATGCTGTGGATGAACGTGGTTATTCTGATACTTTATTTCTTCATGCGCTATTACATCTACGTTCAGATGGTTACCTTTAAGCTCTCGCTCTTCAAGATTATCAAGAACTCTATGATATTTGCGCTTCTCGGCTTCAAGAGGAATGTCGTGGCGCTTCTCGGTATACTCGTATGCGTTGCGTTTGAGATATTCTTCCTCTTCGGTCTTGGAGGTATTCTTATGCCACTCGGCGTTGCCGCACCCCTCGCGATTCTCTTCTCATCCTTTGCTTATATGAAGGTATATGCTGCTTACTTTAAGATTAAGGACGTTATGATAGATCCTTATAAGGCGGAGCATCCCGAGGAGTTCCCGGATGAATTCTCCGATGACGAGATCGTTATGAGAGATGACGTTACCGAGCTTGAGCGTCTTGAGGAAATTAAGGCAGCACGCGGCGAATAAAAAACAACCGAGGCACACCAACAGATGCGGTGTGCCTCTTTCTATTTGCAGCGATCGACTAAGTCGTCGAGAGAGCCGAATTCATATCCCATCTCACGCCAGCGCTCTATAAGCGTCGGCAATATATCGGCATTGGTCTTTGACGTCGGGTGCAGGAGTATTACGGCGCCGGGGTGCGTCTGCGCCATAAGCTGATCTATGGCGGTGTCGGGGCTTGGTTGCCTTCCGTTATCCCAATCGGCATATGCCATGCTCCAGAAAAAGGTTTTATAACCCAATTCCTCGAGAAGCAAAGCTGTATCCCTGCTGTAATACCCCTCGGGATATCTGAAATATTTAGGCATTGTGTATCCCGTCTTTTCGTAGCAAAGGCTCTCAAGTGCTTCCAGGTTTTCCCTTGCCTCACTCTCGCTCATTTTTGTGAGATTTTTATGATTCGAGGTGTGATTGCACACGGTGTGCCCCTCCTCGAACATACGCTTTACCAGCTCTCCGTTTTTATTTATAAGATTGGAAAGAATAAAGAATGCGGCGGGCACACCCTCGCCCCTAAGGACGTTCATTATGCGCGCTATATTTCCGTTTTCATATCCGGCATCGAAGGTAAGATATAGCACACGCTCCCCGTGCTTGCTTGCTTCTTCATCTATGAAGTAGCAGGAATGCTCCCTTAGAAACTCGGCGTTCTTCGGAAAATTCGGCGCAGCGCCTTTGTGCTTTATCAGATACCAGCCTTCGCCCCCCGCCGCCTGCACCGACGTTGTAAAGACACCGCATACTATGCAACAAACCGATAAAAATTTCAAAAATCTTTTTTTCATATTCACCTCGTATTTATATTATTTCACGAGGGGAGCAAAGCACAACAAAAAGATATATCCACAAAAAGAAAATAAAAGAAAAAGGATACGGACATCCGTATCCTTTTTCTTTGCATTAAGTAAAATTACTTATACTTACGCTTTCTAGCAGCCTCAGACTTCTTCTTTCTCTTAACGCTGGGCTTCTCATAATGCTCTCTCTTACGAAGCTCGGTAAGAACGCCGGACTTCTGGCACTGTCTCTTAAAACGACGAAGTGCACTATCGAGAGTTTCATTCTCTTTTACTCTAATCTCTGCCATTACTATTTTCCCTCCCTTCGCTTTGCAAAGAGACTTATTTACATAAGTACTAAAATATTATATAACAAAAACAAAAATTTGTCAATAGCCTTACCGCTTTTTTCTAATTTTTATTTTTATTTTTAATTACCTTACCGTCTTTTCCGCCGCCTTTAATGTGTTGCGCAAAAGCGTGGTTATAGTCATAGGACCAACCCCGCCGGGAACGGGTGTGATAAGCGCCGCCTTTTCCGATACACTCTCGAAATCTACGTCGCCGACAAGGCTTCCGTCGGGCAAGCGGTTAATTCCAACGTCGACGACAACGGCACCGCTTTTGACGTAATCAGCCGTTATGAGCTTTGGCTTTCCAACCGCTACTACGAGTATATCCGCCTCTTTTGCGACCGCGGAAAGATTCTTCGTTTTGGAATGTGCTACGGTGACAGTGCCGTTGCGCTCGAGCAGAAGGAGTGACATAGGCTTACCGACAATGTTGCTCCTGCCTATCACTACGCAGTTCTTGCCACATATCTCTACACCGTAATAATCAAAAAGCGACATTATGCCCGAGGGCGTGCAAGGAAGAAAATCATATTCTCCCGTTACAATCCTTCCTACGTTTATCGGGTGAAACGCATCGACGTCCTTATCGGGCGAGATGGCGTTTATAATTCTGTCCTCGGATATGTGTGAGGGCAGAGGAAGCTGTACGAGAATTCCGTGAACGCCATTATCGGTGTTAAGTGCTTCTATCTTGGCGAGCAGCTCCTCCTCCGTGGTATCCGAGGGAAGCTCGATCTGTATTGACCGTATACCTGCTTCGAGGCATGCCTTGTGTTTGTTACTCACGTACACGCGAGAGGCGGGGTTGTTGCCAACAAGAATAACCGCGAGTGCGGGGGTTATTTTATAATTTTCTGTAAAAGCGCCGACCTCCGACTTGATCTGCTTGCGCAGAGCCGAAGAAACCAGCTTGCCGTCAATTATGTTTGCCATAGCGTTCCTTGTGCCGTACCTGTGATACGGTATACCGAAATTCTTTTAATCCTTTTTACTATTGTCAGCTTCGCTTTTAACGCTGCCAGGGGTGATGTCGCCACACTCTTCGTTTGCGGCAGTTGCATTATCCTTGCCCTCTGCGACTGCGGGCTTCATAAAGTACTTTTCACCCTTCGGAGGCTTTATTGCAAAGTAAATAAGCATACCAAGACAAGCGACGAATATAAGAAGTGCAAGCACCTGCGATACGCGCAGTGCTGTGCCGGGGATATAAAGAGAGTCAGTTCTAAGCCCCTCGATCCACGCTCTTCCGAGACCGTACCAGCCGAAGACAAGCAGAATTATCTGACCGTCGTATTTCTTGTGTTTATAGAAGAAGTTGATTGCTATGAATCCGATAAGATTCCAGAAGGATTCGTAGAAGAAGGTGGGGTGGACGCCGAGCGATCCGTCGAGAATGGCGCTGTACGTTTCGGCATCAATACCAACGTTGTTAGCGAGGTAGCTTGCGACGCTCGGGCTGCACATACGCCAGGGCGCGTCGGTCACGCTACCGAACGCCTCGACGTTCATGAAGTTGCCCCAGCGGCCTATCGACTGCGCCATAATGAGTCCGGGGACTATACAGTCGCCGAACGCCGGGAAGGAAATCTTCTTGACCCTGCAAACCACAAAAACGGTTATCGCTCCTGCTATTATACCGCCGTATATCGCAAGACCGCCGCTGCGGATATCGAATATTTCCCAAAAGCTCTTGTATCGGTCAAGCTCGCAAAGCACGTAATAAATCCTCGCACCTAAAATACCGAACGGAACGACGAAGATCGCAAAGTCTATTATCTCCTCGTATTTTATGCCGATTTGTTTCGCGCGATACATGGTGTAAACGATGGCAAGGACAAGACCGAAGGTTATGATGAGCGCGTACCAGGCTATTGAAATACCAAAAACCGAGAATGCAACGCTATTAACCTCGAATTCGCCTATACCCAGTCCGGGAAAGGAAAGTATTTTAAGCATATTGACTCCTTAAAGATTTATCTTTTGTGCAAGAATATCGGCTATCGTGATAGCATTGAGCTTCGCAGCCACCTCAAAGCTGATTCTGTCAAATATATGATGATATATGCACGCCGTCTTGTCGGTATTCAGAGCGCAGCCCTCCTCGTTACCTAGACATCTGACAATCCCTATCGGACCGTCTATCAGCTCTATAACGCTCTTGAGCGTGATCTCCGAGGGCGACTTTTTCAGCTTGTACCCGCCCTTCGCGCCCTTTTGAGAGGTAACGAAATCGCCCTGCACCAGCTTGTGTAATATCTTTAAGGTAAAACGCTGGGTGACCTGCGTGTCCTGAGAGAGCGTACCCGCATCTATAAGCTCATTGTGCTCTGCTAAGGCGGTTATTATCCTCAGTGCGTAATCGGATTCAAGCGTTATTCTCATAATTCACCTATAATGCATGGATCCGCCTGTAAGTCAATCCCTGCATAGTAAAATCACTTATTTGCTTTTTTGTGCTTATCAAGCACTGCATGTATCTTCTTCGACTGATCGAGAAGATGGCTTATGGTCTGATCGTGGTTGAGAGTGTCGATGATATACGCTACGTACTTACACATATTAACCTCGGAGTACCAGGGTCTTGCAAGAAGCTCGGGTGTCCTGTAAATGAGGTTAGTAGTGAATATTCTCGTTATGATGCCTTCCTCGTATGCCTTGTCCATGTTTTCAAGACCGTTACAGAAAAGACCGAAGGTGGTGAACACGATAATACGGTTGGCACCCTTGTCCTTAAGCTGCTTTGCAACGTCTATTACGGACTCGCCGGAGGAGATCATATCGTCTACGATAATGACGTCCTTACCGGCAACGTCACGGCCGAGATACTCGTGTGCAACGATGGGGTTCTTGCCGTTTACGATAACCGAATAGTCGCGGCGCTTGTAGAACATACCAAGGTCTATACCCATAACCGATGAGTAGTATACGCACTTGCCCATACCGCCCTCATCGGGGGATACGATCATGGTCTTTTCAGGATCTATATCAATATCGGGAAATTCACGGAATAGTGCCTTGATCATCTGGTACGCCGAACGAACGTCCTCGAATCCCGAGAGAGGGATTGCATTCTGAACTCTGGGATCGTGTGCATCGAAGGTTATGAGGTTCGTGATACCCATGTTTACAAGCTCTTGGAGCGCGAGCGCACAGTCGAGCGACTCTCTGCCTGAGCGCTTATGCTGTCTGCCCTCGTAAAGCATAGGCATAATGACGCTGATACGGCGAGCCTTTCCACCGATCGCTCCGATAACTCTCTTAAGATCCTGGAAGTGATCGTCGGGGCTCATTGGCACGGTCGTGCCGTACATATTATAGGTTACACCGTGGTTGAAGACGTCTGTGATAATGTAAACGTCGTTACCTCTGAGCGAGTGAGAGATAGTTCCCTTCGCTTCTCCGCTGCCGAATCTCGGGCAATTCGCGTTAACGACGAACGTACCGTCGTTATCGTGGCGGCGCCACTCCTTGAGGTAGAAGTCTACCTGGCTTGTGAAATCCTCACAGCCACGCATGCCGATGACGCTAAGCTCTCCATACAGTGAATCTTTCATTTTGCACACTCCGTAAATCTTTTATATTGTCAACGCCTAATAAGCGTGTACCGACCGCGAGCTGTCAGCGACATCCCCGAGGGCGCGCCTGAAAGGTCGAAATAAGTCAAGTACGATAATATTATATATTTTAGGGAGAAAAATGTCAATACCAAAAGCGCCAAAAGCTGCATATATTGTGAGTAGCAAACCCTTCGGTGTGCGACTTTGCGATGCCGAAGGGATTTTATGGAGGTGCCGTGAATTACAGCGGAACAGGTAAGCTTGTTGTGAGAAGCTATCTTGCAGGTGGGGCATTGCCCGTTGAGGATGCCCTTGTCAGAATCAGAAGCACAGATGAGGAAAGTCGTGGAATCGAGTATTCTTTACTCACGGATGAAAGCGGGGTGACGCCGGTCATTTCACTTCCCGCTCCCGCCGTGGAGTATTCGCTTTCTCCGGGAGCCAAGGAGCGTCCGTATGCTCTGTATGATATTGAGGTGATTAAGGACGGATATTATACGAAGCACGTTGAAAGCGTGGCGGTCTTTGATGGTGTGACTACTGTTGTGCCGGTTAACATGATACTTACGGTCGGGGCGGGAGCGCCTGTGGATACTCTTGATGCTTCCTCGCCCGAAAATCCAAATCTCGAATAAAGGAGAGCAAATGCCAACTTATCCAACGATACCAGAAAATATAGTTATTCATCTCGGAGCGCCGGATTCGCCCGCTATGAATGTTACCGAAACCTTTGCGGATTACATAAAAAACGTAGCGTCGAGCGAAATATACCCCACCTGGCCCGAGGAAGCAATAAAGGCAAATGTGCTTGCTCAGGCATCTGTGGCGCTTAACCGCGTTTACACCAACTTTTATCGCAGGCGCGGCTATGATTTTGACATCACAAACTCACCGGCATACGACCAGACGTATGTATATCAGCGTGATATTTTTGATAGCGTATCGGAGATTGTCGACGAGCTGTATGACAGCTACCTGCGGCGAGAGGGGAATATCGAGCCGCTGTTTGCGCAGTTTTGCGACGGCGTTGAGGTGAATTGCGAGGGGCTTAAGCAATGGGAAAGCGTTGAGCTTGCCGAGCGCGGTCTCGGTTATGAAGAAATAATCGAGCGGTCTTACGGCTCCGACGTCGAAATTATACGTAACGTACCTACTGCAGGAGAGGTGCAAATATCCCCGGAATACCCACTTTCAGAGGGGGATACCGGTCCTGCCGTAGAGATACTTCAGACCAGGCTGAACAGAATTTCCGCGAACTATCCCGGCATACCGAAAATATTTCCGGCAGACGGCTTTTTCGATACGTCAACCTCGGACGCAGTAAGGAAATTTCAAGAGGTGTTCAGTCTTACCGCAGATGGGATAGTAGGACCTGCGACCTGGAACAGAGTGAACGCGATATACGGTGCTGTTAAGCAACTAAGCTCGCTGTCCTCAGAGGGAATATCGGTGTCCGAATTAAGCACGGTGTACGAAAGTGCGCTGTCCGAGGGAGACAGCGGACCCGGCGTATTTACGCTTCAATACTATCTTGCGTACATCGCACTCTTTATACCAAGCGTTCTAGGGATTTCGGCAGACGGGGCCTTCGGACCTTTAACGCGCGATTCGGTTACCTCATACCAGAGGTCCTACGGGTTGCCAGAAACCGGCGTTGTGGACGAGAGGACGTGGAACAGCATTGAGACAACCTATTTCGGAATCCTCCAAGGTATACCGTATGAGTATGAGGAGGGGCTTATTCTTCCCTTCCCCGGGCGCGTTTTAAGAATCGGGAGCGAGGGAGACGACGTTCGTGCCTTACAAGGATATCTCAACTATATAAGCACCGTTTATGAGGAAATTCCCAGAATAAGCGTTGACGGAGTTTACGGACCTACAACCGCAGCAGCCGTAAGTGCGTTCAAAACGCTGTTTAATATACCCGGCGACCTCGAGAGGGTGTCTGCTCAGACCTGGAATGCCATCACCAACGTATATGACGATCTATACGTCGGAAGTATAGTTCGCGAGGATCAGTTCCCGGGATATGACATTCCGTAGGAGGAATAATGTATCATATAAGAGATAAAAACGGAGCGATTAAGGTTATACAGCGCTATCTCGGCGTCACACAAAGCGGAAAATTCGATAATGCAACAAGCGCTGCGCTTAAAGCCTTTCAGTCGAATAACGGAATTACCGTTGACGGAAGGGTGAATTACAATACCTTTATTCTTCTGAGAACTGCTTATTTTGACGCTCAAGCCGCAGAAGCCTTGAGGAATGATGCTTTTATAACCGAATTTCCGTATGTAAGAGGTGATTTTGGCAACGACGTTAAAATGATAAACGTATATGTAGCCGGAGCATTGGATAATTACATCTATGAAAGAACCTCGCCGCGAGGCTCAATATATAGCGAGGCGACAGCCGCCGGGGTATCCAGACTGCGCGAGATTTTTAATATGGCAGCCGGGGATTCGGTGGACGAATTGTTTTACACAAGGCTAAAGCGCGAAATATTTGCACGCTGAGGCTACGAATAACGGAAATATACAAGCGTAAATGGGTATAATAGCGTCATAAATGTATGAGGAGATGCTATATTGAACGAAAGATTTACCGAAAAAGCCACACACGCGCTTTCAGAATGTGCGCGTATAGCGCGGACTCTCGGGCATACTTACATTGGCAGCGAGCATTTGCTGCTCAGCCTTTTGAATACGGATACGTGCGAGGCGCTTCGTATTCTGAATAAGCACAAGGTCGGTGCTGCGGAATACGAGAGGATAATGCGTGAATACTCGGGCACGGGGGTGGAAAGCTCTGTTACGGCAGATGATATGACACCGAGATGCAGAAGGATACTTGAGCTTTCCAACTCGGCGGCTACCAGGTATGGCTCGCGAGTTATAGGAACGGAGCACATACTTTTATGCATTCTTGACGAGAGGGAGTGTGTAGCTCTGAAGCTGTTAAAAGCAATCGGTACAAACGTTAACGCTATCAGAGATGAGATAACGACACTTCTGAAAAGCAGATCTCAGGAAGCCATGGCGCGTTCTGCCGAGGGGACGTTTCTGAGACAGTACGGTAAAAATTTTACCGAGCTGGCTGCTATGAATAAGTTTGACCCGGTTGTGGGACGAGATCGTGAAACCGAACGGGTGATACGTGTTCTTGGGCGTAAAAATAAAAACAACCCCTGCCTTATAGGTGAGGCGGGAGTTGGAAAAAGCGCTATTGTCGAGGGGCTTGCATCGCGGATTGCAAGCGGTGACGTACCGACGTTCTTAAAGGGAAAGACTATAATCAGCGTAGACTTGACGTCCATGGTCGCGGGCGCAAAGTACCGCGGCGATTTTGAGGAGAGGATCAAAAATATAGTTAAAGAGGCAACGCGTGACAGATGTGTAATCTTGTTTATAGACGAGATACACACAATTGTAGGTGCGGGCGCCGCCGAGGGGGCAATAGACGCATCGAATATTCTGAAGCCGCAGCTTTCAAGGGGCGAACTACAGGTAATAGGAGCGACGACTTTTGACGAGTATCGCAGATATATTGAAAAGGATCCTGCACTTGAAAGAAGGTTTCAGCCGATTTTTGTTGAGGAGCCGGATAAAGACAGAACGCTCGAGATGCTGATGGGCATAAAGGGACGATATGAGGAGTATCATGGGGTCGTGCTCAGTGAAGACGTAGTGCGTGAGTGTATCGAGCTTTCCATGCGATTTATAACCGATAGATACCTTCCCGATAAGGCTATAGACGTGATGGATGAGGTATGTGCTTACGTTGCGTCGGGTAAAGGCGCAAATTTTGATAAAACTATAAAATACAATTATAAAGAAGGGCAGATTTTAAGCGAAAAAGAAAAAGCGGTTTTGATGCGAGATTTTGAACTGGCGGCTTCGATAAAGGAAAAGGAGAGCGAGAGCTTGTGTATAGCTACTGATGGAGATGCATATCCTATATATCCTACGGTAACAACCGATGACGTAAAATATATAATATCCGAAATAAGCGGTGTTGATATTTCTAAGGTGCGAAGCGTGCTTGATTATGAAGAGATTGTATCACGCCTCACTCGTAGAGTTCTTGGTCAAAAAGAGGCTATACGAAAAGCTGTTAATGCTATACGGCGTGCAGATGCGGGGTTTTCTAAGGAGGATCGTCCGAGAGCTACCCTGCTCTTTCTCGGAGAAAGCGGCGTTGGAAAAACCGCATTGGCTTCAGCCATAGCTGAGGAGCTTTTCCATAAGAAGGGCGCTTTTATACGCCTCGATATGTCTGAGTATTCAGAAAAGCATGCTGTTTCCAAGCTTATAGGCGCTCCTCCCGGATATGCAGGGTATGATAACGGCGGCGCGCTAACCGAGCAGGTGCGTAAAAAACCGCATTCGCTTATATTGTTTGATGAGATTGAAAAGGCAGATCGTGAGGTGCAAAATCTGTTTTTGCAGATTGCAGATTACGGCTTTCTGACCGATTCCTCGGGTCGCAGAATCAATTTCCGCAATACTGTTGTAATTATGACGTCAAACGTAATGTCGAAATCCGCTCTATCACATGCGAGGGTTGGCTTTGTGGATGAGGGAAACGAGTCTACGCCATGCGCAAAGGATCTTTCTGCGTATTTCTCAAACGAATTTGTGAATAGATTTGATGAGATAATTAAATTCAATTCGCTTAACGAGAAGACGATGTCGGAAATTGCAGAATGCAGGCTGATAGAGATATGCGATTCCGCGGCTGGGTGTGGAGTAAGAATGTCGTTTTCGGATGATCTGCCCCTTCTGATTGCACAAAAGGGCGCAAGCGCCGGAATGGGCGCGCGTGCGATTCTTCGTTATATAGCAGCAAAGATTGAGGTCGAGGTGGCGGAGTTCCTGGCTGTCAACCGAGGCTCTTCTGATATTAGAGTTGAGCATGAAAACGGAAGATTCTTAGTGAAGAGCGCTGATGCCGCACTTTCTCAAAAACGCTAACAAAAAGGTGCGTCATAACGACGCACCTTAATTATGGGGTGAAATAT
>CAYZZJ010000014.1:0-23966 GCA_964482885.1 uncultured Ruminococcus sp. | reverse complement strand
GCTTCGCCAAGTTATGAGCGACTTCGTCGCGTTGTAAGTAGCAATCATATCATAATCAAACGAAGAGAGTCTGCAAGCTCGCTTGCAAGCGAACGAGTGCTAGCGTTGACACCCCCAACGGAGTGGGTGTCTCGCATTTGCTCCGTGGCAGCTCACCGCAAGGTGAGCAAAGGTGCGAAGCACCAAGGACGCAAAGCGCACTTATGCCACATAGGAGTATAACTTTTGCGTTAGCAAAATCATCACGATGAGCGCAGCGAATCTCATAACTCTAAACTAAAACGAAAAAATGGAAGAGCAAACATACAAGATTTCGTCTTGCTGTCTGCTCTTTTATTATTTCCGTTACTTCGCTGTGTTTTCCTCCGCGGGAGAGCTATGCTTTGCCCTTGGCGTGAGCTTTGCGAGAAGCTTGTCCATGGGTGACCTGCTTCCGCCCCAGGGGTAGAAGAGCGCGCCGATGCCCATAAGGGCGGTGAAGAAAATGAGATACCATACGTTCTCTATTCCGTGGCTGACGATAGATGCCGCAACTACGATGCCTGCGCCTATGGTCGATAGCACGGGAAGAACAAAGCGCTTCACGGGGTGAAGCTCCTTCGACTTCTTCGCGAAGGCTATGATGATGGGAATGTACATAGGATATACCGTGACGACGGGCAGCTCCGAGGAGTCGAAGGCGTATTCGCCGAACCAGCCGAAGAACTGACTGCCTGTAAAGTACGCCAGCCACAGAACGCAAATGAGCAGCGCAAGGGTGGCGGAGTTGTGAGGCATATTGGTCTTCTTATCGACCTGACCGAGGGTGTCGGGGGCGATGCCCTCGCCTCTTGCGGCAAGCGCGTAGAAGCCGCGCGTGCAGCCGAGCATAAGTCCGTTAAGGGTGCCGAGGCAGGATACGATGACAAGCACGTTGATTATGGCGGCGCCGACGGTACCGAATGCAGCGCTGTATGCGGCTGAGGTGCCTTCCGTACCGAGGGTGTTCATATCGGTAAGTCCGAGAATTCCCACGTAATAGAGAATATATGCGCCGGCTATAATTGCCGCGCCGAGACCGAGGGCTATGGGGAGATTTTTCTTAGCGTCCTTTATTTCGGCATTTATTGAGGTGGCTATTATCCAGCCCTCAAACGCAAATACAGTGCAGCATATTGCCGTGAAAAGGCTGCCCTCGCCAACCGTTTTGCCACCCGCAAATTCGCTGCCGGCAGCACCCGTGGCAAAGCCCACGTTCTCGACAAGATTGCCGCTTACAAGACCGATAATTGTACCTACTATTGCAATAGAGACGATCGGTATGAGCTTGATTACGGTGGCGGAAACCTGGAACTTACCCGAGAGACTCGGAGCAACCGCATTCATAAAGTAGATTATGATAAGATAGAGCGCGGCAAGCACCATACATTCGGGGGAGTCGAATGCGCTGACAAGTCCCTCACCGGGAAGGTGTGCTGTCGGTGCATCAAAATATCCGAGCGCAACGAGGGTATATCTTGCGGAGACCCATGCAAGCACGGCGGTCATCGCGGGGTAGTATATCACCGCTACGAACCAACCGAGGAAGTAGGCGTAGGTCTTGCCGCAGGTTGCCTCGGCGTAGTCGACAATTCCGCCCACCTTCTCGTATTTCGTTGCCATAATACCGAAGGTCACAGCCAGCACAGCCATTATCGCGCCGCCGATAGCCCAGGCAAGCACACCCATAATCGCATCACCCGCGGTGGCCTTAAGCACGTCCTGTGCCTTAAAGAATATTCCCGAGCCTATAACGATACCGACGACCATACATATTGCGGTAAAGAGGCCGTATTTCTTTGTTAATTTGTTTTCCATAATTTATCCATTCTATAAAATGTGTAGGAATAAAACAATTATAACATACGGAAATGACGTTGTAAACAGTTATTTTTTTGTTGTTTTTGGGGTAGTGTGTTTACTTTTGGCGAGAGGTGTGGTATAATACACGTGCAAGTGCAGTGAGATGGTCGGAGGTGTTTTACGATGTTCAAGACCGAGGCGCACATCCATACGTCGGACGTAAGCAAGTGCGGACAGATATCCGCGAAAGAGGTGATAAGGCTTTATGCCAAGGCGGGCTTTGACACGGTGTTTATCACCGAGCATATAAATTCGGCTTCTATCAACTCCTGGGGTGAGATTGGCGGCTGGGAGGAGAAGGTTGACCGCTATATGAGAGGATATCTCGCTGCGAAGGAAGAGGGCGAGAGGCTCGGTATCTGCGTGCTGTTCGGCGCCGAGATATGCTTTAAGCAGCCGGTGGGAAACTGTAACGATTATCTCGTTTACTGTATTGACCGCGATTTTCTTCTCGGGTATCCCGACCTTAATCACTATTCTATCGAGGAGTTCTACAAATATGCGAAGGAGAGGGGCGCTACCGTAATTCAGGCGCACCCGCACAGGGGGCATAAGTGCTATCCTACTCCCGAATGGGTAGACGGAGTTGAGATTTTCAACGCGCACCCAAGGCATACCAACTACAATGACGAGGCTCTCGCTACGGCTAGTGAGCATGGACTTATTATGACCGTTGGCTCCGACGTGCATATGCGTGGCGACGAGGCGCGCGCATATATTCTTACCGAGGAGCGCATCGAGAGCGCGGAGGATTATATAAGGGCTATTACCGAGGGTAGGGCAAGATTTGTGACGCCGGAAGAGTAGATACACAGCGGAGCTGTGATGATATACAATCTGCGGCGGATTACATGCAGCCTGTTGGGCTGATGCCATACAACGCTGTGCGTCGATTCCATGCACGCCGAGGGCGTGATGATATGCCGCTTTTCAAGCGGATGATATGCAATCCGCTCGCGGATTGATGATATACATCCCAAGGGCTGATGATATGCACGGCTCCGCCGTGATAAAAAACAAGGGAATTGCGAATGCAATTCCCTTGTTTTTGTACTGTTTTATTCACATTACCTGAATATAAACTTGCATTTAAGCTCTTTTGCGCGCTTTGTGAAGTGCATGCGGTAAAGAACGTCGGTGCCCCACTTTGCCTGCGAGCAGTTGCCGACGGGGTCGAATTCCTCAAGCTCGTAGCTGAGTGACTTATCATACTCGAGTGTTACGCCCTCGGCAAGCAGGAGTCTGCCGTCATCTATCTTTTCGGGCACTCTGTGTGTCATAAGACGGAAGTCTATCTCGCGCTCGGCATCAAGGGTGATATCCTCGGATACCGTCACCACGGAGCCGTCAAGATTGGCGCATCTCGTGTATTCAACAACACCGGCCTCGGCGGCGTATGCGTTTTCAAGCCCGAGGGAGAGTGTGTGGGTATCCTCGTCATAGCACTCGCGCGAGGACGCGTACACCTGACCGTTAGGCTCGCCGATACCGTCGAAGGCAGGGAGATTGTGATAGTGGGATTGCATGCACCAGATAGTGTATCTCTTAGGTCCGAAGGTATCCTTGACGTAGGTAGTGTTGCCTGGATCGATAACGACCGGCTTGCCGTCCTTATAGATTATGTAGGAGCCGACGTCGTTGTGGTTGTGCGACTGACGGTTGTGCCCGCCCTTGATTGCAAGGAACATACCGCGAGAGGTATCCTCGGACTCTCTCGCTACAAGAACCTTAAGGTCGGGGAACCATACGAATCTGTCTGCCTTTGTGACTGCGGCGTCCTCGGGCTTCGGTATCGGGAGATCCCTTATCATTCTGTATGCGTGGCTGTGGTGGAAGGAATAGGGGTTTTTCATCAGCATTTTGCCGAACGCTACCATGCCCTCCGAGCCGCATCTCTCGCCGTATCTCGCGATAAGGTATCCGTTCGGGTGTACGTTCGGGGAGCAGTCTGCAAAGTTGATAAACTTCTCGCCGTTGATATTGAACTTGTAGATGTACTCGCCCATAGCACGCACAAGCGGCTGCTTGAATACGTCGACTTCTCCGCCTGTCATGTCGTAAAGCTCCTCGAGGGCGACGAAGTACGACGCCGCAGCACCGCTCCAATATCCGGGACCCTCGTCGCATCCGCCGTCTTCCGGCATCCATTTGGTGTAGTTATCAAGATATGCCATGGAGCGGCTGACAAGCCTTTCACGCGCGTGCTGGCGCTTTTCGGCTACCGCGCCAACGAACAGAACGCACTCGACTACGTGCGTTACCCAGTTATTCGTTTTTCCGCCGTATTCGCCCGACCAGCTGTGGTGGTGGGAGAGGAAGGGTCTGATAATACGCTTCTCAAGCTCGTACTCCGTGCGCTCGACGAGTATGGGTGACATCTCGGCAAGCTTATCGCTCATATAGAGCAGGGTGAACGCAAGAGCCGCACCGGTGTTAGCGGCGTAGAGGTCAACTCCGTGGAGGTCGGTTTCGTTGTATACGGGAGGGTACTCGCCCTTGTCTGCAGTCGGGTTGTGTCCTCTGTGCGCGGGGATAACCCAGGTCGTTTCCTCAAGTATTGCCCAAAGCACGTCGACAAGCTTCGAGATAAAGCGACCCTGTCCCTCGTAATGCTCGGCGAGCGTGAAATGCGCTAGCATCTCTCTGCGCTTCATATGCGGCTTCACGAACGCATCGCGGCTACCCGACACGAAAAAGTCGCGGTACATGGAGAGGGTGATAAAGGGAATAGGCTCCTCGAGATATTCCTCCGCCTTGGCTATTATTGCCTCCGCCTTATCGGGTGCTATATTTAAGCTCTGCCAGCCCGAGCGCCTCATAAACTCACCGTGAGTGAGAACCTTTCCTGCGGAGCTTATCCCGCACTCCTTGAAAATCTTCATAATTTATCGCTCCGTTTAGTAAATCGATCGTTTTGTAAATGAATGTTATCAAATTAAAGCTTTTTATAAATGAATTTTCCGTTATATTCTTTTGCGATAGCTTTGAAGTGCATACGGTACAGCTCGGGGGTGCCCCACCTTTTCATCGTATCCTGGTTGTCGGGGGTGAACGCCTCGAGGGTGTACTCAAGTGCCGTATCGTACACGAGGAGAATATCCTCGGCTAAGAGCAGCCTTCCCGCTTCTATCTCCTTTGGCGCTCTGTGCGTCATAAGACGGAAGTCTATCTCGCGCTCACGGTCAAGGGCGATACGCTCTTCTACGGTAACGGTAGCACCGCTAAGAGAGCCGCTGCGGGTGTAAGAAATCACTCCTGCCGCCTCGTCGTAAGCCTCCTCAAGCCCGAGGGTGAGTGTGCCTGTAGCCTCGTCGTATATCTCGCGCGTAGAGCAGTGATTTTTACCCTGAAGCTCTCCCATACCGTCAAAGGCGGGGAGATTGTGGTAATGCGACTGCATACACCAGATAGTGTATCTGTTCTTACCGAAGGTGTCGCGCGTGTAGGTGCAGGAGCCTGCGTCTATTACCACGGGCTTTCCGTCGTGATAGATCACGTAGCTGCCGACGTCATTGTGGTTGTGCGACTCCTGGTTGTGGCCGCCCTTCATGGCAAGGAACATGCCGCGCGAGGTGTCCTCGGACTCTCTGGCTACCATAACCTTCAGCGCGGGCATCCACACGAATCTATCCGCCTTAGTTGTCTTTGCGTCCTTTGGGATGGGCATCATAAGGCTGCGCAGTGCGAGCGCGGTATGTCTGTACATGGGCTTTGGAGAACATTTCACCGCCATCATTTTCCCAAATGCGATCAGCGATTTCGAGCCACAGCGCTCTCCCATTCTCGTTATCATAAATCCATTGGGATACATCTCGGGTGAGCAGTCGGCGAAGTTGACGAACTTGTTATCGTCGACATTCATCTTGGATATGTACTCGCACATATTCCGTAAATGCGGGTGTCCGAATACGTCTATTTCTCCGCGCGTCAGCTCGTATACCGTCTCGGCGGCGTCGAAGTACGAGCCTGCCGCCGCGCCCCAATATCCGGGACCCTCGTCGCAGCCGCCGTCCTCCGGCAGACCTTCGGTGTAGTTGTCAAGGTATTTCATAGCCCTTACGACTATCTGCTCGCGAACACCGTCGCGCTCCTCGATAAGTGCGGCGGTGAACAGAACGTTGGCGCATATCCAGGCGCACCAATTGTTGCAGCGCGAGCCGTATTCTCCCGTCCAAGAGGGGACGTAGCTGATGAAGGGGCGGATAATTCTCTTTTGTATTTCGTACTCGATACGCTCTCTCAAAATGGGTGAGAGCTCGTCTAAAGTGGGACCGTTCAGCGTAAGCACCATTGCCATAAGCGCGCCGGTCGCTCCGGCGTAAAGATCTATGCCGTGCAGATCGGTCTCGTTGTACACCGGCGGGACAGAATTGCCGTTATTCGTGGGGTTATGTACAGCGTGCGCATGGATAACCCAGCTGCTCTCCTCGAGCACCGCCCAGATAAGATCGCATAATTTGCTTGTGAATCTTCCCTCGCCCTCGTAGTATTCTGCCAGCGAGAGTGTGAATAACATGTTTCTGCGCTTTTGATACGGGGAGGAAAAGTTCGAACGGTTGCCGGTTACGAAGAACTCGCGATAGAGCGAAAGTCGAAGGAAGGGAACATCGCACTCGAGATAACTCTCCGCATCTTCGATTATTATGCGCATTTTTTCTTCATCAAGCTTCGGGTGCGCTAGCGGAGATGAGGATAGAAACTCTTCCTTTGATATAACTCTGCCGGCTGCACCGACACCGTTGTCGTTAAAGATTCTAAACATTTAATCCTCCCTACGCCTCTATGCGCAGCGTATAGCTCCCCGCCTTAGCGGTCGTTCTCAGATGAATTCTGTACAGCTTCTCCGAGCCCCACTTGGTAAGCGCGTCCATACCTACGGGATCAAATTCCTCAATCTCGGGCGTGAGTGCCTTGTCGTAAGTGAGCGTGCAGTCCTCGGCAAGGAGAATTTTATCTCCCTTGAGCTCGGGCTTGACATGTGACATAAGGACGAGGTCTATTTCCTTTTCTTCTTTAAGTGTAATGCTGTCGGTGATTATAACAGCGCCGCATTCGAGCGCCGCGGTACGTCTGTACTCTTCAACGCCAACGGAGGCGCGGTATGCTCCCTCGATGTTGAGAGAATAGGTCTTAGCCGCCTCGTCGAAGCTCTCATTTTTCGACACGTAGCCGCGTCCCTGCATCTCACCCTCGCCGTCGAACATAGCGAGGTTGTGATATCTCGACTGCATGGTCCAGATAGTATATCTGTTAGGGCCGAAGGTATCTCTCGTGTACGTGCCTGTGCCGACGTCGATGATAACCGGATTGCCGTTCTTGTATACTACGAAGTTTCCGACGTCGTTATGGTTGTGCGACTCCTGGTTGTGGCCGCCCTTGATAGCGAGGAACATTCCCTCGGTGGGTGTCTCGCTCTCGCGGAATATCGCAACCTTGAGGTCGGGCATATAGTAGGCAACCTTAGCCTTAGGCATGGGTGTCTCGTCCTTGCGCCTTGCGGTGTAGAGAGAGCGGAGCGTGCGGTACGGGTGGCCGTAGTGAACGAATACGTCACCGAAGGTATCGGAGAAGTCACCGAAGGTTGCGAGCGACTCCGAGCCGCACTTCCTTCCGTATCGGCCAACGAGGTTTGCATCAAGCGAAATTCTCGGTGAGCCGTCGGCAAAGTTAACGAAGTTCCGGTTGCATATATTCATCGCGGCTATGTATTCGCCCATGTTGCGAATAAGCTCGTTATCGTAAAGCTCGAGCTTGCCGCCCGTCATATCGTAAAGGGTTTCAAGACAGTCGAAGAGCGTGCCTGCGGCTCCCTGCCAATAGGTGGGACCCTCGTTGCAGCCGCCGTCGGGGGCGTAGCCGCCTACGAATATATCAAGCAGCTCGAGGGATTTCTCGACCACGCGCTCGCGCACGGCGAGCCTGTCCTCGACCATAGCGGTGGTGAAGAGGACGTTCGACACGCACCATGGGCACCAGTTATTGCAACTGCCGCTGTATATTCCCGACCAGGAGAAGTTAGTGTTTACGAAGGGGTTGATCGTCCTTCTTCTCAATTCATAGAGCATTCTCTCGCGGATTATCGGTGCGACCCCGTCGAGAATATCCTCGCAATAACGGTATACCACAGCCATAGATGCCGAGCGGTATGCAGAGGCAAGCTCTATGCCGTGAAGATATCTGTCACCGACGACGGGCGGAACCTTAGCCGTGCTGTACGGGGTGTGACCTGCGTGCTGGGGGAGCATCCAGGTAGATTCCTCAAGAATAGCCCATATTACGTCAACGAGCTTATCGGTAAAGCGACCCTTGCGCTCGTACGCCTCGGCAAGACCGAGATAGAGCATAGCCCTGCCACGCTCGTGGTAATGCTCACCGAAGTGACCGAGAACACCCGACTCCCAGTATTGGCGGTACTGCCAGAGGGTGATGGCTTTAAGCTCCATACCGAGATACTTCTCCTCGGCGGTAGCCACAACCTCCTTCATCTTCTCGTCGTCAAAACGAAGCTCGTCAAGGTCGCGCATAAGACGGAAGTCATTAAGCGACAGCACGTTTCCCTTAGCGATAAATCCGCTATCCTTGAAAATTTTCATAAATATCTCCCTTCTGTAGCCTGTGGAAAATTAACAAAATCACCTCGCGTCGCGAGCGAAGATATACGGTGCGCGCGCCGCAAACACGCGCGAGCGCGCTAAAATTACAATTAGTTTAGCCTATGTGGAGGTGATTGTCAACCGCGGGCGGGAAAAAATAGCAATATGCACAATCCTTTTTGGTAGAATACCGCGCTGCAACCGCGTAAGGGAGCGCGTGTGACCGAGAGTTCGGGGCAGGAGGTTGGGTGCAGCAAAATATTTCAGCAAATATTCAGCAAAATATTTTCGTGGAAATTTGAAAAAGGTATTGCAATTTTCCTATTCTTATGCTAAAATGTTTCTATGAATTGTAGGTGTGGGACATCTGCGCCTTTTAATATGTATTTTCGGAAAGGAAGTTTTTATGGAGTACGTACTTTTGGCGGTTCTTCTTATTGCCGCCCTGTTTATCATAGTTGCGGTTATTTTCCAGAAGTCCGGTGACGAGGGTCTTTCCTCTACTATCGCAGGAGGTAACGAGTCTTATCTTAATAAGGATAAGGGTCCGAGCGCCGAGCGCGTTTGGTTCAAGTGGACCCTGATTGCAAGCCTTGTGTTTGCCGTTGCTGTTATTACAGCATACGTAATTCAGCCCGATTACGCTTACGACTATGCTCCCGATTACTGGAAGATGTTCAGCGAGTTCGGCGATCTGTTTGAGTAATTAAAAAGTATGAGCAAAGAGGGCGTCTTTTGATAAGACTCCCTCTTTTGTGTTAGAAGCCTGCCGCCTGCACATAATAGGTGTGAGCGGTTTATCACGTGCCACCAAGGAGGGCTTGAATTTGAAAAGAAAAGATACGAAAAGAGCCCTCGCCAAGTTCTCGGCACGAAGCACTCATAAGAGAAAGAAGAAGGGCAAGTCGGTGGACGCTATCCTTGCCGAGATTGCCTCGGCGGGTGTTGGATATGAGGGCGTTAGGATCGGAGATAGCACCGACGGCGGCCGCCGCGCACGTACGTCGGCAAAGTCGCGCCGCGACGAGATGCGCACCGAGGGTGTGTATTCGGGAACGAGAAGCGGCTTCGGCTTCGTTGCCACCTCGGAGAGCGAAAGGGATATTTTTATTCCCGAGGGGCGCTCGGGCGGTGCTATAGACGGAGATTACGTAGAGGTGATATATCACTCCTACCGCGGCTACGACGGCGCTGACAAGACCGAGGGTCGTGTCGCAAAAATCATAAGGGCGGGCAGAGAGGTGCTCGTCGGTGTGCTTGACGTCGAGCATGGTGCAAGAAGGTACGGAAGGGCGGCGCGGAGGCTTGTTTTTGTACCCGATGACCCTGCCGTTTCGGTTCTTCCGATAGTGCGCGAGTGCGGCGGAGCTAAGATAGGCGAGAGGGTTGCCGTGAAGATAAAGCGTGGCAGTGGAACACCCTATAACCCCGATTGCGAGGTTGTCGCGGTGCTTGGCGCACCCGAGTCGCGCGAGGCGAACTATGCCGCCGTGCTGATCGAGTCGGGAATACCCACGGAATTTGAGAGAGAGGTGCTTGCCGAGGCGGAGGCTGCCGCGGATATGCCGATAGATTACGAGGCTCGTGAGGACAGGCGCGGCGACGTTATATTCACCATTGACGGCGCAGGTGCGAAGGACCTTGACGATGCCGTATCAATACGCAAAACCTCACACGGGTGGCTGCTTGGCGTGCATATTGCCGACGTTTCGAGGTACGTCGCAGAGCGCACGGCACTCGACCGTGCTGCTATGAGCCGTGGAACGAGCGTATACTTTGTAGACAAGGTTATACCAATGCTGCCCCCGGCGCTCTCAAACGGGGCTTGCTCGCTCGGTCCGGGCGAGGATAAGTGCGCTATCTCGGCGTTTATATCCCTCAACGAGGGAGGTGAGATAACCTCTGTGCGCGTTGCACCCACTGTCATACGCTCGCGAGTGCGGGGCGTATACTCCGAGGTAAACTCAATATTCGCGGGGGCGGCAGCTGCCGAGGTAAAGAAAAAGTACAGGGAGGTTATGAACTCCCTTGTGCGTATGCGAGAGCTGTATCTTGTACTCAAGGAGCGCGCCGCAGAGCGCGGTATGCTTGAGCTTGACCAGCCTGAGGCGTATATCGAGGTGAACGCCGAGGGTGAGCCGATAGACATAAGGCGGGCGGAGCGCGGAGATGCCGAGCGAATGATAGAGCAGTTTATGCTTACCGCGAACGAGGCTGTTGCCGTGTGGCTCAGGGAGGCGGGAGCGCCTATCGTTTCGAGGCTTCACGAAAATCCGCCCGAGGACAAGCTGCGCGAGTTTCTCGATTATGCTAAAAATCTGGGACTTGATATACGCGGTATCTCACCCGAGGCACCCGACCCGCGCTCGCTCTCGGCACTGCTCGCACAGGCTAAGGAGCGTGGTATTTACGCACCCGTGTCCTATCTTCTCCTTCGATCTATGGCAAAGGCGAAGTATTCCTCCGCTGAGCGCGGACACTTTGGGATAGCGCTTGCCGATTATTGCCACTTCACCTCACCTATACGCAGGCTTTCGGACCTTGCGGTGCATCGCATAATCCGCCGCGTGATGTTTGAGGGTAAGAGAAAAAGCACCTACGCATCTTATGCTGCAAGGGCTGCCGCCGCGGCAACTGATACCGAGCTGCGTGCCGTGTCCTGCGAGCGCAGGATAGAGAATATCTATAAGGCGATATATATGAAGGATAAGGAGGGCGAGATATTTTTTGCCACCGTGTCCTCGGTTGCCTCCTTCGGTATGTTCGTTATGCTCGAAAATACCTGCGAGGGGCTTATTCCGATAGACGATATGCCGGGGTATTTCCTCTTTGACGAGAAGAATATGACTATAGGCTCGGGTAACACACGCTATCGTGTAGGCGACACAGTGAAGGTGCGGCTCGAGGAGTCTGACCTTGCAAAATGTAAACTTAGATTTTCATTAATACTATAAATCGGAGAAAAATATGAAAAATGCAGTTAAGCTGCTGACGTTTTTAGTGCTATCATTTCTTTTGATATATTCGGCGTCTGCGGCTCTTTCCTCGCCCTTTGATATTATCGTGGAGCTGCTTGCGTTTGCCCTGCCCGTCGCTGTTGGCTACTCCGCCTCGCGTAAATACAAGAGGGAGAGAGAAGAGGTGGCGGGTGTTGCCGAGCGAGAGCCTACGCTCGTAGGGCTTGACGGTGGGAGCGCCGTAAGGCTGCTTCCGCTTATAGCGCCTACGGTGGCTGTGGTTTTCCTCGTTTCCTTCCTCACGAGCCTTCTGCTCGGCGCGCTCGGACTTTCGGGCAGCACGGTGGAGGACGCTCCGCTATGGCAGATGCTGCTCTTGCACGCGCTTATGCCCGCTGTTCTTGAGGAGGCGCTGTTCAGATACCTGCCTATGAAGCTGATCGCCCCCTATTCCAAGAGGTGGTGCGTAATTCTTTCGTCGGCATACTTTGCGCTCATACATATGAACCTCTATCAGCTGCCGTACGCATTTCTCGCGGGCTTCATATTTATCCTTCTCGATATTGCCGCAGAGAGTGTGTGGCCGTCCGTTATTCTGCATCTTATCAATAACGCGGTGTCAGTGCTGTGGATAAAGTATTCGTCGGGTAGTGAATTCGTGCTTTGGTTCCTGATTATTATGATTACCCTTGCGCTTGCGGGGGCTGCCGTTGTAATTTTCAGAAGAAAGCAGTACCTCTCCATGGCGAAGACTGCGCTCTCCGAGGGCGAGCCGCTGACCGACCTTTACGCTCCTATGCTTTTCGTAACCTTCACGCTTCTTATGACGGTTTTTAATCTTTTCTGAACGGAGGTCATAATGGATAACCTGATTGGTAACCCCTCTGTAACCGAGGAGGATATAGCCTTTATGCGCGAGGCAATTTCGCAGGCGAGGGAGGCTGAGGCAATAGACGAGGTGCCCGTCGGTGCCGTTGTCGTGCGCGGCGGTAAGATAATCGCGAGGGCGTACAACAGGCGCGAGACCTCTAAATGTGCGACGCATCACGCGGAGATACTCGCAATCGAGGAGGCGTGCCGAGTGCTTGGCGGCTGGCGGCTGATAGGCGCGACGCTCTACGTTACAATGGAGCCGTGCGCTATGTGTGCGGGCGCTATAATCAACGCAAGAGTGCCGAGGGTCGTCTACGGAACGAAGGACCTGCGCTTCGGTGCGTTCGGCTCGCTTATCGACCTTGTGAAGGTGCCTCTCAATCACACGCCTGAGGTAGTCGGCGGTGTTCTCGGCGACGAGTGCCGCGAGATGCTGCAGGCGTATTTTAAGAAAAAACGCTGACGGTATTTATATAAGCGGTGGCGTTGGTTATGTCGATATGAGATAAATCCCTCTCGCTTTTGACATATATCGCCGATGCGACGTATGCAAAAGCATATCGAGCCGTAGGCATATCCAGTTGCGTTAGCAACATATCTAAAATCCCGTCAGGGATTTATCTCGATGCGAGCGCTCCACCAAGGAGCGCTCGCTTTCTGGTGGTTGACAACGCACGCGCGCTATGTTAAAATATGTTATATGAAAAACGAGTATTTGGAGTGCGGGCGCGTGTGCGGAGCGCATGGCGTTCGCGGAGTTCTTAAAATTGAGCCTTGGTGTGACACGCCTAAGGTGCTGGCGGGCAGCGCGCGGATTTTTTTATCCACTAAAGAGGGGGAGTACAGAGAGCGAAAGGTTCTCACCGCGTCGGTAAACGGCCCGAGCGTCCTCATGTCTATTGAGGGCGTCAGCACAAGAGAGGAAGCCATAGCCATGCGCGACGTGGTGCTTTATATGCACCGCGGCGATATACCGCTTCGTCGGGGACAGATGTTCTTGGCGGATATGATAGGGCTTCCCGTCATAGATTCCGACACGGGCAGGGTATACGGAAAAATTAAAAAGGTGGAGGAGGCAGCGCGCGGACTGCTATATACGGTTGCGACCGACAGCGGCGACGTGCTTTATCCTTCGGCACCCGAATTTGTTAAGGAGATCGATCCCGAAGGCGGTATGCTTATAACGCCTATACCGGGCTTCTTTGACTGAGATGAGATTTGATGTAATGACTCTTTTTCCCGAGATGGTTAATACCGTTCTCGGGGAGAGCATCATAGGCAGAGCGCAGGAGGCGGGGTATATATCCGTCGCCTGCCACAATATACGCGACTTCTCGACCGATAGGCACAGGAAGGTCGACGACACGCCCTACGGCGGCGGTGTCGGTATGGTAATGTCCTGCCAGCCGATATACGACTGCTACCGCTCGGTGCGCGACGCTATTCCCGAGGGCGAGAGCGTACGCACGCTTTATATGAGCCCGAAGGGTCGCACCTTCAATCATGGGGTAGCCTGCGAGCTTGCACAGTATGATAACATTATAATTCTTTGCGGGCATTACGAGGGCGTTGATCAGCGCGTGCTTGACGAGATCGTCGACGAGGATATATCTATCGGTGACTACGTTCTGACGGGCGGAGAGCTGCCTGCGTGTATCGTTATAGATGCGGTATCCCGACTTAAGGAGGGCGTTCTTCCTTCTAGCGAGTGCTACGAGGGAGAGTCTATCGCATCGGGTGTTCTCGAATATCCGCAGTACACGAAGCCAAGGGAGTTTATGGGGCGCGAGGTGCCCGAAATTCTCCTGTCGGGAGATCACGCAAGGATAGATAGGTACAGGCTCGAGGAGGCTGTCAAGCTCACAAGAGAGCGCAGACCCGAGCTGCTCCTTTTGCACCCCGAGATAGAGGAGTCCTTGAAGCCGAAGGCTAAGAAGCGCAAGAGAGGGGAGGAAAAGGAAAATGCCTAAAAGAACCTTCTTAAACCTCTTGAAGGGGTATGAGCCGTCGGGCAAGGACGGTAAGGGAAAGCGCTTCGTATCAAAGGAAATATCGGGTACTGCGTCGCGCGACATGGCGTCGCGCACGGGCAGAAGAATGGCGGCTGCGGCGCAGGGCTTCTTCAATATGATAGCCTATACGTCGACGAGGTCATGCGGCCTTTTTCTCGGCAGCTTCGGTCTGTTGACGCTCTTAATACATATAGCTAAGGACTACCTTGGTATCAGTGCCGAGGTGTCGCTGCCCGTTATCGTTACGGCATCGCTCTTTACGATACTTGCAATACCCTTCATAACCTTCGATAAGCCCGTGGCAATAGCTATGCAGGAGCTGCGCCTGACAGAGGTTATATTCTTTGAGTTTTTCTGTATGCAGAGATTGCAGAGGAAAAGAGTGCCTATCACGGTACACCCCGTAGTGGCGCTTATTCTCGGTATTCTCCTTGCTGCGCTCGGTGCGCTCGTGCCGGTGTTTTACGTTATTCTAGGTATACTCGCGGCGGTGTATCTTTATCTTGCCGTAGCCTCGCCCGAGTTCTCGTTCTTCTTCATATTCCTCGTTATGCCGTATTTGCCTATGTTCGAGCATGCGGAGATAATTCTTGCGACTCTTGTGCTTGTTACGCTTCTGTCATTCGTGCGTAAGATAGCGGAGGGCAAGCGTATCTATCACCTCGAGCAATACGACGTTTTGATATGGATTATGCTAACTATAGTTTTCATAAACGGTATTCTCGTCGGTGATAAGTCTGCGCTTTTGTCCGCGCTTGTAATGCTGCTACTTGGCTTTGGAGGCTATGCCCTTACGGGCAGCCTTGTGGCTAACCGCCGCCTTGCCGACTGCGTTGTTAAGGCTAATATATTCTCCTCGCTCCCCATTTCCGTGATTGCGATAATCGAGTTCGCATTGGGGCTTGCGAGAGGTGAGGTGCGTGGCTCGTCTGCCACACTCGGCTCACCCGATATGCTCGGGGCGTTCTTGCTTGTATCGGCGTTCTTTATGTCTTACTTCGTGAAGGTGCGCAGGAGCATCGCGGTGAAGGTTATCTACGCCCTTTACCTGCTTCTCACCGTAGTAGCGATGGCAACCACGATGTGCGCATGGCTTATCGTTACGGTTATCACGGCGTTTATTGCGCTTGTCGTTATAAGAATAGGGCGCTTCACCTCGCCCCTGCTCGGCACACTCGCGCTTCTTCCGTACGGATTTTTATTCCTGCCGGATTCCGCGCTTTCGGCTATCGCGGGAAGCTCGGCTGTATCTGCGCTCGGCTTCAGCGCGTATATTGAGGAGTGGGTGCAGTCGCGCGAGCTGTTCGTCGACAACCTTTTCCTCGGTGTTGGTACGGGTAACTTTGCCGACGCCTATTACAGCGCAAACTTCCTTTTGCAAATAGCCTGCGAGGCGGGCTTGCTCGTCCTCGTTGCGTTTATCGCAATATTCGCGGTGCGTCTTGTACACCGCTCTGTATATCACCCGTATATGAAATCCTCTCAGGTTGGCTTTGCGAGCAATCTCGCCGACGTTGCCCTGATATCGCTGTTGGTCTACGGCCTCTTCACCTCGCTTTGGGTATCTCCCACGATTTACTACCTGTTCTGGTGCGTTTTCGGCTTCGGCTCGGCTGTGCTTAGAATATCGAAGAAGGAGTTTGACGACCGCGTCGGATACTTCAGCGACGGTGAAAGCTCGGACTCCTCGTCGATAGATATTTCGCTCCTTTAAGAGGCGGTTTTGTCGCTATACGGCGAATCTGTGCTTGGAAATTATGAAAACCTTTTTAATAAAATTCAAAAAAGGTATTGATTTTCCGTGTGTCTTTATGATATACTTTATGTACTAAACTCTCGAAGGAGATAATTTCAGATGATTTCTCGCAGTGTTACTGTAAAGAACAGCCTCGGACTTCATGCAAGACCGGCTACCTTCTTTATCCAGAAGGCAAACTCCTATAAATGCTCTATCTGGGTTGAGAAGGAGGATTGCCGCGTTAATGCTAAGAGCCTGCTCGGCATTCTCTCCCTCGGCATCTCTCAGGATACTACCGTTACCATTATTGCTGACGGTCAGGATGAGGAGGATGCGGTAAGCGGACTCGTGGATCTTGTTGACAGCGGATTTGCAGAGTAAGATATAACATGGGCGGTCTGCGATGCAGGCCGCCTCGCTTTTAATCGCGCGCACAGGCGCGAGAGCTGCGCGGCACGAGCGTAGAAAAATTCTAAGAGTGGAGGGGCAGAGATGACCGTTCTTGAAAGACTGCGTGACAAGGCTAATTCGCTGCCTCTGTCACCGGGTGTCTATATAATGAAAAACGCCGACGGAGATATCATATACGTCGGAAAATCAAAGAAGCTGAAGAACCGTGTATCGAGCTATTTCACCGCCACGCATACCTCGCATAAGACGGCGAGAATGGTGTCCTTGGTGCGCGACTTCGACTATATAGTTTGCGATACCGAGATCGAGGCTCTCGCGCTCGAGAACACGCTTATAAAAAAGCATTCTCCGCGCTATAACATAAAGCTGAAGGACGCGAAGTCCTACCCTTATATCAAGGTTACCGCAGAGGAATATCCGAAGCTCATAGTCACGCGCGACCGCAAGAGCGACAGGGGTAGGTATTTCGGACCCTATCAGGGTGCATCACAGGCGCACGCGGCGCTCGACGCGGTGGTAAAGATATTTGGACTTGCGACCTGCAAAAGGCAGTTTCCGCGTGATATAGGCAAGGAGCGCCCCTGCATCTACCGGGATATGGGCAGATGCGTCGCGCCATGTGCGGGCGGAGTTTCGGGCGAGGAATACCGCGCGCTCGTGAAGCAGGCGGAGTGGGTGCTTGACGGAAATATAAAGGGCACTCTCGACACGCTCAGACGCGATATGGAATATGCCGCGGAGCTTATGGAGTTCGAGAGGGCTGCCGCCATACGCGACAGCATACGCGCCGTAGAGCATCTGCGCGAAAAGCAGAAGGTCGTTGCCGACGAGAAGGTGATGCGCGACGTATTCGCGATATATACCTCCGAGACCGAGGGGGTGCTTGCCATGCTCTCGATAAGGGGCGGCGCGCTTATAAATAAAAACGAGTTCGTGCTTTCCTCGTCGGAGCTTACGGGCGGCGAGGACGCGATATCTCTTATAGCAAACTACTACGATACAGCGGGGAATATCCCGAGGGAGGTTATGCTGGATTTCCCTCTCGAGAGGGAGGACGCGGAGCTGCTATCCGAGTATCTCTCAATCTCTGCACCGTATAAGGTAACCGTAAGGATACCCGAGCGCGGCGAGGGCAGGCGGCTTTGCGATATGGCACTCGAAAACGCCAAGGAGGCGGCAAAGCAGACAAGACTTGAAGGTGAGAGAGAAGGACGCTCTGTTGCAAGGCTTGCCGAGCTTCTCGGTCTATCCGAGACCCCGCGCAGGATAGAGGCGTACGATATATCAAACTGGGGCAACGATAATATAGTTGCCTCCATGGTGGTGTGGGAGCGCGGTAAGCTTAAAAAGAGCGACTACCGCAGCTTTACGATAAGGACCACGGCCGGGGCTGACGATTACGGCTCTATGAGAGAGGCTCTCTCACGCAGGCTTGCGCATATAGGCGACGGCACAGCCTCGCTCGGTGACACACCCGAGCTGATACTGCTCGACGGCGGCGTGGGTCAGGTGCATGCGGTGGCTGAGGTGATGCGCGAGATGGATATTGATATACCGCTGTTCGGTATGGTAAAGGACGATTTCCACAAAACTCGCGCGATAACCGACGGAGAAACCGAGATATCAATAGCCCGCGAGATGAACGTATACAGCTTCGTTTATACGCTCCAAGAGGAGGCGCACCGCTTTGCGGTGAAGCATTCCACGGGGGCAAAGACGAGGACGCTTACTCGCTCGAGCCTTGAGAAGATAGAGGGAATAGGTCCGAAGAAGGCGAAGCTGCTCTTAAAGGCTATGCCGCTCGGCAAAATACGCGAAAGCTCCGCAGGGGAGCTTGCGGCAATAAAGGGCATTTCCGAGAGAGATGCCGAAAATATATACGCTTACTATCACAAGAGGTAATAATATGCTTAGAATAATCACGGGAAGTGCAAAGGGAAAAAAGCTACTGTCGCTCGAGGGTGAGGCTACGCGCCCTACCTCGGACAGAATAAAGGGGGCTATGTTTTCCTCGATCCAATTTGATATAGAGGACAGAAGGGTTCTCGACCTCTTTGCGGGCACGGGACAGCTCGGTCTTGAGGCTATGTCGCGCGGCGCGGCATCGGTCACCTTCGTCGATGCGGAGAGGGAGGCTATGGACGTCGTTAAGGCTAACGCGACCTCGACGGGCTTCTTCGGCAAGTGCAGATACGCCGTCAGCGACTGGCGCAACTTTATAAGAAAGGCGTCGGGCAGAGATACCTACGACCTTGTATTTATAGACCCGCCCTATTCGCTCGAGTGCTGTATAGAGGCGGTGGAGCTGCTCCGCGACAAGAGGGTGATAATCCCCGGTGCGCTCCTTGTCCTTGAATCGGGCACGGAGGATATGTCGGGTGTTGCCGGGCTTTCGGGCTTCGAGGTTCTGAAATCCGCCGATTACGGTAAAAAGACAACGCTGCACGTGCTTATTTACCGCGGCACGGAGGCGGCGGAATGAGCGTTATAGTTCCCGGCAGCTACGACCCCGTCACCCTCGGTCACGTCGACATAATAAGGCGCGCGGCAGAGAGGTACGGCGAGGTGTACGCTGTGGTATTTATAAATCCCGAGAAGGAATATACCTTCTCGCTTGATGACAGAGTGGCTATGCTGATGCTCGCGACAGAGGATATAGAGGGCTGCCTCGTATCCTACTCGACGGGGCGCGTTGTCGATTATATGCGTGAGCATGAAATAGAAAAAATCGTCAAGGGCTACCGCGATGAGAGGGACGTGGAATACGAGCGTCCTCAGGCGGAGTATAACCGCCTTCACGGCGGATATGAAACCGAGCTTTTGCGCTCGGACGATAGCCTTTCTCATATCAGCTCCACCCTTGCAAGAGAGCGTATTATTCGTGGCGAGAGCGTGGAGGGGATACTCCCCGAGGCGGTTATACGTTACGTAGAACGTACGGGCACGGGCACGAAATAAGGCGCGCACGCCTTGACAAACGCGCGCGCAGGGTGTATAATAACACTCTGAGAGAATAAATTAATATATTTTCGTCCATACACCGAAAGGAAAGACAAGATGAAGGAAAGAATCGAAGGGCTTAGTAAGAGCTTTGAAGCAGCACTTGCTACCGCCACCACGAGAGAGAGCCTTGAGGCGCTCAGAATAGAGTACCTCGGTAAGAAGGGCTGCGTTGCAGAGCTTATGAAGGGCTTGCGCGACGTAGAGGATAAAAAGGCGGCAGGACAGCTCATAAATAGCTTTAAGACCGAGGTTGAGGCTAAGCTCACCGAGGCTACCGAGGCGCTGGAGCGCGCCGCTGTTGAGGCTCAGGTAAGGAGTGCGAAGAAGTATAATCCCAGCCTTATCGCAGAGCGCGAGCTTGGCTCCTATCACCCCATTACTCTCGTATCGCGCGAGGTTGAGGCGGTATTTGAGTCCATGGGCTTTACCATTGAGGATTACGCCGAGATAGTCGGCGACTACGAGTGCTTTGAGGCGCTTAATATACCCAAGCATCACCCTGCCCGTGATATGCAGGATACCTATTATCTTGACAACGGTCAGCTTCTTAAGACCCATACCTCTGCGGCTCAGAACGCCATTATGAAGAAGTACGGTGCGCCCCTGCGCGCTATCTTCCCCGGCAGATGCTTCAGAAACGAGTCTACCGACGCCTGCCACGAGAACACCTTCTTCCAGATGGAGGGTATGATGATAGGTGAGGATATCTCGATATCCAACCTCATTTACTTTATGAAGACGATGCTCTCCGAGGTCTTTAACAGAGACGTTAAGGTAAGGCTTCGCCCCGGCTTCTTCCCCTTTGTCGAGCCGGGCTTCGAGCTTGATATTAACTGCGAGATATGCGGCGGTACGGGCTGTCCCTCCTGTAAGAATTCAGGCTGGCTCGAGCTTTGCCCCTGCGGCATGATACACCCGAACGTGCTTCGCGACGGCGGTATAGATATTGAGAAGTATTCGGGCTTTGCTTTCGGCCTCGGACTTACCCGTCTTGCTATGATGAAGTACGGCGTTAAGGATATCCGTGACTTCAACAGCGGCAGCCTCCGCGCTCTGTCGCAGTTCAAATCGCTTTAAGGAAGGGAGAGGAAACGATGTTTTTATCTATGAATTGGATCGGTGATTTCGTTGACTTCTCCGGTCTTGATAAGAAAAGGCTTATACATAACTTCACCCTCTCCACCGCTGAGGTAGAGGATATTATCGTAAAGGGTGAGGACACCTATGGTGTCGTTGTTGCAAAAATTCTCTCGATAGAGAACCACCCGAAGTCGAAGAAGCTCCACCTGCTTAAGGTTGATAAGGGCGATGCGGTCGTTGATATCGTATGCGGCGCTCCCAACGTAAGAGAGGGAATGCTTGTTGCTCTCGCTACCGAGGGCGGCTCGGTTTCGGGACACCCGATAACCAAGGCTACTATCGCGGGCTACGATTCCTACGGTATGTGCTGCTCCGAGGCAGAGCTTGGTCTTAGCGACGATAACTCGGGCATCTGGGATATCGAGCGCGACCTTCCCGAGGGAACTAAGCTCGGCACGGATATCAAGGATATATTCGATATCGACGATATAATCTTCGAGGTTGATAACAAGTCGCTTACCAACCGCCCCGACCTTTGGAGCCATTACGGTATCGCGCGCGAGTTCGCTACCATTATCAACAGAGAGCTTAAGGCGCTTTCACTCACCGACGTATCGAAGTACGATGCGCTCCCCGCAGTTGCAGTTGACGTTAAGGCTACCGAGACGGTATGGCGCTATTCGGCTATCAAGGTTGAGAATATCACCCGTAAGATATCGCCCGCAAATATGCGTATCCGCCTCTACTATTGCGGCTCGCGCGCTATAAACTTCCTTGCAGACCTTACCAACTATGTTATGATGGAGGTAGGTCAGCCCATGCACGCCTTCGATAACCGCAAGGTTGATAAGATAGAGGTGCAGACCTTCTCTGAGCCCTTCGAGTTCGAGACCCTCGACGGCGTTGTGCGCAAGATGGACGAGACCATGATGATGATCACCTCGGGTGACGTTCCCGTGGCTGTTGCCGGAATTATGGGCGGCGAGGCATCGAAGATCGAGGACGATACCGACTCGCTTCTTCTCGAGTCTGCGACCTTCGACGGTGTTTCGGTAAGAAAGACCTCGACCAAGCTCGGTCTGCGTACCGATGCTTCGCAGAGATATGAGAAGATGCTCGACCCCGAGCTTTGTAAGACGGCTACCGCAAGACTTCTCGCGCTCCTCTTTGAGTGCGACGGCGATGCGCGCGTTATCTCCTCCTTCACCGACGTTTACGTAAACAGGTATCCCACTATCACTCTTAACTTTGATAAAAGGTACGTAGATCGCTACACGGGTATAGACATCTCTGTAGAAACTATCACCAGAACGCTGCTCGGTCTCGGATTCGGAGTTGAGAGATCGGGCGACGATTTCACCGTTACCGTACCCTCCTGGCGCGCTACAAAGGACGTCACCATTAAGGCTGATATAATTGAGGAGATCACCCGTATTTACGGCTATGATAACTTTGAGATATTCACCTCGCACTCGGCTCTCGCTCCCGTCCGTAAGGAGACTCAGAAGTTCGAGGAGGACAGAATGAAGGACCTGCTCGTCAAGGCGTACAGACTCCACGAGGTTCACTCCTACATCTGGTCCGACGGTGCGAAGAACCGCGAGCTTGGTATCACCACCGAGGAGAACGTGAAGGTAATTAATGCCCAGACCCCCGAGCATCAGTATCTCCGCGTTACGATGATACCCACTCTCCTTTCTATGGTTAAGGAGAATAAGAGCTATCGCGATGAGTTCGGTATTTTTGAGATAGGACACACGGTTGAGGGCCTTCGCCCCGACGGCCTTTGCAACGAGCAGAAGAAGCTCGGCGTTGCCCTCTACTCGAAGGTGGCATCCGAGGAGGAGCTGTTCCTTCGTGCAAGAGATGCGGCGGCTGAGCTTGTGTCCGACATTCTCCACGTATCCGCGGAGTTCGTACCCGGCGAGTGTGACTTCGGCTTCGAGCATCCCGCAAACAGCTTCGACATTCTCGTTGCCGGTGAAAAGGTCGGGTTTATCTCGGTTCCTCACCCCACCGTGCTAGGCAATATAGACAAGAAGTGTGCGGTTGCATTCTTCGAAATTAATACTGCTAAATTTGCAGCGTCCGAGGTTAAGCTGAATAAGTACTCCGAGCCATCTAAGTTCCCGGCTATTGATATTGATATGACCTTCGTTTGCAACCCCGGTGAGGTTGTATTCGGCGAGGTTGTAAAGACGGCTGCCGAGGCGGCGGGCGGACTTCTCTCTGACGTAAAGAGCAGGGGAGTATACACCGACGAGGCGGGCGTATCCGCGCTTACCCTCAGGTTTTCCTTTGTATCCCGCGAGAAGACGCTCTCGAAGCAGGAGCTTGCACCCACGACGGCTGCCGTTGCGGAGTCGCTTAAGGCTCTCGGTCTTGCAATCAAGGTGTAAAATAGCAACTTTAATTTACATTTGGCGGTGTATTCGCGTGCTAAGAGCGCGGGTGTGCCGCCGTTTGTTTTTTGGAAAATAATACCCTTTGATGCTTTCGCTCGCGCCTTAATTATTAAAAATGGTTTATCTTCAGTTAATTTAAGAAATTTATAATAATAGTGTGAAATGGTAAATAGACTCCGGAGGAAGAAATGGCTAAAGGTAAAAAGAATATCCGCTCGGGAAAATTCGAGTTTTACAAAAGCATCATTAAGGTAGGAATTAAAAAGTCCGAATTTATATATCTCGGCGAGAAGCCCGATGGCGCCGCCATCATTCTCAGCAATCACGTCGGTACCTCGGCACCCCTCGCATGGGAGCTTTACGAGGATATAGCATACCGCTTCTGGGGCGCTTGGGAGATGAACTCCAAGCTCTCCGACCTCTACCGCTATCAGACTAACGTCTACTATCACGAGAAGAAGCACTGGAATATCCACCTTGCAAGAGTGTTCTGCCTCCTGGCATCTCCTCTTACCTGGATGTTCTACCGCGGACTTAACCTTATCTCTACCTATCACGATATGCGCTTCAGAAAGACCATAAGCGAGAGTATCGATACCTTGAAGGAAAATAAGGCGGTTATCATATTCCCCGAGATATCTGACAAGGGATATCTCGACGTTCTCGAGGGCTTTCACCCCGGCTTTACCATGCTCATGAAGGTAACTAAAAGACAGGGACTTGACGTTCCCGTTTACGTTTCTTACTACAAGAAGAGCGAGCGCAAGTACATAGTGGGCAAGCCCGTTATGCTCTCCGAGCTTCTCTCTCGCGGACTTAGCAACGAGGAGCTTTGCGCCCACCTTTGCGATGAGTGCAACAAGCTCGGTCAGCTCGACCTTAACAATCTCCCCGCGGAGGAGGGGAAGCCCATAGAAGCGCCTAAGATGGCGAGCATGGGCTGATAAAAATAAAAGTAGGGCTGTCGCATTTAGGGATAACCGAATAAAAATGAGTGGAGACATTATAAAACG
>CAYZZJ010000013.1:0-26022 GCA_964482885.1 uncultured Ruminococcus sp. | reverse complement strand
GGCTCGTCCATAAGCGCCGTTAAGGACGGCAAGTGCATGGATACCTCTATGGGCTTCACTCCTCTTGACGGTATTCTTATGGGAACCCGTTGCGGTGCTATCGACCCTGCAATCGTTCCTTACATCATGGATAAGGAGAATATGACTCCCGCCGAGGCGGAGGCATATATGAACAAGAAGTGCGGTATGCTCGGTATCAGCGGCATCAGCTCTGACTCGAGAGACCTTGAGCAGGCTATGGCTGAGGGCAACGAGAGAGCTAAGCTCACCTTCGATATGCTCGCATACCAGATCAAGAAGTTCATTGGCTCTTATTCCGCAGCTATGGGCGGCCTTGATGCTATCGTATTTACCGCCGGCATCGGTGAGCATATGCCTTACCTTCGTAAGCTTGTGCTTGAAGGTCTTGAGTATCTCGGTGTTGAGCTTGATGAGAGCCGCAATGACTTCGGTCACTCCGGTACTCCCGTTAAGATCTCCAGCGACAGCTCCCGCGTTACGGTATACATGATACCTACCAACGAAGAGCTTGTTATTGCAAGAGATACCGAGGATATCGTGTCTAAGCTTTAATTCAATATTGCTTGACGTTGCCCCTTCGCAAGCCGAAGGGGCAACGCTTTTTATAGATATAATACCATAAATAAAGCATTATGTCAATAAATGATAAGAAAAAACTAACCGCACAAAAACAGGTCAATATCGCTCGCAAGTTTTTCAAATATGCGGTCGTTTACGGTGAAGTCAACGGTGGATTTGTATATATCCTCAAGTGCGAAATGATGCTCAGATGCAAGAGCAAATTGCTGTTTTGCCATATCGAGCAGCCTTCGGTGGATATCGTACAGCTCGCGCTCTTGTTTGCAGGCGGCATCGCAGACGCTTGCGGTCGGTAGATCTGCAGCGATAAAGGTGCAATTTGCGATCTCGATTTTTTCGATTACAGAGCTGTCTAAAGGTAAGAGATATACTGTTGCCGCAAGGTGAGATTTATCCAATTCACGGGCTAAGATTTTCATGATTTTTTGCTCTCTGTCATATCCGCCCGACAGACGGATTTCGCACTTTTCCGCTCCCACGCTTTGCTGTGTATTTTGCTCTAATTTATAGTAACCCCGCCTGCCGAACGAGGCGATATACAGGTATCTGACAGTGCCGTTTTTGCTATTGGATATTTTTTCAAACAAGCCTTTCGCCTCATTTTCTGCCTCGGTATAACTTGTGTTATCAGAGAAAACGATGCGTTTTGTGTTCCATATGCAGCCTGCGGCGTTGAGGTAGGAATATGCGCTTTTATATGCGGCTCGTTTGTGTTCGTTCAGCCTTAAAATTTCCTCGCGTCGCTCCCTCAGAAGCTCACCTCTGAAGCCTTCGCCAAGGTTGATGATTTCATCGATAGCCCCGGGTATCACCGCATCTCTTTCATGCGGTGCAGTTCCGTCAAGCACGGCTATACGCCTGCCGTTATGCTCGAGTATTACTCCGTCGAGGGAGTCGGGATCCGACGAACAAAAAATAGCCGTCCTCGTGTACCGCTTGCCGGCATGCTTCAGGAGTCCCTTCATTAGCGTGCTTTTTCCCGTTCCCGGCCCACCCTTAAGGACAAAGATGCGCTCATAGCTTTCGGAGCGAAATATATCTCCGAAAAGTGAACGGAATCCCGAATATCCGTTTGCCGCTGCGAAATATGCCGTATCATAACCGTAATTCAAAGTATCAATCACGTCAAATTTTCCCTCCGTTATGCGTTTTTCTCCGGTTTTATGCCAATTATCTGCGTGAGCGGGTGCAAAATAAACTTGACATTCGCGCCTTATATATTGTATAATCTTTTATGAGGCTTTATGCTGGGGGTGATGAATTTTGCTTACAATCGGTTTGTGCGGCGGTAGCGGCAGCGGTAAGGGTGCGGCGTGTGAGGCATTTCTTGCGCTTGGTATTCCTACCATAGATACCGATGCTATTTATCATCAGCTGACCTCGGGACCGTCCGATTGCTTGCGAGAGCTTACGGCGGAATTCGGTGAGGGAATAATCACAAACGGCGCTCTTAACAGACGCAAGCTCGCAGATATCGTATTTGCTCCCGATGCACCTCCCGACTTGCATAAGCGGCTCAACTCTATCGCGCATCATCATATCCTCGCTAAAGCGAGGGATATGTCCGAGGAGTATCGGCGTGAAGGGAAGAGGGCTGTGGTTATCGACGCTCCGCTTCTCTTTGAATCGGGCTTTGATGCCGAATGCGACCTCACGCTTGCCGTCGTTGCAGACGTTGATAAACGAATAGAGCGCATAATGGCGAGAGACGGTATAACAGAGCCTGAGGCTGTGCGGCGGATAAGCAATCAGCTGTCGGACGAGTACTTGATATCGCGTGTTGGCTACGTGATTGCCAATAACGGTGGTATTGATGAATTAAAAGAGGCGGTTTTCCGTTTTGTTGAAAAGATATTGCCCGAGCGGCAATAATTTAGTGAATTATTATTTTTTGGAGGTATATAAAAATGGCTGAAGTTTTAAGCGGCAAGGAGATGCTCGAGAAGCTCTCCTATACCAAGAAGAGCGTATATGAGGTTTCCTCTCCCGACGAGATTAAGGAAATATACGACTATGCGAAGGGATATATGCACTATCTCGACTCGGCAAAGACAGAGAGAGAGGCTACCAACGCAGCGATCGCTATGGCGGCTAAGTGCGGATACATCGAGTACAGATTCGGTGACACCCTTACCGTAGGTGATAAGCGTTACTACAATAACAAGGGCAAGAGCGTTATTTTCTTCAAGGTCGGCGCTTCGGATATTTCCGAGGAGGGTATAAGGATACTTGCGGCTCATATCGATTCTCCAAGAATCGACCTTAAGCAGGTTCCCCTCTACGAGGATTCCGGAATGGCATTCTTCAAGACACATTACTACGGTGGCGTTAAGAAGTATCAGTGGGTAGCAACTCCTCTTGCACTTCACGGCGTTCTCGTTAAGGCTGACGGCGAGGTTGTTGATGTGTGCATCGGCGAGGACGATTCCGATCCCGTGTTCTACATCAACGATCTTCTTCCTCACCTTGGACGCAAGCAGGCTCAGGAGCCTCTCGGTACGGCTATCGCAGGTGAGTCGCTCAATATACTTGTCGGCGCACTTCCTTACGCAGACGAGGAGATCAGCGATAAGATCAAGCTCACCGTTCTTTCTCTTCTCTATGATAAGTACGGCATCACCGAGGAGGACTTCCTCAGTGCGGAGCTTTCTCTTGTTCCCAGCTTCAAGGCAAGAGATATAGGCTTCGACAGAGCGCTTATCGGCTCTTACGGCCACGATGACAGAGTTTGCGCATATCCCGCTCTTACCGCACTCCTTGAGGAGGATACCGATCGTACGGTCATGGTAGTTCTCGCGGATAAGGAGGAGATTGGCTCTGTTGGTTTAACCGGTATGCAGTCCGACGTTCTCGTTGACCTCATGACGGTTATTTCCAATGCGTGCGGCGCAGATCCCATAGTTGTAAGAAGCCGCTCCAAGTGCCTCAGCGCAGACGTTACCGCGGCTTACGATCCCAACTTCGCCGACGTATATGAGAAGCGTAACAGTGCCATAGTTTCCTGCGGTACCTGCATGAGCAAGTTCACCGGTGCTGCCGGCAAGTCGAACACCAACGATGCCTCTGCCGAGTACGTAGGCTTTATCAGAAAGCTCTTCGCAGAGAATGGCGTTATCTGGCAGACCGCCGAGCTTGGCAAGGTTGACGTCGGTGGCGGCGGAACCGTTGCAATGTATATTGCAAATCACAACATAGAGACCGTAGACCTCGGTGTGCCCGTAATTTCGATGCATGCACCCTACGAGGTTGTTTCCAAGGCTGACGTATATTCCACCTATAAGGCATTCTGCGCATTCATAAAATAGCTCCCATTCCGTTCTTGAAAAAAGTACAGAATGGAGGAGAAAGGTGTTTTTAAGCAAGCTTGAAAGTGCGGAAAACAGATACAGGGAGATTGAGCAAATGCTCACTCTCCCCGATGTCGTTTCCAACAATAAGGAATATCAGAAGCTCATAAGAGAATACAACGGTCTTGCTACCGTTGTCGAAAAATTCCGTGAATACAAGTCCGCGGAGCGCGATATGAAGGACTCGGATGCGATGATGCGCGATTCAACTCTTGACGCCGATATACGCGAGCTGGCGGAGGAGGAGTTCAAGGAGTGCCGCGACAGACTAGCTACTCTTGAGGAGGAATTAAAAATTCTCCTTATTCCTCGCGACCCGAACGATTCCAAGAACGTTGTTGTCGAGATACGTCAGGGTGCGGGCGGCGAGGAGGCGGCTCTTTTCGCTCAGGATCTTTACAGAATGTACAGCATGTATTCTGCAACACTCGGATATAGAATAGAGGTAGTATCGCTCAACGAAACCGAGCTTGGCGGTATTAAGTATATTTCCTTTACCGTATCGGGTAACGGTGCGTACTCCAGATTCAAGTTTGAGAGCGGAGTTCACCGCGTTCAGAGAATACCCGTTACCGAGTCTAACGGAAGGATACAGACCTCCACCGTTACCGTTGCGGTGCTTCCCGAGGCGGACGAGGTAGAGGTAGAGATAAACCCCGCAGAGATTAAAATTGAGTCCTGCAAGTCGAGCGGCGCGGGCGGTCAGCATATTAACAAGACCGAATCGGCAGTAAGGCTTACTCATATTCCCTCGGGTATCGTTATCGAATGTGACCAGGAGCGCAGCCAGCTTCAGAATAAGGAGAAGGCACTCCGCCTGCTTTATACCAAGCTTTACGATATGAAGCAAAGGGAGCAGACCGAAGCTATTGCTTCCGCAAGAAAGAGCCAGGTCGGCAGCGGAGATCGGAGCGAGAAGATAAGAACCTACAACTACCCTCAGTCAAGAGTTACCGATCATAGGATTAATAAAACTATCTTCAACCTCGCAGGCTTTCTTAACGGAGATATGGCAGACCTCGTCGGCGATCTTATGGCGGCAGAGGCGGCAGAAAGACTCAAGGGGGAAGAGTGATGGATACCGAGATATTAAGTCTTTCCTCGCGTGATTTTGAGGAAGACGCACTTATTCCCGCTGCCGAAGCAATACGCCGTGGAGGCTTGGTCGTTTTCCCGACGGAGACGGTGTACGGGCTTGGTGCAGATGCTACCGACCCCGAGGCTGTCGCAGCTATATTCCGTGCGAAGGGACGTCCGCAGGACAATCCCTTAATTATTCATATTGCAGCACCCGAGGATGCAGAGAAGTATACCTACACCTCGGAGCTGTACTATAAAATCGCAGAGGCGTTTATGCCCGGTCCCATTACGGTGATAATGCGCTCGCGAGACGTAATCCCGCCCGAAACGAGAGCGGGTCTTGAAACCGTAGCGGTTCGTTGCCCGGAGCATAGCGTGGCGAGAGCATTGATCAGACTTTCGGGCTGTCCTATAGCAGCGCCCTCTGCAAACATTTCCGGCTCCCCCTCGCCTACGTGTGTCAAGCACGTTATAGAGGACATGAAGGGAAGATGCGAGTTTATCATCGACGGCGGAGACTGTGATTTCGGTCTTGAATCCACTATTGTGAAGATCGATGACGACGGTGCATTGACGCTTTTGCGCCCCGGCAAAATAACCGTGTCCGATCTTTCCCTGCTCGGTGTACCCCTAAGGGTTGCGCACGCGGTTACCGACCGTCTTGCTGACGGTGAGGTTGCGCTCTCTCCGGGCATGAAATACAGGCACTATGCTCCGAGGGCAGAGGTTATTCTGCTTGACGGAGAAGCGAAGTGCGCCATCGCCTACGTTTCGGGCTACGACGCGGAGCGCAAGGCTGTTATTGCTTATACTGAGGACGTATCTGAATTTCGGGAGAAGATTGCCGGAGCCGCTATTTATGATTTTGGCGCGAGGGCTGATCTTGAAGCTCAGGCACATTCGCTTTTTGCAATTCTGCGAGCTGCAGACAAAGAGAATTTTGACGTTATTTTCGCGCCGCTTCCCTCAGAGGAGGGGATCGGTCTTGCTCTTTACAATCGCATGATAAGAGCGGCGGCGCATAAGATTATTAGATTGTGACGGTGATATAAATGGCGAGAAAGAAAAAAACTGAAGCGGTAGACCTTAAAGCGAACGAGGCTGTCGCGCAGCCCCAGCTGATTACGGACACCCTGGTTAAAAATTATATGCCGTACGCGATGAGCGTAATCGTTTCGCGCGCTATCCCCGAGATAGACGGCTTTAAGCCCTCGCACAGAAAGCTCCTCTACACCATGTACACTATGGGGCTTATGAATAAGCAGAGGACGAAGAGCGCAAATATAGTCGGTCAGACTATGCGTCTTAATCCCCACGGTGATGCCTCAATATACGAAACAATGGTGCGACTCACACGCGATCACGAGGCGCTTTTGCACCCATTCATAGATTCCAAGGGCTCGTTCGGTAAGCAGTACTCGCGCGACATGGCTTATGCGGCGTCGCGTTATACCGAGGCTAAGCTCGAGCCGTTCTGCGAGGAGCTTTTCAGCGGTATAGATAAGGATGCCGTTGACTTTGTTCCTAACTACGATAATACTATGCAGGAGCCGACGCTTCTGCCTACGACCTTCCCGAATATTCTGGTATCCTCGAATATCGGTATCGCGGTTGGTATGGCTTGCTCAATAGCGTCCTTCAACCTTGCTGAAATATGCGATGGTACGATAGCGCTCTTGAAGAATCCCAAGACGAATATGGACAAGCTGCTCGACTTGATTAAAGCGCCCGATTTCCCCGGCGGTGCATCTATAATCTACGACAGAGAACAGATGCGAAAGATATATGAGACCGGTACGGGCAGCTTCCGCATGCGTGCGACGTATCAATACGTGAAGGAGGAGAACAGGATAGAGATACTTTCTATCCCCTATTCGTCCTCCGCAGAGGCAATACTTAAAAAGATTGTAGATCTTATAAGACTCGGTAAGCTCCGCGAGGCGACCGACGCACGAGATGCAATTGACCTTAACGGCTTTAAGCTTATTATCGACCTGCGTAAGGACGCCAGTCCCGAGATAGTTATGCAAAAGCTGTTCAGCGCCACCGAGCTTGAAAACAGCTTTGACTGTAACTTCAACATCCTCGTCGAGGGAACTCCCATGCAGCTCGGAGTCAAGGATATACTCCTCGAATGGATAAAGTTCCGTTCCAAGTGCCTTACCCGTGAGCTGTCGTACGACCTCGGAAAGAAGGAGGACAAGCTTGAGCTGCTTCGCGGCCTTGCGGCAATTCTTCTTGATATTGATAAGGCGATCCGCATTATCAGAAATACCGAGCGCGAGGAGGACGTAGTACCCAATCTTATGTCGGGCTTCGACCTCACGAAAAGGCAGGGTGAGTACATTGCCGAGATAAAGCTCCGCAACCTCAACCGTCAGTATATCTTTAACCGCATTCAGGAGATTGAAACGATCTGTAAGGAGATCGACGAGCTTAAGGAAATTCTGCGCGACGAGCTTAAGCTGAAGGCTCTTATAATCTCTCAGCTGCAGGCTATCAAGAAAAAATACGGTCAGCCGAGAAGAACGCAGCTCGTTGGCAAGGAGGAGATTGTTAAGCCCGATAAGGACATCTTCTTCGAAAACTATAACTGCCGTCTTATCTTCACGAAGGGTGGATACTTCAAGAAGCTTTCGGTTCAGGGTAGCCGTGCCGCAGACGAGCAGAAGCTTAAGGAGGGCGACTTCGTCATCTATTCCGAGGACACCGATAACCGCGGAGATCTGTTGTTCTTTACCGATAAGGGACAAATTTACCGCGCTCGCGTTGCCGACTTCGATATCACGAAGCCGAGCCAGATGGGTGACTACGTAGCGGCGAAGCTTGGTATGGACGAGGACGAGCACGTTGTTGGCTGTAAGATGGTATACGAGCTTAATCCCGATCACCATATGGTATATATCTTTGAAAACGGTAAGGGACTTCGTGTGAGCCTTGGTGCTTACGAGGCGAAGAGCCGCAGGCGTAAAATTACGGGCGCTTATTCCTCCGAATCTCCGCTCGTCGGAGCTATATACGAGGGCAAGAATCCCGTCAGCATCTTTATTCACTCGGATGCGGGTCGCGGAATGCTCATTAAGTCCTCGGTAATACCGATAAAGGCGACAAGACGCTCCTCGGGCGTGCAGATCATGAAGCTGCCCAAAAAGGGTGTTAAGGTTGACGTCGTTACGGACAGGCTCGATGACGTAGGCCCGGATGCTCACAACTGCAAGAAGAATGTAATTCCTTCGATAGGAGTTCTACTTGATCAGATGACCTTTAACCTCTAATAAAAGCAAAATGCGTACCGCAGCCGCGGTACGCATTTCTAATTAAACGAGAGTTTCAAACTTATATCCTACGCCCCAAACGGTTTTGAGCACCCACTTGTCGGATGCGCCCTCGAGCTTGTCGCGCAGTCTTTTTACGTGTACGTCAACGGTACGGGAATCTCCGAGGTAATCAAAGCCCCAGACCTTATCGAGAAGCTGGTCACGCGTGAATACGCGATTGCAGTTGGATGCGAGGAAGTAGAGAAGCTCCAGTTCCTTCGGGGGGATATCGATGGCGCGCCCCGAGAGCTTCAGCTCATATTTCTTAAGGCTTATTTCAATATTCTCGAACTTAACCACCTCATCGTCATCGGTTTTGGTATGTGCGCTGTAACGGCGAAGAACAGCCTTTATACGAGCGGAAAGCTCCTTCATATCAAAGGGCTTTACTATAAAGTCGTCCGCACCAAGCTCAAGGCCAAGCACCTTGTCGAATACATCACCCTTCGCGGTGATCATTATAATGGGCTTAGGCGAGATTTCGCGTATCTCGCGGCAGACCTGCCAGCCGTCCTTGCGCGGCATCATGATGTCGAGCAGAACAAGGTCGGGATCGCAGAGCTTGAAGGTCGCAAGACCTTCTATACCGTCGTTCGCGGTCTTTACCTTGTAGCCCTCGTTCTCAAAGTAGAGCTTAAGCATGTCACATATATTAGGGTCATCATCTACTATAAGTAATTTAGTATCCATAGCAACCTCCAAACTGTTAACTTTGTTAAAAAAACTAAAATCTTAACAATTCAATTATAGCGTAAAAGGATCGGATTGTCAAGTCCGCTTTGTTAACAATCTTGCACTTTTATGTGTTTTGTTTGTTAATAGGCAGGCTTGTCGGTTAATAAATCCACCTTTTTCGACGCTTGCCTTAATAATTTTCACAAAGGTATTGCTTAAAATTCGTTTTCGTGTTAAAATATAGCAATGATTTATTGAAAGTGATGGTATTAAAATATGAAACTTGGTATCGTAGGACTTCCCAACGTAGGAAAGAGTACGCTCTTTAACGCGCTCACCAATGCGGGGGCTGAGTCCGCTAACTATCCCTTCTGCACGATCGACCCCAACGTCGGCGTTGTTCCCGTGCCCGATGCAAGGCTTGATAAGCTCGCCGAGATGTATAACCCCGATAAATATACCCCTGCGGTTATTGAGTTCGTGGATATCGCAGGACTTGTTAAGGGCGCCTCGAAGGGCGAAGGACTTGGCAACAAGTTCCTTGCCAATATACGCGAGGTAGACGCGGTCGTACACGTTGTCAGATGCTTTGAGAACGGCGATATCGTACACGTTGAAGGCTCGATAGATCCCCTTCGTGACGTTGAAACTATTGATATAGAGCTTATTCTCTCGGATCTCGAGATAGTAGAAAGAGCAATAGACAGGACGGTGAAGGCTGCAAAGAGTGATAAGAAGCTGCTTGAGAAGCTCGCTGTGCTTGAGCGCGTCAGAGATTGCCTTGCAGAGGGCAAGTCGGCCCGTTCACTTGCTCTCGACGAGGAGGAGCTTGCATGGATAGATGAGTCCAGGCTTCTTACTCTTAAGCCGATTATCTACGTTGCTAATATCAGCGAGGATGAGGTAGCGGGCGAGTATGAGTCCAATCCTCATTATCAGAAGCTTGCAGAGCATGCGAGGGCTGAGGGCAGTGAGATAATTGCTGTTAGCGCACAGATCGAGGCTGAGCTTGCCGAGCTTGAGGGTGAAGAAAAGGCCGGATTTCTCAGCGATCTCGGCATTGAGGAAAGCGGCCTTGACAAGCTTATTAAATCGGGATACGCTCTTCTCGGGCTTATCAGCTTCCTGACCGCAGGACCAAAGGAGGTTCGTGCCTGGACCATTAAGGCGGGTACTAAGGCTCCCGGTGCGGCAGGAAAGATACACTCGGATTTCGAGCGCGGATTTATCCGCGCAGAGGTGGTTGCATTCGCGGATCTCGTGCGCGAGGGTGACCGCGCGAAGGTCAAGGAAAAGGGTCTTCTTCGCAGCGAGGGTAAGGAATACGTGATGAAAGACGGCGACGTCGTTGAGTTCTTATTCAACGTATAATTCATATGGGGTGCTGATTCTTGTAATCGGCACTCCTTTTTCTTTGTAATACGCCTCGGATGTATCCGATAGTGGGAGATCCGCAAAGGAATATATTTCACAAACGCTGTCGCTGACAATCGAGAATGCGTGAGATGAGGAGTAGCCCGAGCCGTGCGAGCCGAAGATGATTCTCTCGCTGCTATAAGCCAATATTTTAGAGGTAGCGGCCAGCTTTTCTGTTGCGCCACAGGAAAGATAAGTATAGCTCTTCTCACCGCGCGAGAGCGTGAAAATGCAGTCGCTATATTCGCCGCGGTATACATTTCTGTCTACCATGCGGTAGGTGTATTCACCAAAAGAAAGCCCAAGCTTTTCCTCATAAAAGAACAGGTCCGTTCCGTACGTCATAAGCGTATCGGCAATCCCCTCGGCTATTCCAAGCTCCTCGGTCGAGTGTGGCTCGGGAACGTAAAGAACGTCGGCCTTTATCTCTCCTAGCAACGTGCCCAAGTACTCGACGGTTGAGAAGGTGTAGCCCGTAAGGACTATGTTATCCACACAGGTTATACGCTCGTTTATTATAGTATCCGCGTTCTCGTACGCCGCATAGTCGTTGTGAGTTCCGGGTGCTATTACCGTGACGTTTCCGCCGTCCTTTAATATCATCATATCGGTATAGCTGTTAGGCGAAAGCATAAGAGAGTCGCTGTAACGCACGCTTTGAGTGAGAATAACACCAACCACCGAGCTTGATAAGAACAGGCACACTGATATTGCAACAGCCGTCTTAAAGCGATCGATTTTCAATATGAGTATGGAGTAGAAGAATATTGCGAAAATCACAACTATAACCTGAACGGCTACAAAATCGAGCGAAATTATAGCCCATTGCCAGGACGCCATAACCTCAACGACCTCGTTAATAGTGTCCGTCAGCCATATTACGGGCAGCCCTATAGAGGGGATAATCGGATGAAGAATGAGTATTCCTATTCCCGCGAATATTAGGAAGTTTATCGGAACAGAGAATATGAGCGTTGTGATAGGTGCAATAAGTGAGGTTGTATCAAATAGCCAAAGCATCAGTATGTATGACGCTCCGACGGCAAGAATAGTGGCGAATATTGATTGCCATGCGGCAAATAAGAGTGATGCTATGATTCCGCGCTCCTTTTTCTCGTGCTTTTTATCTATCTCGGCGAATACAAGAACGCCGAGTGTCGCAAATGCCGAAAGCCACAGTGATATATCAAATACTGCGTGCGGCTGGAAGATAAGAATTATCACAACCGATAAGGGAAGCGTAGTATATGAATCATGTACACCCGTTAACAGAAACATTCCGTTAGTTATGGTGAGCATAACCGCCGAGCGTACTACCGATGCGGGGAACCCGGTAACAGCCATATACAATAGGCAAAACAGCGTGGAGATTAAGAGAATTATCTTTTTGTTGATTTTAAGGCGAGATAATAGGTAGCGTATCGCCTCGGAAAGTATCACGAGATGCATTCCGCTTAGTGCAAGAATGTGCGATATGCCTATAAGTGCATAATTGAGATTGGTGTTGGGGTCAAGATAATCCTTGTCGCCCATGATGAGCGCAGCTAAAAATCCACCGGTATGCTTGTCGGTAGAAAGCATAAGAGTGGAGGTGATATTGCTTTGGATCACCGCAAATAAGTCCGGCTCGGCAACCGTATTACCGTCGGTAATGAGGAATTCCTCTACGTTCGTAATTCTGCCCTGATATCCGCGTGCTATGTAATATGAGCGAGCATCAAAGCTATCGTCACCCGATTCAAAGCCGGCGTATATTCCACTCAGTGATACCTTATCCCCGACAAATGCGCCACCATGCTCGGAGGGCTCTATTGTTACAAGTAGCTTTAGAGAGTATGGCGTATCGTTTATTGTGTCGGTTTGAACGGTAAGTGCCGTGGCATAAGATGCGGTGGGCTTTACATCCTTCACCTCGCCCGTTATGCTCACACGTTTTCCAAGCAAATCCTTGTTATTCAGTGTTGCTGAGAATATTACCGCAAGCAAAACCGATACAGCTAATCCGAGGCAAGCAAATCTTGCAATAACCTCTCTGCCTCGCAATAAATCCTTAAATACGAAACTAAGGACGAATACAAGTGCGGATAATCCCACTACGGTAAGGCTCGCGACAATGTCTGCATCTATAAAAAGAGAAAATCCGCCCAGCATAATACAAAGTATTAAGCTGAGCGGTCTTTTTCTGAAAACGTTCATTATTATCTCCGAATATTATACCTCTTCGGCGGCAGCCTCCGTTTTATAGAGCAGCTCGCAGCCTTTGGGTACAACAAAATTGAATCCGTTCTTTACAATGGAAAAATCTATGGTTCTCGCACCCTTTATCTCCCCGTCTATGCAAATCGGTATAGGCGCTTCAAATTCCATCTGGAAGTGCGGTACACGCTTGTAGGTTATATGCTTCTCAATTCCTTTTTTCTCAAGGAAGGTTCCTGCCTTGTAGGCGGAAACAAGAGAAATGAAGGTAGCGCGCGAAACCCTATTGATGACGCAGATGTCAAATAACCCGTCCTGAAGAAGAGCCTTCGGAAGCGACTTGAAGCCGCCGCCGCAGAACTTACCGTTTCCAATCGCAGTAAGTGTGAATTCTCGCTCCAGAATCTCACCGCCATCAAAGATGAGCTTCATCTTTGTGCCGAATTTCTTGAAGAAAGCGATAATAAGACCGAGAATATAGGTAGCACCTGCGGGAATGAACTTGAATTTCTTGAGACCGTCGGATTCCTTTACCACCGCACAGTCAAATCCTATGTTGACCATGTTAACGCAATAGAAATCGTTAACCTTAATAAGATCAAGCGATACGGTATCGCCGTCGATCTGAGCGTTGATATCTGCAAAAAGATTGGTGTTTGAGAAGTTCTTGACGAAATCGTTGCCCGAACCGTAGGGAATAACACCAAACTCTACGCCTGGATTGCAGGGTGCGCTGTTGACAACCTCGTTTAGCGTTCCGTCGCCGCCAACGCATATAAATCTCTGACGCTCATCTGAAACGCGGATCATAGACCTGACGTATTCGGTTGCATCATTGGGACAAGTGGTGTAGTATATACGGTAATCAATGCCGCGCTCCTGACACGCCGCCTTGATCAGTGCTTCAAGATTTCTCTGCTTTTTGCTTCTGCCGGACTTAGGGTTCATTATAAAATGGTAGACCATACTATCCTCCGCGTCGCACAATACGCACAAAATTAAATATCATTTAACATTTTAACAAAAAAACAAATATTTGTCAAGTAAAAAATATTTTGTGTTGTATTTTGTGTCGTATTTTGTCCGGTTTTCCGCCGTGGCAACCGTTTATTATTTTGCCGCCTTACGTATCATATCATAATAGGCTTTTGCCATTTGCTCGGTTTTATTGCTTCCGAACTCATAGTATTTTCTGCCTATAAGATCCTTAGGCAAATAATCCTGAATAACAAAGCTATTCGGGTAATCGTGCGGATACTTATATCCCTCGAACATCGGGCTGTGCAGGTGGCTTGGTATTGTATTTCCAAGTCCCCCCGCAATATCCGCCTCGGCTGCGTGATATGCCATATATGCAGAGTTGGATTTAGGCGCGGTGGCAAGTATACATACCGCGTTTGCAAGAGGGATAACAGCCTCGGGCATTCCTACAGCCTTTGCGCTTTCGGTTGCGGCGTAGGCAATTACGGCAGCCATAGGGTAAGCGCAGCCTACGTCCTCGTTGGCAATTACAAGTATTCTGCGACATGCGGAAAGAATATCACCCGATGCAAGTATCTTTGCAAGGTAGAATACCGCCGCGTCGGGATCGGAGCCGCGTATGGATTTCTGCAGGCAGGAGAGAAGGTCGTAATGCATATCTCCGCCTCTGTCGTAGTGTCCCACTACTGAGGGGATAAGCGCCTTAACGGTATCCTCGGTGATTTCCTTATCCGAAACGTAAAAAGCATTTTCTATGATGCTTACACTCATACGTACGTCGCCGCCGCAGGTGGCTGCCACGGCGCGTAAAAGCTCGTCAGAGGCGGTTTTGCTGTCACCAAAGTCGGCGTTGAGCGTGTCTACGGCGCGCCTGAGCGTAGGTATGCAGTCCTCGGGTGTAACCGATTTGAACTCAAATACCGAGGAACGGGAGAGAAGCGCGTTATATACGTAGTGATAGGGATTTTCGGTCGTTGATGCTATCAGAGTTATTTTTCCGTTCTCCATAAACTCTAAGAGCGATTGCTGCTGCTTTTTATTAAATGACTGAATCTCGTCGAGGTAGAGCAGTGTGCCGTTGCCCGAGAGCATATTATCGGTAGAGGAGAGAACGTCCTTTACGTCTGCCACCGATGCGGTGGTCGCATTCAGCTTGAAGAGCTGCATATCCGACATAGCCGCTATGATATTGGCTACGGTGGTTTTTCCCGTGCCGGGAGGTCCGTAGAATATCATATTCGGTATTCTGCCGTTTTCGACAAGGCGTCTGATTATCCCGCCCTTGCCGATGAGGCTTGTCTGACCTGCCACCTCGTCAAATGAGGTGGGTCGTATTCTGTCAGCAAGCGGTTGCTTTATATTTCCGTTATTCAAGATCGTAGCCTTTCAGATTAAGAAATTGTTGATGGTGGCGCGACGATTCTCCGAACCTCTTTTGCAAGAGCGGCGTTCTCCTCACTAGAAAGCTCGGGGTCGCTTTTGATGATGCCCTTAGCACAGGAAAATGCGAGCTCAAAAAGAAAATTATCATCGCACAGCTTTGCCAAATGGAATTCAAATCCACCGCTCTGCCTGAAATTAATATCGGTATTTGTGAAAAAGAAATCTCCGGGTCCTCTTAACGCGAGGTCCTTCGACGCTATCTCAAAGCCGTCGTAGGTAGTATGCAGAACCTCAAGCCTTGCCCTGGATTTTTCGGTATTGAGATCGGATACGAGAATGCAATATGACTTCCTTGCGCCTCTTCCTACGCGACCTCTGAGCTGGTGCAGCTGCGAGAGACCGAAGCGTTCTGCGTTTTCAACTATCATAAGTGAGGCGTTCGGAACGTTGACGCCAACCTCGACGACGGTCGTGCATACCAGGACGTCAATCTTGCCGTCGGCAAAGGCGTTCATAACGGTATCCTTTTCGGCATTTTTCATTTTGCCGTGCAGGCATTCGATCCTTAGCTGCGGTAAATCCCGACGTAGCTTCTCGGTGTATTCCACGGCACGCTTCAGGTTGAGAGCATCCGAATCCTCAAGACCTGTGTGCTCAATTCCGCTTGGAATGAGATAGGAGGTGTCCTCGTCGTCCTTCTCAATAGAGGGACATACGACGTAGCACTGCCCGCCAAGCTTTACTTGCTTTATGATAAAGTCGTTCAGCCTGGTTCTGTATTCCTCGTTGACGACGTACGTGTCAACCCGCATTCTGCCCTTTGGCATATCGGTTATTCTTGATATATCAAGATCCCCGTACATTGCCAGCGCCAAGGTTCTCGGTATCGGCGTAGCACTCATAACGAGCATGTGCGCATCCTTGGTTTTGTCCTTTAGCACCGCGCGCTGTGCGACACCGAATCTGTGCTGCTCGTCGGTTACAATAAGACCTAGCGAGGCGAACGATACCTTTTCGGTTAAGAGCGCGTGCGTACCGATAACTACGTCTATCTCGCCCGTGCTTATTCCGTCATAAACGTATCTTCTTTCCTTTGCACCCGTGGAGCCGGTAAGAAGAGCAACCCTGATTCCTAGCCTGCCAAGCAGAGAGCTTATGTCGGCGTAGTGCTGGTTAGCTAATATCTCGGTAGGCACCATAAGCGCACTTTGGAAGCCGGAACGCGCAGCAAAGTACATAGCTGCAGCGGCACACACAGTCTTTCCGCAGCCTACGTCACCGATTATGATGCGTGCCATAGCGGGGGTAAGCCCGTTTTCCTTTTTCAGCACTGTATCGCGGTATATATCGTTGATTGCCGCCTTTTGCGAATCCGTAAGCTCGTATGGGAGCAGCTCGGTGAAGGGCTTGATGGAGCAGGGCTTGAACGCCACTCCCGAAACTCTCTTGCGCTGAGCGCCGGATATTGATACGCCGAGCGCAAACATCAGCATCTCATCAAATGCAAGCCTGCGCTGTGCGCGCTTGAGGGCGTCCGCGTCCCCGGGAAAGTGTATGTTGCGTAACGCATATTGAAGGGTTGGCAGGTCGTTTTTGATTCTGATTTCCTCGGGTAGATAATCAACGATCTCCCCGATGCATTCCTCAATTGCGGTGAGGAGCAGCTTGTCTATCATCTTAGAGGTTATACCCTCGGTCAACGGATAGACGGGTATGTAATTGCGCATTGGGACACCGTCAACCACAGGCTCGTATTTCGGGCTTATCAGATTAAGTCGGTTCAGTTTTGAGAAGGATGCCTTGCCGTAAAAACGGAACACACCGCCTATGTGAAATACATCCTTGACGTACGGCGCGTTGAAGAAGATTATCTCTACGGATCCGCTCTCGTCGAATGCCCTGAACTTGGATATGGTCATTCTGTTTTTGAGCTTAGCACTCGTAACCTCCGAGGCTACCGTGAGAACGTATGACTTCGGCGCATCGGTAATATGCTCGCCGAGCATACGCACGTCACCGCGGTTCTCGTATGCCCTGGGGTACAGATATATCAAGTCCCCTACGGTTGATATGCCCATTTTTGCCAGGCGCTCAGCGCGTGTCTTGCCTATTCCGTTAAGATCTTTTATGCCGGTTGAAAGCTGCATACCGATACTCCTTTCCGTTTTTTCACCTTTCATTTTACAACATTTTGCCCTTTATTGCAATAGGCGAGGCAATATTTATTTTTATATATTAAATACTTTACAAAGCGGCTTTGATGTGGTATAATATGCTAGGATGTCCTAAGTAGGTATGTTTTTTAAGATGATTGCGGAGGGGAGTATGGAGCTTAAGCTGCAGGAGAACTCAAACAGTATACGTAACAGAATAGTTCTTGCGCTCATTGCCCTTGTCGGCGGTACGCTTTCCGCATTCCTTGCGCAACTCGGCGTGCTGCTTATGCCGATTGTTGCGGCTCCGCTTGCGATGATTTTCATTCTGGAAATCGGTAAAAAGCGAATTTTCACCATTGTGATGCCAATTCTGCTTCTGGCACTTGACGCCGTGTTTAACGGCTGGTATTCCTTCAGTGTGCTATGCAGTATCCTCGTCGCCGTTCTCATTGCGGTATCGGTTGGAACTAACCATCTCGCCAAAGGCGAATGCGTTATGGCAGCGGTAATTTTGGTTTCGGCTATTTCGGCGGTTTCGATTCTGATGCTTGGGTGTTATCTTGCGGGAGAGCTTGATTTTTCCGCCGCCATTGAATACTATCGCGATGCGGTTGCGGCAGGCGAGGCCGAGTGGCAGCTGGCTGTTGAGGAATATATTCTGGCAGCCTCGGATCCCGAGCTTGCAGCAACTCTGACGCCCGAGGCTGTCGGTGCAATTTACGATTCCTACGTCAACGCGATATACTCCTTCGTAGCAATCACCGTGTTCGCGATGGTTGGACTCAGCTGTAAGCTGTTTGGCGGTATACTTTGGCGCAGGCTTGAGGATAAGCGTTGTGTTCAGCTCTGGAGATTTGCGCTGACCCCGGTGTACGCATATTTCTACCTCGCGCTTTATGCTGTTCAGCTTTTCGTTACGGATTCAAGCGCATTCGCAATCGCTCTTACCAATCTTCTGAACGTTTTTATGGTCGTATTTGCTTATATCGGTCTTTTGTTTGCCGATGCGTTCTTCAAAATGCGCTCGGGCGGCAGAGGGGTAAGCAAAATTCTCATAATAATTGTTGTTTTATGCCTGTCTTCGCTTGCTGTTAATCTCCTTTCCTTTGTCGGCGTGTTCGCAACCGTGATGCTCGACCGTGCGAAGAAGGAGGGCTTTGGTGATGACGGTAATCTCGGAATGTAAGGAGGTAAAAATGGACGATAAAAACAGAGTTCCGTTCACGTCCAGACGAGAGCTGTCCGTTACGGTCGCACTCGCCTGCCTTAATATCATCCTTTGCGGAGTGTTCGTTTTTCTGACTGACGTGCATTACGCTATCCTTGTTTGTATATTCGTAGCGTTGTACCTTCTCGAGGTATCGGTGGTCGCGGGCTTCCGTATCCGCGGACAGGATCATATGCCTTTGTACAGCATAGATTCGCTTCTCAAGGAGAAGGGAAGTATACTCTTCAAAAATACCGATCAGCCTATTGCCGCATTTGACGACGAGGGTATTCTCCTGTGGTGTAACGAGGCTATGCGCTCGATTCTTGTATCGGACGAAAATCCGGTGGGTCAGCGATTCTCCGAGCTGTTTGACGGCGTCATAGATCTTGAGCATTTTGGGGATTCGCCCGTGGTGTGCGGTGAGAACACCTATACTGCGGAGAGCTTCGTTGTGGATGCTGTTGACGGCACCAGTATATTTATGCTGAAGCTTGCCGACGTAACCGAGCTATGCGAGGCAAGGCAGCTGTATAACGACAGTAAGGTTTGCGTAGCCTATATTGCTATTGATAACATTGAGGACGTGCTGCAGTACGTTCACGAAAAATTCCAGGATGCGGTTGCCGACGTTGACGAGAAGCTTAAGGCTTGGGCGGAATCACTCGGTGCGCCCATTAAGTCCTACGACAGCGATAAGTACATTATGTTCCTTGACGCCGTGTCGCTTAAGAAATGCCTTGACAGCCGCTTCGCCATTCTCGATGAAATACGAGATACGCGAGTTGGTGACGGTGTTTCGATCACCGTTTCAATGGGTGTGTGCGGCTCGGATGGACCGCTTAAGAGCCGTGAGCTTGGTGCGCGTGATGCCATAGACCTCGCGCTCCAGCGCGGCGGCGACCAGGTCATTTATATCAACAACGGTGCAATCGAGTATTACGGAGGTCGCACAAAGTCTGTATACAAGCGTTCTAACGTGCGCTCGCGTACCTTTACCAATCAGCTTCTTGCGCTTATGGCGAGATCTGATAACGTCATCGTTATGGGACACAGATACGGTGACTTCGATTCCTTCGGAGCATCTATCGGTGTTGCCAGAATAGCTATGCTTTGCGGTGTTAAGATTAATATCGCCATAGACCAAAGAGACAAGAACCTCGAGCCGTGCATTCGGCTTATGCAGCAAAGTGACGTTTACTCTCAGGTATTTGTCGATAATGCCGACGCGCTTGATCTTGTCGGCTCCGATACGCTGCTTGTTCTGGTTGACCATAACAGTACCTCGCGCTCGCAGTTCTCAGACGTTGCTACCAAGGTTAAAAATATTGCTATTGTCGACCACCATAGAAAGGTTGATACCTTCCAGGACGGCGTTAAGCTCCATTATATAGAGCCGTCAGCGTCCTCCTGCTGCGAGATCGTAGCAGAGATGCTTGAGAGTGCGGTAAGCTCTCAGAGCCTTATGAAGGAGGAAGCGGACATGCTTTTGGCAGGTATACTTCTCGATACAAAGCAATTTACAAGAAATACCGGTACGAGGACCTTCGGCTCCGCTCAGTATCTGCGTGGTGCGGGTGCGAACCCCACAGACGTCTACACGCTCTTTAAGACTCCCGCGGACGATTTGCGTAAGGAAGCACGTTTCCATACTGCGATAACGATTTATCGCGGCAATATAGCAATCTCCTCTTGCGACGGTGACACCGACGAGTCCTATCGCGTTATCGCCTCCAAGGCGGCGGATAAGATGCTTACACTCCGCGGTATCGGCGCGGCGTTCACGCTCGTACGAATAGGAGACCAGATACACATTTCCGGCAGATCCAACGGTTCTATCAACGTTCAGCTTATACTTGAGCGTCTTAACGGCGGCGGTCACTTTGACGTCGCAGGCGCGCAGGTGGTCAGTGAGTCGGTTATGAGTGTTCTTGATGATTTGAAAGCCAGCATCGACGACTATCTCGATGCTTAGATTAAGTGAGGTATAAAACATGAAGGTTATTTTGCTTTGTGACGTTAAGGGGCACGGTAAGAAGGATCAGATTATAGAGGTTTCGGACGGATATGCCCGCAACTTCCTTTTCCCCCAGAAGAAGGCTATTCCCGCTGATGCAAAGGCGATCAGCGAGCTGCGCTCGAGGGAGGAGTCAAGACAGTTTAAGGTGAGCGAGGACAGAAAGGCTGCCACCGCTCTCGCAGAGAGAATAAAGGCTGTCGAGATAAAGATACAGATGGGACACGGTCAGGACGGCAGGCTTTACGGCTCTGTAACGGCTAAGGACATAGCTACCGAGCTTTCCAGAATTATCGGTACGGACGTTGATAAGCGTAAGCTTCTTCTCAAGGAGCCTATCAAGGCATACGGCAAATATTCCGTCGAGATAAAGCTGCTTGCCGATATAACGGCAACATTCACCGTTCACGTACACGACTAAGGGAACAGCAACTATTTAGTTCGGAGGGGAGAGCAGTCAATGGACTCTACTAGCTCTATTATTAAGCAGGCGCCGATTTCGATAGAAGCGGAGCAGGCGGTGCTTGGTGCCATTATTATAGATCCCAAGGTTTACGACGTCGTAGGCGGTATGCTTTCCGCCGAGGACTTTTACCTGGAGGACCACAGACATATATTTAACGCGCTTACGCGTATGTATATGCAGAACAAGACTATCGACTCGGTCACACTCGTCAACGAGCTTTCCGAGACCAGCGGAAGAACACAGGAAAGCAGCATACAGTACATTGCACTTATAACCAATTCTGTTCCCGCTGTATCAAACGTAAAGGATTACGCGAGAATAGTCAAGGAAAAATCCATACTCCGCCGTCTTATCGATGCCTGCGAGGATATCAACCGCACGGCATACGAGGACGGCGCCCCTGTCAGAACCATACTCGACAGCGCGGAGCAGAAGATATTTGATATCGCCCAGGGAAATGAGACGAAGGAGTTTCGCCATATAAGCGACGTTTTGCGTGACGTATACGTCGATCTTCAGCTCGTTGCTGAGAGCAAGGGAGCAGTTTCTGGCGCTAAGACCGGATTCTCGGATCTTGACCGTATGCTGGTGCAGATGGGTAAGGGCGACCTTGTTATCATAGGTGCGCGTCCCGGTATGGGTAAGACCTCCTTTGCGATGAACGTTGCCACAAACGTTGCGAAATACTCGAAGAAGGCGGTAGCTATATTCTCGCTCGAGATGTCGTGCGAGCAGCTCGTTACCCGTATTCTTTCGAGCGAGGCGCTCGTCGACTCGCATAAGCTCAGAACGGGTCAGATTTCTCCCGAGGATTGGAGTAGCATTGCCGACGTTGTGCAGTCGCTTTCGGGCTGTGACATTTATATAGACGATACCTCGCAAATCACCTCCACCGAGATGAAGACGAAGCTGCGCAGGGTGCCTAATCTCGGCATGGTAGTCATAGACTACATAGGACTTATGCAGAGCACGTCGAATTCTGATAACCGCGCTCAGCAGGTAGGCGAAATTTCCCGTAACCTCAAGATTATGGCTAAGGAGTTTGGTATTCCGATCGTCTGCTGTGCGCAGCTTAACAGAGGCACGGAGTCGCGTCCTGGAGTTGGTAAAAAGCCTACGCTTGCCGATCTTCGTGATTCGGGATCTATCGAGCAGGACGCAGATATAGTACTCTTCCTTTACCGCGATGAGTATTATAAGGATATCGCAGGCTCCTCGCCCGACGCAGATGCAGGCGCGTCACCTATTGACAGCAGCGCCAATACCGCCGAGGTTATAATTGCGAAAAACAGACACGGGTCGGTCGGAAACGTCAAGATGGGCTGGATTGGTAAGTTTACCAAGTTCAGAACCCTCGATACCGACAGCATGCAAAATGGATAACAGGGTTGACGCTTTGTTTTCCTCAGATGCGGGGGCGTGTGCGTATCGCACCGTGCTTGATACTATCCGCGAGTACGGAATGGATCGCTTGATTAAGGACGGAGTATTGCTCGCTCTCTCGGGCGGTGCGGATTCTGTTTTCCTCGCCTGCTTCTTATATGAGTACCGTAAACGTACAAGGGTTGGTTTCAGCGTGCGTGCGGTACACGTAAACCACGGCATACGCGCCCGTGAGGCAGATAGAGATGAGGAATTCTCGCGCACACTCTCCAGCGCCCTGGGCTTCGATTTCGAGGCGGTGCATTGCGACGTACCGAACCTTGCCTCAGAGCGTTGCAAGGGTGTTGAGGAAACCGCGAGAGAAGTGCGATATTCCGCTTTTGCAGATATAATTTGCGGCAGAAATGACTTGTCCTGCATAGCAACCGCGCATAATGCTACCGACAACGCGGAAACAGTGATATTCAATATCGCGCGCGGAAGCGGTGCTAAGGGCGGCTCTGGCATAGCTCCCGTAAGAGAAAATATTGTGCGTCCGCTCATCGCTCTTACAAAGGGGAGAATCGTTGATCTTCTGCATTCGTGTAATATTGAATACGTTACGGACTCAACGAATTTTTCTACCGATTATACGAGAAACTATATCCGGCACGAAATTTTGCCGCGCCTCGAAAAAATCAATCCGAGGTACGCTGAGGCGTTCTACGGCTTCTCTCTGGCACTTAGAGAGGATAGCGAGTATATTGACTCTGTGCTTGAATCGGAGCTTGATGCGGCGGATTGCGCAGTGCTTAGCAGAAGCTGTCTGCTTTCTCTTAAAAGATCGGCGTTTGCGCGTATCATAGCGCGCTTTGCTCTCCGTAACGGTGCGGCTTCGCTCGAGAGACGGCACATATACGACCTATACGAGCTTATACAGCACGATAATTTCCGTTATTCACTCCCCGGTGACGTTGAGTTTGTATGCGAACGCGGAGCTTGCAGAGTTCTCGGACGTGATAATATGGCCAAAACGTCGGAAATTCTTTGTCCTTTGGGTATGGGAGATAACGTTATTCCCGGTTTTTCCGGAATTGTCAGCATTACGGAGCAGAGGAAAAAAACTTCTCTAAATGTTTACAAAATATTTATACAAGCCGAGCTGCCGTCTGCTATAATTGATAGTGGATTGTACGTTCGCTTTAAGCGTGACGGCGATGCGTACCGCTACGGCGGAATGACGCATAAGCTGAAAAAGGTATTCAACGACAGGGGAATTCCCCCCTCGCACAGAGAGCTTATACCTATCGTTTGTGACGGTAAGGGGATTTTATGGGTCCCGGGCCTTGGTGTGCGCGAGGATGCTGTCACCAAAGGCGATAAAAAGGCATATATCAGCTTCCTTGTTCCGTATAACAGCGAGGATAAGGAGCTTTACGCAGCATTTACGGAGACCTGATATCCGGTTTCAGAAAGGTTTGGAAATGGCTCAATGAAGTTTAATTTTAAGGGCATAATCATGCTTGTCCTGATCGTCGCTCTTATGATAGCGGCGGTATCGATGTTCTCGCTCACGGGGGAGGACGATGACGTCTTCACCTACAGCGACCTGGTCGAGCAGTTTGAGAATGATTACGTATATAAGTTTAACGTAGACGGTAATTCCGTTATAACCGTTCACGTTCTTCAGCCTCAGCTTGATGAGGGCGGAAAGCCTCAGATTAACGAGGACGGAAGCGTTGTTTTCAAGAAAAACTCAAAGGACGAGTATGAGCTTAAGGAATACAGCTACGCCTTTACCGACAGCGTGCAGATCGATTACGTTCACGCTATTGCTACCGGCGGTCAGCTTGAGAACCTTGCTGAATACAACTTCGAGCGTCCCGCCGAAACGCCCTGGTATCAGATCTATCTTCCTTATATAATCGTCGGTATACTCCTTATCGTTATGCTTGTGTTCGTTATCCGCTCTGCGGGTGCGGGCGGAGGAAAGCTCAATTCCTTTTCGAAGTCGCATGCTAAGGTTGTCAGCGGTGATAAGGACGCTGTTAAGTTTGCAGACGTCGCAGGAGCCGATGAGGAAAAGGCGGAGCTTGAGGAGGTCGTTGAGTTCCTTAAGGATCCCGCAAAGTTCGTTAAGCTCGGCGCGAGAATCCCGAGAGGCGTTCTCCTTGTAGGCCCTCCCGGTACCGGTAAGACGCTTCTTGCTAAGGCGGTCGCTGGCGAGGCAGGCGTACCCTTCTTCTCGATATCAGGATCTGACTTTGTGGAGATGTACGTCGGTGTAGGTGCGTCGAGAGTGCGTGATCTCTTTGAGAGCGCGCGTAAAACTCCTGCGAGCATCATATTTATTGATGAGATTGACGCCGTTGGTCGTCACAGAGGCGCAGGTCTTGGCGGCGGTCACGACGAAAGAGAGCAGACCCTTAACCAGCTGCTTGTTGAAATGGACGGCTTTGGCACGAATTCGGGCGTTATCGTTATGGCGGCAACTAACCGCCCCGACATACTCGACCCGGCGCTTCTTCGTCCCGGGCGCTTTGACAGACAGGTGACCGTCAACTATCCCGATATGAAGGGACGTGAGGCGATACTTCGCGTTCATTGCCGTAACAAGCCCCTTGAGGAAACGGTAGACCTTCACAAGATTGCACAGACTACTATTGGGTTTACGGGTGCTGAGCTTGCAAACCTTATGAATGAGGCAGCGCTCCGCGCAGCAAAGAAGAATAAGGCGCTTATCGGCATGGAGGATATCGAGGAATCCTATATGAAGATTCTTCTCGGTCCTCAGAAGAAGAGCAGAGTAAGACGCGAGGCTGACAATAAGCTTTGTGCTTACCACGAGGCGGGTCACGCCGTTGCCTCCTACTACTGCGAGAATACCGATCCCGTTAAGCATATCACCATAATCCCCGCAGGTAATGCAGGCGGCGTAACGCTCAGCGTTCCTACCGAGGATAAAATGGGCTCGTCGCGTAACGCAATGCTTGACAGAATAGTCCTCGGCCTCGGTGGTCGTGTGGCTGAGGCTATCGTTCTCGACGATATATCTACAGGCGCCTCGGGTGATATTCAGCAGGTTACCTCTATCGCAAGAAATATGGTAACGAGATACGGTATGAGCGAGAAGCTTGGTACGGTTCTTTACGGCACCGAGCATTCCTCCGATGAGGTCTTCCTTGGCAGAGATTTCTCCTCGGGCAAGAACTATTCCGAGAGAACGGCTGCTGAGATTGATGACGAGATCCGTGGTATCATTCAGTCCTGCTACGAAAGATGTGAGGAGATTCTCCGCACCCATATCGATAAGCTGCGCTTTATCGCAGAATTCCTTCTCCGCAACGAGTTTATGGACGAGGATCAGTTCCTTGCTGCTATGACGGCTGAAAATCCCACCTTCGAAGAGATCGAGCAGATTGCCATAGAGCGTAAGCGCAAGAGCGAGGAGGAAAACAAAAACGCTCAGAATTCCGAGGCGAAGGAGCGCGATCTTGAAAAGGAGCGCGAGATGCTCATTCGTGAGGCGCTTGAGGAGGACGCGTACGATGACGATGATGCCGTTATCGAGTCTTCCGCAGAATTCGAGGCAGATTCGCCTCTTGGCGAGGATAGCTCTGACGCAGATAAACCCCAAGAATGATTTTACGGTGCTATGGAGTTGTTGTAAGCGACGTTTGCTCGCCTTGGCCGCAAGTACACTTAAATAAGAGCCGAGAGCTGCTTTATGCGCTCTCGGTTCTTTCCTTTTTCAAGGGCAAAAGGAAAAGTGCCCGCTGATTAGCGTGTTATCCTTAACGGAGAACACGCAGTCAAATC
>CAYZZJ010000012.1:0-26173 GCA_964482885.1 uncultured Ruminococcus sp. | reverse complement strand
GGCTCGTTGGTCAAGCGGCTAAGACACGGCCCTCTCAAGGCTGAAACGGGAGTTCGATTCTCCCACGAGTCACCAAAAAGAGAGGCAGGACATTCGTCCTGCTTTTTCTTTTTTCTTTGGTGACTCGTGGGAAGAATCTTACTTTGCGCCGTAGGCGCGGAGTTCGCATTCGCGCAAAGCGCGAATATAGCGTAATCGCGTGGTATACGCACGCCCTGATAAAAAGCGGAACGCCCACCGCATACTTCCCGCGCGATAGCGTCTACTCCCACGCACCTCATTTGAGGTGCTTTTTCTTTTTTCTTTGGTGACTCGTGGTCGAACCGAACGACGCGCCGTAGGCGCGGACTGTTGCCGCTCGCGGTTTGCTCAGTGCCATTCGTTCCGCTTTTTCAATCTTAAAACATTTTTCTGCTCGCCAGGCAATATTCCATCTTGAATTGCACATAAGTGTATTTAGTACAACGAACAATATGTTGAAAAGTGTAAATACTCTCGCAAAGCGCTTGCAGCTGACCGCGGCTGTGAGCGCCTTTCGATTTTACATTAAAAGCCGTGCACCCGGAGGATGCACGGCTCTGTTTTTCAGAATTGTTTTGTAATACTTGTCAGATTACTTCCCGTAATTCATATTGTAGAATATTGCAGTACCGGCGGAAACGATCTGGTCACCGAGTATAACCTTAATATCCATCGTAACGTACTGATGCTCGGTATCGGTAGTATCGGCAAGCTCACTTATGTCGATGATACCGCCCTCTTGATAAGCCGGATAAAGCACTTCACTGGTATTCGGAGCAAAGGTGTTGAGATCGGCGAATATCAGCGATACGAAGTTAAACTGTCCGTTTTCGTTCATTATGTGCGTTCTCTGATTCTCATTCATCATCTGCTGAACGTTAAGGTTAACTATTTGAGGCACAGTATATCCGCCCACCGTGTAATTCTGGAAGTATACCGAATCGCCTGCATTGAGGTTGGTGGAAGCGTCGATAGTACCTGCGAAGGTTATCTTTGTGTTCTCGTTTTCGTTTACTCCCGCAGTAGAGCTTTCGTCAGAGGATATCTCTATCGCGCAAGCGCCGCAAACACCGAAGGTCATATTCTCTATGGTAAGAATACTGGACGTTACTCTCAGTCCGCTTGCATAGCAGTTGTAGGCATGAATATTGGATATCTTAGAGTCACCAACTACACTATCTATTTTAAATCCGTCCTTGAAGGCAGATACAGTAAGATTGTCGCACGTTACGTAATAATCCGTAGTGTACGTAGTGATTGCACCGACATTTATTCCGACAGCATAGCATCCTATTACGATAGCACCACTCTTCTCTCCCGTGTAATCTACAGGACAGTTTCCAACAACCTCGATGTTATAGAACTTAACGGTATGAGCCCTGTCCTTGGTCACACCCTCGATATCCTCTCCGCTACTGGTCCATGGCTCCGCAGAGAACAACGAGCTTAAGTTTTCAGCTCCGTAAGTCTTGTTATATTTAGCGACGTAAGCAGCGTATTCGGCTTGTGTGAACAATCTCATCTGAGAGCCATCAATCTTGTGGTTATTACCGTTGACCCATACGCTCTTATTTACAGCCTGTATACGGTTGCTGGTGGTTCCGTACTCCGAGGAGCTTCCGTGTATTATCTCATGAACGATAGCGGCACCGGCATCATCACCGAGATGAGCATACTTAGCGTCAAGATCGTAAAGAGCAGAGGGAGGAACGATATCGTAGCCATACTTGTAGGTGGTCTCATACTGTGCCACAGGCTTCTCGAGAACTACCAGATTGATTATTTGACCTGTATAGCTCGAAGACTTTACAAGCTTCTGAAGCTCGGCGAACGTATGAACGTTATAGCCCTCGTTAATATTGAAGGTGTAGGACGCGCTTGCCTCTGTAAGGCTACCAGAGGTAGAGGTAATTACAGCAGTTACCTTGCCGGTCTTCTTGAAGGTGATAGCACCGTTCTCGTATACGGCAATATCGTCGCTTGCCGCGCCGCTGTTATGAATGAAGGTTACCTTATAATCGGTGCATACCTTGTCGCCGCGGATGGTGGGAAGGAACGGAAGCGTCTCTGCCTCATTGGTATCGGGGTCGATCATAGAGAACGCATACTCTATATCTGTTCTCTCGCGGAACACCTCGGGTATGGCGATCGCATCGGGAGGAACGATAACGTTGACCGCGATGTTAGCCGAAGCCTCGGTTCCGGGTATGTAGGCTCTTACGGTAGCCTGACCGTGGCCAAGCGCCTCGAAGGAGCAGTTGTTGCCGCTCTGAGATACGGCGAGATACGAGCTACCCTCTACAACCTCGTATACAATATTGCGGTCGGTAACGGTATCGAAGTTCGCATTAGTAATAGTTCCTATAACGACGGGTGCGCTCGTGCCCTTCTTATCGACGGTAACGCTCGACGAGGAGAGGCCTATGAAGTAGCGCTCCGCGTTTATCTCCTCCTTAGTCGCCTTAACGGTAAATACAAGCTCGTTCGATTCAATATCGCCGAACACCGCCTTCACCTTAATTACAGTACCGGTAGGCGCAGATGCCGAAACAGTCATATTGTTGTTAGCGGAAATGCTTACGTACTCGGCGCCCGCCGTAACCTGCCAGCTGATAAGAGATGCAGAAGCGTTCGAGGGAGTAAGAGCTACCTCAAGCTCTGCGGAATTGCCCTTAACTATATCGGTAGACGCAGGGGTGGATATCACGATCTCGGTAATGGGAGTACCAACGGTAACGGTAAGAGAATTACTCTTGACACCGACGATCTCAGCATGGAAGGTAACCTCAGCACCAATGGGAGCGTTTTCCTTAACGGTGATAACTCCATTCGAGATAGTTGCGTATTCAGCGCCCTCATCGATCACCCAGAGGACGGTTGTGTCGCTGGCGTTCACGGGGTCCAGAGTAACGGATATCACTCTCGAGTTATCGGGATCCACGTTAGATGAGCCGTTAAGCGAAATCTCAATGGATTCAAGCTCAATTCCTACAGTGTAGGAAAGCTCGTTTGAGGATATAGAGCCGCTTGCGGCGTGGAGCTTGACGCTCGTGCCTGCGGGGGTGTTAGATGCGATAAAGAGCATACCGTTCTGAACGGTAGCGTAATCCGCGCCCTCGCTTACAACCCACTCTACGGCGTTAAGGCTCGCATCGGTGGGGGTAGCGGAAAGAGCAAGGGGATAGCTTGCGCCGCGGTCAAGAATTGCGGGAGCGGTCGAGGAGATAGCAAGCGACTCGATAGGCTTACCTACGACTATAGTGATCTCATTAGAGGAAATATCGCCTGCAACCGCCTTAACCTTAACGATAGAGCCGATAGCGGCACCGCTCTTGACGGAGATCGAATTGCCTACGAGCTCTGCATACTCCGCTCCCTCGGTGATAACCCACGTGTAGCTGCCGTTGGTGGCGTTCGCGGGTGTGAGAGCTACGGAGAGAGCTGCGGAATTGCCGGGATTTACGTTAGCAGATCCCGAGAGCTGTGCGGTAAGAGCGGTAAGGGGATATCCTACGGTATAGCTGATTACGTTAGACTCAACGTCTCCCGCAACTGCCTTAACCTCGATCTTAGCGCCTGTTGCAGCGCTCTCGGAAACGGTGATAACGTTGCCGATTATGGTAGCATAAGTGCTACAATCATTTACAAATTCAAGGCTGTAGCTTGCATTTGTAGCATTCGTAGGATTTACAACAACGTTAACCTGTGCAGAGGAGCCTGCGAGGATATTGAGAGATCCGATAGCCGAAATGCTGAGCCCCTCGAGGGGATAGCCTACGGTAAAGGTAAGCTCCTCGGAGCTTATAGCACCGACGGTAGCCTTAACCTTAACGGTCTTGCCCGTCACAGCACCTGCGTTAACGACAAGCACGTTGCCGGATATAGCAGCAGAATCAGCACCCTCGGTTATAGTCCATACGACGTCAGACTGCGCGCCCGCAGGAGAAACGGTAGCGCTAAGCACGATGCTCTGTCCTGCAAGGATATTGGTTGCACCGCCTGCAGATACGCTTATCGACTCTGCGGGAACGCTTACCTTAAGGGTAAGCTCGTTAGACCAGGTTGCGCCCTCTCTTGCCTTGACCTTTATCTCTGCACCGTCGGGTGCGGAATTAAGCACGGTAAGCGAGTTGGCTGTAAGGGTTGCATACTCAGAGCCTGCCGTTATGCTGTAAACGACGTCCTCTGCAGCAATGTCTTCCTTTCCCTCAGCCTTAAGTGCTGCGGAAAGCGTCACACTATCACCTCTTACAAGCGAGGTCTTATCTGCCTCGAGAACCAGAGAGTATATTACAGGCTGCTCCTCGGGCGGGTTTTCACCACCGCCACCGTCGGGGTTGGTGTCTGCTCCGTCACACGAGGACAGACACACAAGTGCCAGAATCAGCAGCAAAGAAATAAATGCCAGTCCCTTTAAGCTTCTTTTCATGATTTTACTCCTTGTAATTTTTTATTTATGTTCGTGCATCGGGTATGTGCCCTCAGCCCGCATAAAACAAAAGTTCGATTGCCGTCTTATAGGTCCGCTCGGGCAGCTCAACCTTAACGGTAAGTACGACTATTCCGCTCGCGCCGTCGTTCAATCTGAGAACGAGGCCGTCTACGGTAACTATATCTACGTTGGAGCTGAGAATAACGTCATCTGCGGTTATTCCGTCCGCAAGCTCCAGTGCAGAGGAAAGATCAATTTCCGTGGCATTGACGATATATTTACCGGGCGAGGCAAGCGTAACACCTGCTATACCCGTAAGATCGAGAGCTACGGGCGGCTCGATATCCTCAACCGTTACCTTACAGGATGCCGTCCTTCCGCCCGAAGCAGTCGTTACGGTGATAAAGGCCTCACCGGGCGCTACCGCGACCACGCGTCCCGCCTCGTTAACAGTAGCAACGGCATTGTCAGACGACGACCACAGCACGCGCTTATCAATGGATACGGGTGCGTCTACGTGTGCATCAAGCTCGAAGAACTCGCCCGCAATCAGCGAGCGCTCGCTCTCGGAGAGCGTAACTCCGAAGGGCACGTCGGCGGTTACAAGCACGTTCAGGGTGGCGGTACGAGAGCCGTCCTGCGTCTTTACGGTTACTACGGCTGAGCCGTAATGCACGCCGCTTATAACTCCGTCGGCATCAACGGTGCAAACGGCAGGGTCGCTCGATACGTAGCTTACCTTCTTGTTGCTGGCAAGCTCGGGATAGATGCGGATAGCCGTCTGCTTCGTACCCTCCTGCGGAACAATGAAGTCGATCTCGTCGGTATAGGCATTTCCTATTCTGTCGACAAACTCCACACGCTCAACGGGTATATGCTGATACAGCGAGAGTATCCGTCCTGCCACAGCGATTACCATAAGCAGAACTATCGGCAGCACCGCGAGGATTAAAATTATGGTTTTTTTCATATCTTACTCACATTTCTATCTTGTCGTACGCGAGATTTATCCTGAGAATCAACGTATATACGCGGTATATCATAAAGACGAGGGATATACCTATTATGATAAGATAGGGGATAACGACGTTCTCGAGCGCCGACATAAGTATTACGATAATTCCAAGCACGAAGCCTATGATAAGTCCCGAGACAAGCGCCTTCGGCGTCGTCTTGCTCACCGTCGATGACGACTCGTCACCCTGCGCGTTAACGGTGGGATTTTTAATATCCGTGTCAATGCAGTACGCGATGTGTCCTACGGCGGCAAACGCCACCGCAACCGAGCCGAGCGCCACCTGCCACGCGGGATATATGAATACGGATATCAATGCCGTAACCAGTATCGCGCCGAGCGTGAAAATGGCATTAAAGCTGAATTTTGCAAACATTTGTGTATAAAAATCAACGGGAATTATCTTAGAGGTATAGAAGTTTCCGCCGTCACGGGAGATAGCAGAGGCAGAAGAAATATTAGACAGCATAGCGAGAATGGCAACCACCATTACGTGCGCGCCCGCTATCATATTTACGCCCGCCTGATTGACCGTTATGGACATCAGAAGTCGGTCGTACGAGAAAACTATAAAGGGCATCAGGAGAGTAAAGAGGAAGTACTCGAAGACGTCGGAGGCTGATCTGAATACGCACTTGAATTCCTTGATAAGCAGGGTAACGAAGCGGCTGTGCTTACGGAAGCCATGCTCTCTTTTCTTGCTCTTCGTGCTTTTCTCAAGGCTTGACATCGCTATTTTGAAGAAGACGTACCTTGTAACGAGGAAGGTGAGAAAGGCAAGCACCGCAAGCGCGGCTATGGCAAGGAAGAAGAAGTACCAGCGCGAGAAATCCATCATCGCTCCCGCGAGCTGATAATAGATCGGAATAGAGGCTCCGAAGCTGCTTATTATACCGTCTATACGGTCTACGGTTGCAAACTGATCGTTCACGTCAAACTCGCCCGCCAGGCCGCCGATAAGCGAAATGTATCCCCAAAGGCAAACGGCAACGAGACTGAATACAGCAATTATCGACAGCACCGTATGCTTCTTGAAGAAGTTGATGAGCCACATTATCGGCACGCTTAAGAAGGCGGCGAGAATGATGGGCAGGACAGGCATAATAAGAAGCATTATCGGTATGGAAAGGTAGTAGCTGAGCGGAAGCCCGTGATATGCAAGCCTTCCGAGCGACACGAACAGCGGCACGGATACCATACAGTTGACCGCAAGCTCTGTTATGTAGATAAGAAGCAGCTTGGAAATAAATAGCTGGTTAGGCGTTATCGGCAGGCATACGAGCATCTCGTTATCGGGGCATAGGTAAAGGGTATTTATTACCGTTCCTATGGCGAAGGCGAGAGATATAAGCTGCGTTACCGCCAGAAGCACGGATATAAGCTCGGTGCTTATGTCAAAGCCGAGTATGAAGACGCGAGCGAGAGCCAGTCCAACCAAGAAGGTAGCTATAACGAGCGTCAGAACCACCTTAAGCACCGCGGGAATCATCGTTTTAGGCGTCGCGGTCTTGAGGATATCCGTCTTGTTATCTATCTGCAAGCGCAAAAGCTGAAGAACGGTTCTCATTTGATCTCCTCGGCAATATCACCTATAACATTCATGAATATTTCCTCGAGCGACTCGCCGCTTTGCTTCAGCTCGTGAATATCATATACGCCCTGAAGCTTTCCGTCCTTTATAATGCAGCAGCGGTCGCAAAGATTCTCAACAACGTCGAGAATATGCGAGGAGAAGAATACGGTGTTGCCCGCCATAGCGTGCTGCTTCATTACCTTCTTCAGCTGATATGAGCTTTGAGGATCAAGTCCTGTCAGCGGCTCGTCAAGCACCCACAGCTTAGGGTCGTGAACAAGGGCGGCTATAACCGAGATCTTCTGCTTCATACCGTGAGAATAGCTCTTTATCGGGTGGTGGAATGCCTCGCGCAGGCGGAATATCTCAAGCAGCCTATCGGTGCGCGCCTCTGCGTCCTCGGGGCTTACGCTGTAGAGATTAGCTATATGATTTACGTACTCGCTGCCGGTAAGACGCTCGAAAACAGCGTGGTTATCCGACACGTAGCCTATCTTCATCTTTGCAGCGAGAGGATCGGTCTTGATGGACACGCCGTCTATAAGAATATCTCCCTCTTGGAAGGGGTATATTCCCACAAGGCTCTTTATAGTCGTACTCTTTCCGGCTCCGTTAGGACCGAGAAAGCCGTATATTTCTCCGGGTCTTAGCGAGATGGAAAGATCGTCAACCGCCTTGACCTCCGAATCACCGTAGCTCTTCGTAAGGTGGCTGATAGTGAGCATATCACCGCTACCTGCGGGTGTCGCGCTCTCCTCCTTTATCTCCGCGGCCGCGGATAAGGGTGTTGTCATTTCGGTATCAGACATAAAATACTCCGTTCTGTCGCCTGTGGCGACCGCACAAATCATTAATTAATTTTCGGTATCGCTATGCGACGATTTGGGATTGGGTCCCAAATCGCGAAAATTATGGGCGTGAACGCTTAAAGCCCGGGGCCGATATAGGTTATTTCACGCTATACTCCAATTTATATGCGGCGTTGCCGCGCGCAGTTTTAATTCAAGTGCGCAGAATGCGCATCAGTCGATAAACTCCTTCGGCCTGCGGGATACCCGACCGGTAATCTTCTCATACAGGTCGATTCCGGAGCGTCTGAGCGCGAGGTGATCGTCCTCGAGCTTGTAGAAGAAGCGAACGAGCAGGTAGAACAAAAGGCACAGCATAAAGAAGCCGACGTATACAATGGATATAACGATCGGATAGACCGTAAAGGGTCCGAAGGTCAAGTAATAGTTTTCGGTAAAGGTTAGGAAGGGGAAATAATCGAACGCCGTCTCGAGGTCGAACATATAGAAGTAGTTTACCGTCACGCCCGACGTAAGAGGATTCAAGCCGTTGATGATAGTTCCCGTAATGAAGCAGAAGAGGAAGTATGCGGTGAAGCCTATAAACAGCGGCTTTAAGCTCCTTACGTCCACTCTCGGGAAGATACGCAGTCCTGCAAGCAGGGCGGGAATTATAAGCACGAAGGCATGCTCGTAGAGGAAATGCACGTTCCAGAAGCTGGTGGTTCCAATAGCGAAGTCAGGAGCTATTATGGCAAAGACCGTACCAACCGTGTTTGCAAGGAATGAGAAGTGGAAGAAGCTTTTCCACTTGAATACTGCCGCAATAAGAAGGAAGTACGCCGCGATATTACAAAGCTGAAATGGTAAGCGACCAAGCGTTATTCCCATCATATAGAAGGAGTTATAATGGAAGAACAGCGCAATCGCGAGGAACAGGCACAGCTCATAGCGAGCGGCATAGTCGCGGAATCGGAAGCCGTAATAGAGCGCAAGCACGACTACAAGCACCGCCGCTATCCAGATAAGATGGTAGGGCGAGAACCTCTCGGGGATCGATTGAACGTATCCTATGAACGCCTGCGGCACGTAGGACGGCATAACGGCTGCCGCCACGCCTATAACACCGAGTGTGAAATTTCTCCACTCTGCAAGGGACTTGACACGGAATACGTGCCCCTCACTCACGTGAATGATAATAGGAAGAGAGATTGCCAGCGCAAGCTCAATCGCAAAATACGCCGCACGCAGGCCGTAGCTCCACATAAATCCGTGTGCTACGGGATCGGTGAAGTACACCATAAAGTCATCGAAGAACACCGTGGAAAGAAGCGCAAACGGAAGAGTTACGTACCCCGCGATGTTGCGGAAAAGACGGTTCTTCGTAAACGCCGCCATAGGTATGACCGAATACGCCGAAAAATATCCCCAGCGCAAAATCATCTGAAGGGTATCCTGCGATTCATAATACACTCCCTCAAACCATGCACCGTCTATTACAAGATATATGGAATCGGCGAGCCACTGGCGGAAGAAGCCTATGGCACAGAACGCGAGCGCCAACAATTTAATTGTAAGCGAGCGCGCCTTCGAGTCTCGCCGCGTCAGGAGCAGGACGAGCAGCACCACAGCACTCGCCGCGCCGACTGTAATAAGTTGAAGCATAGTTACGTTAACCTCTGTCAAATAATATATCGTGTGCAGGGTAGGTGAACACATAGCACGCCGCAAAACATTTTTTGGCGCAGCCGACGTCACGCCCGAGGGCGTGCCATCGGCTGCGCCGTCGGTGTGATTAAAGATGTACCCGTGCCCCTCGCGAGGGGCACGGAAAAAAGGGCGCGCCCTTTTTTCCTTTGGCTTGGTCGGATTATCTTAATGTACGCTTGCACGAGCCTTGTGTGACTCGCACTCACGCCGTTCGCCAAGCTACAACATAATTATACATAATACGCGCGCATAATCAATAAGATTTAATAATGTTTCATTTAGTTTAATAATCTTTAACTTTTGATTAACCGAATGAAAAGGATTATAGTGTAAACTACTGCGTACATATTGCTCTTTTAACGTATTTTTTCTCTAAAAGTCATGACCACCAGCCGGACTGGTGGTTTTCGGGCGGAGCCTTTTTCAAAGTCTTCGCCTATACAATACAAAAGAGAGCAGACGCGGATATGAAAACCGAATCTGCTCTCATCTTGTTAAATTGTTTCACTCAACCACGCTTATTCTGGCTGCGACAATCTGCGGCGGCAGGCTCATCATCACCTGACCGCTATACAGTATCTCAACCTTATCTCCCACCTTGATATCGGTGCGGGAGATGCGCGCGCCGTCCTTTGCATAGTACTCTGTCGCGGGTGCCGTTATGACCCAATGCGCGCCCGACGTATAGGGGCTTTCCACAACCTCGACGGTTATTTTCTCGCCAAGCTCGGTGACCCTCGCAACCATGCTTACGCTGTCACCCGGCTTGTCACCCGAGGGAGGATTGCCGTCTCCGTTATCAGAGCCGCCGGCGCAGGAAAACAGACACGCCCCTGCTATTAATATTGCTAAAATGCTCAATGCTATTCTGAATATCCTTTTCATTTCGTTGTCCTTATCATTATATGCATTATCTACAATATCATTCTAGCACTTATAGTAATGGGCGTCAACTTACTATATGTTAATAATATAGAAAGGAGATAGGCTACAGCGTCCGCCCTTTAGCTTATCGCGTATTTTATGCTATAGGCTCTTTGATATCGAGCAGCTTTCTTATCTCCTTGATGCTGAGGAGCATAACTGCCACCGCGAGAGTTATCGCAAGGTCGGGCAGAAGGTACCCGCCGTTATACGCCGCGGAATATATCCACGCGCTCCAGCCCTCGGGAGTCCACTGCGACCAAATGGTAACGCCCGTGAAATAATGACAGAGAATACGCATACCTATGGCGGCGGACATGCCCGCGATGGGCGTCCATCTGTTCTTCTTGCCGAGTATGCCCGCGAGACCGAGAACGGTAAAGGGTACGATATAATCGAAGAGCATCGCAACAATGAATACAAGCGCCTCACCCGCGGCATAGGAGATATCTCCCTCCATAAAGCCCTGCGCGAGCTGGGTGAGCGAGTAGACGAATCCGGTGCCAAGCCCGATAACCGGGCCGTACTTGATACCGATGAGCATGATAGGCAGCATACTGCAAAGAGTAACCGATCCGCCGAGTGGCATCTGCCAGAGCTTAACGAAGCTGAGGCCGAAGGCGAGCGCTACCATCATGGCGCACTCTACAAGACATAAGAGCTTTTTGTTTCTCATACCGAGAAACCTCCTTAAAATAAAAATTCCGCACAGGATACAAGATCCGTGCGAAAAGATTTATCTTTCATCAAATCTCCCTACGCCGGCATTATCCGTATCAGGTTAAAGGGTTTGACACCTGTCATCTCAGCCTTTGTGGCACCCCTGATTCTCATATTCTGTTCGGTTGAGTTAATTATAGCACCGCACTTTCCTCTTGTCAATAGAATTAGCAAAATTTACCGCTTTAATATTCTCCGCGCGAATTTTCACGCAAAGCTCACCAATAAAAGAAAATAAGGAGCCGGCTATTTTTCGGCTCCTTATTACGCATTTTTGACTATAATGATTTACATTAACTCACCTTGCGGCGTCGTACACAGCAGCTACCTCATCATCGGCAAGAGCGCGGGAGTATATATTCATTGCCGCGATATCTCCGATAAAGCAGCTCTCGATAAGTCCGCCTGAGGCGATATCACCTCCGACGACGAAGGCTGCCGCAGTACCGGTAGGCGCCTCAAACAACCTGCCGGAGCAATCAAGCTCACTTCCTATTTCAGCGCCGTCATTGTCGTATAGAGTTACCTGCTCACCGTTTACGTAGAGCTTGATCGAGTCACCGTCAAAGGTTGCGACCACGTGTACCCACTCGCCAACGGCGGCTATATCCTTCACGGTGTTGGCAACCATATATCTGCGGCCGCCGCCATTGTTAACACCAAAGCTGAAGCGAACAGCTCCGTCTGCCGTCCTCACAAGACCGAATCCCGATGAGTTCATATTCGAACCGATTGCCACAGCGTCCTCTATTCCCTCTCCTATCTTGAAATAGGCTTCGAGGGTGAGCGAATAGACTATTCTGTCATAGTAATCCTTGATTCCCGAGAATTTATAGCCCGAGCTGCCGTCAAAGCTTGCAACGTTTTTTCCAAGCTCCTCGTCATATCTTACAGCAACGCTTCCGATTGTGCCGAGAACGCTGTCTTTGTTCGATGCTGTACCGTCGGTATTAAATACGGTATTGAGTATATCAGGCTCAAGGCTACTCTCACCTATCGTTATGCTGCCGAGAAGCGGCGCACTCTCCTTGCCCCAGCAGTTAACCGCGTAGATTTTTACGCTATAATCACCGCCCTCCTTACAGCCGAAGACGGGAGTGGTTGCGGTAGCGGGCATATTTGCCGCGTTGTGCATACCCGCGAGCCTATAAAATACCGTTTCGGGCTCATCACCCGTGCCCCACAGCTCTATTCGATAATACTGAGGGAGATCTCCGCCCGTAGGTGTGGAGAAGCTGATCATAGGGTAGTTGAAGTCCGAGGAAAGGGTCTCTATCTTGGCGTCGGCACCGAATGTGGGCGCCAGAGAGCTGTCCGCCCTTTCAGGAGTGAAGATTTCCTCCTCGTCAGTCCCAACCTTAAAGGTTATCGGCTCGCCGTAAAAGCTCTCGGTGAGAAGATCGTATATTTTGAGGCGTACGTTGTTCTTAGCGTCTACCTCAACTATGTAATACATCGCGCCGGTACGCGTACCGTTAGAGCCGCCGCCAACCCAGCCGCCCTCATCGTCAATAGCGACAACGGCGCTATTGTTAAGCGTGGGGTGCCCTGCCATATTGTAGCCGAGATATGCAAGACCGCCCGTACCGATAGCGGTAAAGCCGTCCTGCCAGATCGACTGCGGGTCGAGAATGGATCTGTGCGTATGACCCGAAAAATCTATGACACGGGGGTAGTCCTTAAGCAGCTCACCGAGCTTTGCGTCACCGCCCGTAAAGCCGCGCACGTCGGACTCAGGAGGCTCGTGCTGCATAACGAAGATCGGCTTATCCGAGGTAGGATCGTCAGCCATAGCCGCCTCGATCTCGCCCTTAAGCCAGGCTATGGATTCATCGCTGAAGAAATTGTGCGACTCATAGGAATCGTTCGCCAGAGTGATGAAGTGATACCCGTTTATAACGTGGTGCGAGTTCTCGCTCTCATAGCCGAGCTTAGCATTGAAGCGCGCTGTGGACTTCGCTATATTCTCGGGCGTGAAGCGCGCATCTCCCGAGCCGTACGCATGCATCTCATGGTTGCCCATAACCACTCTTAAGAGCGTGCTTTCTTCATCTACAATATTATTCATAACGAAGACAGCCTCGTCGTACTCCGCCGTCTTTCCGTCCTGAACGAGATCACCGACTATGAATATTCCGTCGAGCGCGGAATACTCCTCGGACTTCGCATATTCATACGCACTGCCGAGAAAGCGGTCAAGCTTCTCGCGGCTGCCGAAATCGTTAGAGCCTGCGCGCACGTGTATATCACTAGTTATCGCAAAGCGCAGCACGGGCTTGAACTCCCCGTCCTCTCCCTCTCCAAACAAGGAGCAGGAGGATAGGCTTACTGCAATTCCGAGGAGCAAAATAAAAACCAATATACTTGATAAATACTTCATGCCTTTCAAAACGGTCACCTCCAAGATTCTGCCGAATTTATTATTCGCCGAGCATAACGTCGAGCGCCTTCATAACGCCGAGCTTGCCGTAATCATACGTAAGTCCGCCCTGCATATATGCGGTATACGGCTCGATGACAGGACCGTCGCAGGAAAGCTCATTAGTAGCTCCGATAACGAACGTGCCTGCCGCCATTATTTCGGGATGCTCGTAGCCCGGCATATCACCAGGCTCGGGTATGCAATACGCCTCGACAGGCGAGCCCATCTGTATTCCCTTACAGAAGCGGATAAGCTTTTCTGCCGAGTGGAAGCTTATTGTCTGTACTATATCGGTACGCACCTCGTCGTATTTCGGGCTGACGTCCGAATAGCCTGCAAGCTCGAGAAGCCTTGCGGCAAACGCCATGGATTTCAGCGTTGCGGCAACGGTTGCGGGTGCCATAAACAGTCCCTTGTAGAAGGAAGCAAGCTGGTTATAGTTAGCACCGAGATCCTTACCTATCGTTGGGGAGGTGAGCCTCTCCGCGATATCGTATATGACCTCACGACGACCGACGCAATATCCGCCGCTGACCGCGTGGCCTGCGCCGAGGTTCTTCATCATCGAGCCAACGAACACGTCTGCGCCTACGCCAGACGGCTCCTTATCCTCGCAGAACTCGCCGTAGCAGTTGTCTACCATAACGAGGGTCTCGGGTGACACCTCCTTTATGACTCTGATAGCCTCGGCTATCTTGTCTATAGTAAGACTCTTTCTCTGGGAATATCCGCGGCTGCGCTGAATTGCCGCCACGCGAACATCACCGCGCTTACATCTCTCGCGTATCGCATCGAGGTCGAAATCGTCACCTATGAGGTCTATCTCCTCGTATTTTACGCCGTTTGCAATAAGAGAATTACGGCTGCCGCCGGTAGTGCCGATAACGCTCTGAAGCGTGTCATAGGGCGTACCCGTGACGTATAAAAGCGTCTCTCCGTACTTGAGAAGACCGCCGAGAGTCACCCACAGGGCGTGCGTTCCCGACATCAGCTGAGGGCGAACGAGCGCATCCTCAGCGTCGAACACCTTAGCAAACACCTCCTCGAGCTTTTCTCTGCCTGAATCGGTAAAGCCGTATCCCGTCACCTCTATAAAATCGGTGGTAGACACCCTCGCCTCCTGGAAGGCGCGCAGCACCTTTGCAGAGCATAAAAGGGCGTTCTCGTCTATTTTCTTAAACACCTCGGCGCAGTCGCGCTCAGCCTGGTCTGCAAGGCGCACAGTGTATTCACTTATGTCGTATCCGCAATACATAGCTTCTCCTTAATTAATCTTCTCAATCAGCGATATAAATTCGTCAAGCGAGCTTATCTCGTAATCGGGTATTATATCCTCGCGCCCTACTCTTCCCTTAGGGTTATAAAGGCAGGTGAGAATCCCTGCATCGCGACCTCCCTTTATATCAGAGGTAAGGCTGTCGCCGAGGATAATAGCCTCCCTCGGGTCAAAGCCCTCTATCGCGGCAAAGACACGCTCAAAGAAGGCGGGCGAGGGCTTATCCGCGCCTACGCGCTGAGATATGAAAATACCGTCAAAATACCTTGCTATGCCTGAGGAGGCAATACGGCTGTCCTGAACTCTCGCCGTGCCGTTCGAGGTTACGTAGAGCTTGTAGCTGCCATAGAGATTATCGAGCAACGCCTCTGCCCCGGGCAGGAAATAATGCCCTATACAAAGATTATCCTCATAGAGCGCCTGGGTCGCTTCGGGGTCTGCCGAAGCGCCTATTTCTGCAAATAAAAGTTTGAATCTTCCAACCAAAACCTCGCGTCTTGTCCACTCTCCGCGCTCTAGCCTCTCCCAGCAGGAGCGATTGATTTCGCTGTATCTTGCCAGCGTTTTATCGTCGCTCGGCACGCCGAGGGCGTCAAAGGTTTTTTTCATCGCTATATGCTCGGCAATGTGAAAATCGAGCAGCGTATCGTCAAGGTCGAGAAAAATATGCTTTATCATAAGGGCTCCGTTTCTCCGGGGTGCATAATCTTACATCGTACATTTTAGCACACAAATCTGCGCTTATCAAGTGCTAAGACGAACAATTTTGTAACGATTTTGCATATTTCGTTAGTTTTACGCCCTATATTTTGCGCGTGCATATTGACAGCAGCGACAAACTGTGCTACAATTCTTACTAAATGTGATACCTTTTGCCGCAGGATTTTGTCAAGCCTGCATATTCCGCCCGTAAGGCAGAGGCGCGTCACACAAACAGGCTACGTAAAACCCCAATGAAAGGTGCTCATCAAAATGATCTGGTCCAAGGAAGAGCTACTCCCAAGAGAGGAAATTGAAAAAATACAGCTTGAGCGGCTTAAGGAAACCGTCGCGAGAGTTTACGAGAAGGTCCCCGCTTACGCGAAGAAGATGGACGAGGCGGGAATCAAGCCGGAGGATATTAAAAGCCTCAGCGATCTTTCGCGTCTGCCCTTCGTAACGAAGCAGGATATGAGAGATAACTACCCCTTCGGCCTCTTTGCCGTCGAAAAGGATAAGCTCGTCAGGATACACGCCTCCAGCGGCACGACGGGCAAGCCCACCGTAGTAGGCTACACCCAGGGCGACCTTGACACCTGGACCGAGTGCGTATCGCGTATAGCCTGCATGGGCGGTGCTACCGAAAAGGATACGGCTCAGATCTGCTTTGGCTACGGTATGTTCACGGGCGCTCTCGGCCTTCATTACGGACTTGAGAATATAGGAGCTGCCATCGTCCCCTCCTCTACCGGTAACTCCGAAAAGCAGATAATGTATATGAAGGACTTTGGAACCTCACTGCTCGTTGCTACTCCCTCATACGCTCTCAGGCTAGCAGAGGTTGCAAGAGAGATGGGTCTTACACCCGAGCGCGACCTCGAGGTTAAGATTGCTCTCGTCGGCAGCGAGCTGCTGACCGACGCTATGCGTGAGGAAATGCACAAGTATTGGGGTAAGGAGCTGCTCATCACCTCCAACTACGGAATGAGCGAGCTTATGGGTCCCGGCGTTTCGGGCGAATGCACCGAGCATTGCGGAATGCACATAAACGAGGACTACTTCATTCCCGAGATCATCGATCCCGCAACGGGCGAGGTGCTTCCCGAGGGTGAGCAGGGCGAGCTGGTTATCACCTGCATTAAGAAGGAGGCTCTGCCTCTTATCAGATACCGCACCAAGGATATCACGCGTCTTTACTACGGTAAATGTAAGTGCGGAAGAACCTTCTGCCGTATGGAGAACCTCTCGGGCAGAAGCGACGATATGCTCAAGATACGCGGTGTAAACGTCTTCCCGAGCCAGATCGAGGAGGTTATCCTCGGTGTCAGCGAGGTAGGTCCTCACTACGAGATAATCGTGGAGCGCGAGGGCTATCTCGACAAGCTCACCATCAAGGTCGAGCTTCTTGAAAGCACAGACTCCTTCGCAACTCTTGAAGGAATCACGAACAAGATCAAGAGCCGCCTGAGAAGCATTCTCGGCCTTGACGCGAAGGTGCTTCTCGAATCGCCGAACACACTTCAGAGATTTGAGGGCAAGGCAAAAAGAGTTAAGGATTTAAGGAGATTATAAAAGTGGCTGTTAAGATCATTATGCTCGGCAACGAGGCAATAGCAAGAGGTGCTTACGAGGCGGGTGTTGTGCTTTCGAGCGCATATCCCGGTACTCCCAGCACCGAAATAAGTGAATATCTTTCTACCTACGACGAGGTATACACCGAGTGGGCGCCCAACGAGAAGGTTGCCGCAGAGGTGGCAATCGGTGCTTCCATATCGGGTGTCAGAAGCCTTGCGTGTATGAAGCACGTAGGTCTTAACGTAGCTGCAGACCCGCTCTACACCTTCTCCTACACCGGCGTTGGCGGCGGCTCGGTATTCGTGGTTGCTGACGACCCGGGAATGGCAAGCTCGCAGAACGAGCAGGATACGAGAATGATAGGCCGCGCAGCGCATATTCCCGTGCTTGAGCCGTCCGACAGCGGAGAGGCAAAGGAATTTATAAAGTATGCGTATGAGCTGAGTGAAAAATACGATACACCCGTCATACTCCGCACCACCACGAAGCTCGCACACTCGCAGAGCGTAGTCAATCTCGAGCCGAGAGCCGAGGTGCCCGTAAAGGAATATACACGCAACGTACCGAAGTACGTAATGATGCCAGCATCTGCGATAGGCAGACATCTCGCGGTAGAGGACAGAGAGAGCCGCATGGCAAAGGACGCCTACTCCTTCCCCGTAAACAGAATCGAGCTTGGCGATACCAAAATAGGCTTTATCACCTCGGGCGTTGCGTATCAGTACGTCAAGGAGGTTTGCCCCGAGGCGAGCGTTCTTAAGCTCGGTCTTGTTAACCCCATATCGAGGGAGCTTGTAGAGGAATTCATCTCGAAGGTAGACACCGTCTACGTATTTGAGGAGCTTGAGCCTGTTATCGAGGAGCAGGTCAAGGCATGGGGCTTCGAGGTAAAAGGCAAAGAAATGTTTACAAGACAGGGAGAATACAGCGCAAATCTTCTCCGTAAGGCTCTCTTCGGAAAGGACGAGAGCGTATTTGAGAAGTGCGACATTCCGGGACGTCCTCCCATTCTCTGTCCCGGCTGTCCTCACAGAAGCGTGTTCTCGGTGCTTAACAAGCTGAAGATACACGCATCAGGCGATATAGGCTGCTACACTCTCGGTGCGGTAGCGCCCCTCAGCGTTATCGACACCACCATTTGTATGGGGGCGTCCATCTCCGCTCTTCACGGAATGGAGAAGGCACGCGGCAAGGATTACATAAAGAACTGGGTTGCGGTAATAGGCGACTCCACCTTCCTTCACACCGGTGTTAATTCGCTTATCGGAATGGTATATAACAAATCCACCGCTACGGTGATGATACTTGATAACCGCACGACGGGCATGACCGGTCACCAGGAGCATGCCGCAACGGGCAAGACGCTCAAGGGCGAGGATACCAATGCTATCGACCTTAAGGAGCTTTGCCTTGCAATCGGCGTTCCCTCGGTTATTGAGGTGGGGGCGTTCGACGTTGCCACGCTTGAGAGAGTTATCCGCGAGAGCGTAGCCTCCGATACCCTTACGGTTATAATTGCCAAGGCTCCCTGCGCGCTTCTTAAGGGTCAGAAATTCCCGAACAAGTGCAGAGTTAATCCCGACGCCTGCAAGAAGTGCGGTGCGTGCATGCGCATAGGCTGCCCCGCTATGACAAAAGGCGAGGACGGTAAGGTGAAGATTGACGCCACTATGTGCAACGGCTGCGGCCTTTGCAAGAGCTATTGCAAATTCGGCGCTATAGAAACGGTGGGTGTATAATATGACGACTAAAAACGTAATGATAGTAGGTGTGGGCGGTCAGGGTACCCTCCTCACCAGCAGAATAATAGGCAAGGCGGCTCTGGCAATCGGAGCTGACGTTAAGATCTCCGAGGTACACGGAATGGCTCAGAGAGGCGGAAGCGTAGTGACCTTCGTCCGCTTCGGTGATAAGATCAGCGAGCCGGTTGTCGAGGAGGGGCAGGCAGACGTTATCATAGCCTTTGAGAGACTCGAGGCTATGAGATACTCTCACTTCCTTAAGCCTGACGGTGTGCTGATCGTCAACGATTGCAGAATAGATCCCATGACCGTCGTTATCGGTGCTAAGGAATATCCCGAGGGAATTATCGAGGCACTTAAGGAGCGCCACACCGTGTATTCGACCGACGCGATGAAGATAGCGCTCGAGCTGGGAAACAGTAAGGTTATCAACTCGGTTATGCTCGGCTTTGCCGCAAGGTTTATCGGCATTGACGAGGAGGTATGGCTTGACACCGTTGCAAGCACCGTTCCTCCGAAGACCGTTGAGATAAATAAGCGAGCGTTCATCAAGGGCTATAAAGAAAGTAAGTGAGGTAAGCAGTATGATCTGGAATGAAACAAAGGAATGTATGTCACGTGACGAGATGACAGCCATTCAGGGCAAAAGACTCGTAAAGCTCGTCGATTACGTCTATCATAACGTAGAATTTTACCGAAAGAAGATGCAGGCTATCGACCTTATGCCCGCAGACATCAAGGGCATCGAGGATATAGTCAAGCTCCCCTTCACCACCAAGGATGACCTTCGTGATAACTACCCCTTCGGCCTTTTTGCAGTTCCCAACTCCGAGATAGTCAGAATACACGCCTCGAGCGGTACTACCGGTAAGGCTACCGTCGTAGGCTACACCAGGCGCGACCTCGATATCTGGAGCGAGTGCGTTGCAAGATGCTTCGCTATGGCGGATATCTCGAAGGACGATATTATCCAGATAGCCTATGGCTACGGTCTGTTTACCGGCGGTCTCGGCGCACACGGCGGCGCTGAGAAGATCGGTGCGACCGTCGTTCCCATGAGCACGGGTAACTCGAAGAAGCTCACCACCATGATGGTTGACTTCGGTGCAACCGCCATCGCCTGCACTCCCTCCTACCTCCTTCACATATCCGAGGTTCTCGAGGCAGAGGGTCTTCTTGATAAGATAAAGCTCAAGTCGGCTATCTGCGGTGCTGAGCCCTGGACCGAGAAGATGCACAGAGAGATTGAAACGAAGCTTAATATCAAGGCGTTTGATATTTACGGACTGAGTGAGATCATGGGCCCCGGCGTTGCCTGCGACTGCGAGTTCCACAAGGGACTTCACGTATGCGAGGATCACTTCTACCCCGAAATCCTCGATTCTGCAACCCTCTCTCCCGTAGAGGACGGCGTAACGGGCGAGCTTGCGTTCACCACACTCACCAAGGAGGGTATTCCTCTTATCAGATACAGGACAAAGGACCTTACGAGCATCGACCACTCCACCTGCGAGTGCGGCAGAACTAGCGCGCGCATCTCCAGGTTCAAGGGGCGCGTCGACGATATGCTTATCATCAGGGGCGTTAACGTATTCCCGAGCCAGATCGAGGCGGCGCTCGTCGAGGTAGATGAGGTTACACCTCACTACATGATGATCGTAGACAGAGTAAATAACCTTGACACCCTCGAGGTTCAGGTTGAGCTTGATCAGAAGTATTACACCGACGAGGTAAGAGTTATAGAAGCTCTCACCAAGAAGATCGGTCACGTTATCCAGCAGGCGCTCGGAATAAGCGCAAAGATAAAGATTGTTGAGCCTCAGTCGCTTGTAAGAAGCCAGGGTAAGGCAGTCCACGTTATAGATAACCGTAAGCTTTATTAAATTTCAAATTAAGGAGAAAAAGATATGTTTGCAAAGCAGCTGACAGTTTTTATAGAAAACAGAGCAGGTAGACTCTCCGAGGTGCTTGAGGTTCTCGGAAAGAACGGAGTTAACATTCTCTCCCTCAGTCTTGCCGATACCACCGAGTTCGGTCTTCTTAGACTCATCGTTGACAACGCGCCTCTCGGTAAGGAGAAGCTCGCAGAGGGCGGATTCTCCTCCCTTCTCTCCGACGTTTCCATAATTAAGATCCCCCACAAGGCAGGCAGCCTTCAGGAGCTTCTTAAGAAAATTGACGAGGGCGGCGTAAATATCGAATATATGTACGGCCTTTCCATTCAGTCCGACGATGCGTATATCGTGATGAAGGCGTCCGACGTAAATAAGGTAGATGCAATACTCACCGAGAGCGGCATATACACCGTTTCCTGCGAGGAGCTTGCACAGATTTAAGCCAGCCATGATAATAGATTTCCACACGCACGTCTTTCCCGACAAGATTGCGGACAAGACCATAGCTATGCTCTCTGAAAAGGCTAACGTCCCCGCCTACTCGGACGGAACGGCAGACGGGCTTACTCGGAGAATGGAGGAGGCGGGCGTTGACGTATCCGTCACCCTGCCCGTCGTAACAAGCCCTCAGCAGTTCGACAGCATACTCCGCTTCGCGGGCGCTATCAACGAGCGCTTCGCAAATGAAAAGAGGAGGCTCATCTCCTTTGCGGGCATACACCCCGCCTGCGAGGATATTGAGGGCAAAATGGCTCTTATCAAGAAGAGCGGCTTTCTCGGAGTTAAGCTCCACCCCGACTATCAGGGTACGTTTATCGACGACGAGGGCTACGTAAGAATACTCGAGTGTGCGAGAGAAAACGACCTTATAGTGGTAACTCACGCGGGATATGACTTCGGCTTCCCCGATCAGCCGATCCGCTGCACCGCCGACAGGGCGCTTAACCTTATACGCCGCGTTCCGTATAACAAGCTCGTTCTTGCGCATCTCGGCGCGGGTGACAACTATGCCGATTCGCTTGAGAAGCTATGCGGGCTTGACGTTTATCTTGACACCTCCTTCGTGCTTCCCTTTATAGGCAGGGATACCTTCACGAAAATGCTCGAGGGACACGGTGCGGACAGACTGCTCTTCGCGACAGACTCGCCCTGGAGCAGTATTAAAGAGAGCGTAGATATACTCAAATCCTTCTCTCTCGGCTCTGAGGTTGAGGAAAAAATCTTCTCGGATAACGCAAGAGTGCTGCTCGGGCTATAAGCAGGTGATAGCGTGAAATAACCAATATCAGCCCCGGGCTTATAGCCCTCACGCCTCTAATTTTCGCTATTTGGGACCCTATCCCAAATCCTCGCGCAGCGATACCGAAAATTGATTAATAATTTGTGCGGTCGCCACAGGCGACAAAATGGAGATTAATATGGGATACAATCAGAAGATGTTCGGCCTTGGCAGCAAGCGCTCGATCATAAGAGAAATTTTTGAATACAGCAAGACCCGTGCTGCAGAAATAGGCGCTGAGAACGTATACGATTTCAGCCTCGGCAACCCGAGCGTTCCCGCTCCCAAGGAGGTTAACGAGGCGATTGCCGAGCTTCTCTCCGAGCGCGATTCGGTGCTTCTTCACGGATATACCTCCGCGCAGGGCGATGCGAACGTGCGCGCTACGATCGCAAATAATATCAAGGCCAGGTTCGGCGTGGATATCTCCCCTAATCTTATATACATGACCTGCGGTGCGGCGGCATCACTCTCTATATGCCTTAAGGCGGTAGTAGAGGACGGTACGGGTGACGAGGTTATCGTATTCGCCCCCTTCTTCACCGAGTACAGAGTATTCGTTGAGAACGCGGGAGCAAGGCTGGTCATCAGCGAGCCTGACGATAAGACGCTTGAGATCAATATTGCCGACCTTGAGAGCCGTATCAACGAAAACACAAAGGCACTTATAATCAACTCACCGAATAACCCGAGCGGAGTTGTATATTCCGAGGCAACGATAAAGGCGCTCTGCGACCTCTTGCGTAAAAAGTCCGAGAAGTACGGCAGAGATATATACCTTATTGCCGACGAGCCTTACCGCGAGCTTGTATACTCGGGAGTTAAGGTGCCTTATCTGATGAATTATTACGACAATACTTTTGTATGCTACTCCTACTCGAAGTCGCTCTCCCTCCCCGGCGAGCGAATAGGATATATCGCGGTATGCCCCACTATGAGGGACTCCGTCAATATATATCTCGCCGTATGCGGCGCAGGGCGCTCGCTCGGCTACGTATGCGCCCCCAGCCTCTTCCAGCAGGTCGTTGCGCGCTGCATAGATGCTAAGGTGAACGTAGAGGCGTATAAGAAAAACAGGGATCTGCTTTACGGCAGCCTCACCTCCTACGGCTACGAATGCGTAAAGCCCGACGGAGCCTTCTATCTCTTTGTAAAGGCTCTCGAGCCTGATGCGTACAAGTTCTACGAGCGTGCTAAGGCGCACGAGCTTCTTGTCGTGCCCTGCGACGACTTCGGCGTCAAGGGATACGTAAGAGTGGCGTACTGCACGGCATACGAAACCGTAGAGCGCGCGCTACCCGCGTTCAAGGCTCTTGCAGAGGAGTACGCTGCAAACAAGTAAAGATAGTTTGCTTTTTGGTGTAAATCAAGCATATACCCCGCAGAGCTGCTACAAGCATTCTGTGGGGTTACGCATCTCTATGACAAAAATCACCAACCCACGGAGACTAAGATGATAAAATACACAATAGGAATAGATTTCGGCTCTCTTTCGGCACGCGCTACCTTAGTCAGCACCCCAGACGGCAGGGAAATAGCCTCCTCCGAATGTGCATACGCCCACGGAGTTATGAAGGAGGGCGATATATCCGGTGGTACAAGCCTTGACACCACGGCGCTTCAGCACCCCGACGATTATCTTGAGGCACTCTCCAAGGTCACGCGCGGTGTTCTCCTTGAATCGGGGGTATCACCCTCGGAGATTGGCGCCTTGGCAATTGACTTCACCTCCTCAAGCATGATGCCGGTACTCGAGGACGGAACGCCCATATGCAGGCTTGACAGGTTCAAAGCCGAGCCGCACGCATACGTGAAGATGTGGAAGCACCACGGCGCGATAGACGAGGCAGAGCGCATAACCAAGGTTGCCACGGAGCATTTCCCTGCTCTTATTGAGCCATACAGCGGAGTTATATCCTGCGAATGGTGCTTACCAAAGATATACGAAACCCTTAATAAAGCTCCGGAGGTATACGCAGCAGCCGACCATTTTGTCGAGGCGGGAGATTGGATAATCAAGGTTCTCACGGGAAAAACCGTACGCAGCGCCTGCCACGCAGGGTATAAGGCAATGTGGAACGAGCGCAACGGCTACCCCTCGGAGGAATACTTCTCCCTTGTAGACGAAAGACTGAGGCACGTTGTCCGCGATAAGCTGGGCGGAGAGATAAATGAGATAGGACGCGCGGCAGGCGGTATGTGCGAATACGGCTCGTCCATCACTACTCTTCCCGTTGGCACTCCCGTATCGGTGGCTCTCATTGATGCGCACGCGGCACTCCCCGCCATTGGCGTAGTCAACCCCGGTGATATGGCAATAATCTTCGGAACCTCGGCATGCCACCTCGTTATATGGGATAAGAGCGTGAGGGTCGAAGGTATTTGCGGAAAGGTGCTTGGCGGCGTTGTTCCGGGATATATGGCGTACGAGGCAGGTCAGGCAGCGGCAGGTGATGCCCTCGGCTGGGTGGTGAATAAGTGTACGCCCGCCTCTTATACCGCAGAAGCGGAGGCGCGCGGAATATCAATATACGACCTTCTCACAGAGGGTGCAGCGAAAATGAAAATCGGCGAGAGCGGTCTTATCGCCCTCGACTGGTGGAACGGCTGTCGCACCCCATACGTTGACGATGAGCTTACCGGACTTATTCTCGGTATTACGCTCAATACGCCCCCCGAGGCAATATTCCGTGCGGTGGTTGAAGCACTTGCCTTCGGTACGAAAAGGATAGTCGACGAATACGAGCGCGCAGGCATCAAAATCGGTAAAATAGTCGTAGGCGGCGGAATAGCAAAGAAAAACCCATTTATTATGCAGGTGCTTTCCGACGTGCTTGGGCGCGAGCTTAATGCCTCGATGCTGACGCAGGCGGGCGCACACGGCTCGGCAATCTACGCAGCCCTTACCGCCGGTGAACACAAAACCCTTGCAGATGCAGTATCGGCTATGGCAAGCACCGAGGTCATCAGATACTCACCCACACCCGGCTCTACCGAAAAATACACAAAGCTTTACCGCGACTTTATAGAGCTGTCCGAGTATTTTCATTCGACAAACAGCATCATGAAAAGGCTGAAAATGTACGCAAAGGGTGACATTTAACCTAAAACAGCAAAACAAAAGAGCAGTAGTGGGGGATAAATCCCTTCGCTTCTGCTCTTTTACTATATATTTCATTTTGATGCTGCGTCGATACGGCTCATAGCGCGGCGCAGGCGTGCCTTTGCCATAACAAGCTCTCTGTCGTCGGCGGCCCTCCTTATTTCCTCCTCGGCTCTTTCTCTCGCTCGCTTTGCGCGCTCGAGGTCTATATCGTCCGAGAATTCAAAGGTCACCGCAACCAGCCTTACCTCGCCACCCGAGCAGGTAAGAAATCCGCCCGAGCATGCCGCAACACGCTCCTTGCCGCCCACAATTATCTTTGCGCGGCCCGTGCCGACCGACGCCATATAATCGACGTGGCCTGCCAGAATCTGAACGTCGCCGTCATCGGTGCGGACGAGCAGGCTCTCGACAGCGCCCTCGTACTCAAGGCCGTCGGGTGTTACTATCTCTAAGTGAAATTCCCTCATAGGCTACCTCAGCTTGCCGCGAGCTTCTTAGCCTTCTCTACCGCCTCGTCTATAGTACCGACGAAGAGGAATGCCGACTCGGGCAGATCATCGTGCTTACCCTCTATGATCTCGCGGAACCCGCGTACGGTTTCCTTAACAGGAACGTAGCGTCCCTCCATACCCGTAAACTGCTCTGCAACCGAGAAGGGCTGAGAGAGAAAGCGCTGAATCTTTCTCGCACGGCTGACGAGCAGCTTATCCTCCTCGGAAAGCTCATCCATACCCATAATCGCTATGATATCCTGAAGCTCCTTGTACCTTTGGAGAATTCTCTGCACCTCACGTGCAACCTCGTAATGCTCAATACCGACGACCTCGGCGGAGAGGATTCTCGAGGTGGACTCAAGCGGATCAACCGCAGGGTAAATACCGAGAGAGGCTATGCTACGCGAAAGAACGGTAGTCGCATCAAGATGCGCGAAGGTTGTAGCGGGCGCGGGGTCGGTAAGGTCGTCCGCAGGAACGTAAACTGCCTGAACCGAGGTGA
>CAYZZJ010000011.1:0-26374 GCA_964482885.1 uncultured Ruminococcus sp. | reverse complement strand
GGCAACGCTTGCCGATGCTACACTTGAAAAGCTTGAATATAAGTCGGGTGTTGATACCGAGCTTTTCGTAGGCGAAAGCTTCAATGACGCAGATATTGTCTTCAGAGCTATCTACACCTACGGCTTCACGAAAAACAATATCACGAAGGATAATCTTACCGTATCCGGTGAGGTTATCACCACAGCGGCAGGTACGTATCCCATAACCTATTCCTTCACCGATGGCGGTGTTACCAAGAGCTGTACCGTTGAGATAAAGGTTGTTGAGCCTACTCCTACCGAGCTCAAGCTCAGCACAGCCGGCTTTACCGGCTGGGTGCTTAAGGGCGAGGCGCTTGATACAAGCGCTATCACCGCTACCCTCAAATATAATTATGCAGGTAAGACCACCGCGCTTGCGAACGCAGATCTGACCATTACCGGCGTTGATACTGCTACCGCAGGCGATAAGACCCTTACCGTTTCCTATGGAAGCGTAAGCGCAACCGTGGCATACACCGTTGTAACAGTCGAGTCTATCGAGGTTGTCGGCGGTATAAGCTCCACCGTTTCGCTCGGAGAAGCTGCTTACCAGAATACCCTTAGCGTAAAGGCTACTCTTTCTAACGGCGAGGTAATTTACCGCGGACTTGAGGACGGCGTTTCGGTTGACGCTTCGGCGTTCAATAACAACGCTGTAGGCACCTATACCATTACCGTAAGCTTCGGTGACGCATCTGTCGACGTAAACGTATCCGTTATCGAGGTTCTTGAGAAGCTGGTACTCGAGAGCATTACAATTCAGCCCGGTCTTGCGACCTCTATGTTTGCAGGTGATGCTTACAGCTACGACAGCATCAAGATCACCGCTTACTTCAACTTCGGTATTACAAAGACCTACACTATCGCCGATGGCGTAGAGGTAAGCACCTCCGGCTCTACCGATGAGGCAGGCACCTATACCGTTACCGCCTCCTATACTCACGGTGGCGTAACCAAGACTGCAAGCCTCGACGTTACCGTCATGGCAGTAGTTGCTACCTCAATTGAGATCAATGCGGGCAGCTATGCCGAAACTCATTATATCGACCGCGCATACTCTACCGCAGGTATTACCGCTACCGTTTATTATAACAAGTCCGGTTATACCACCGCTCTCACCGCATCTGAGCTTGATATTGACATCGACGCTTCCACAGCAGGCGATAAGACCCTTACAGTATCCTACGGCACTCTTACCGATACCGCAACCGTCACGGTTGTTGGAATCAAGAGTGTGGTATTCGAGGGCGTTGCCGATAGATACAGAGTTAATACCCAGATTGCAACCGCAGAAATAAACGTTGAAATCACCTATAATGACGATACCACTCGCGACGTTGCTTATGATGCAGCTACGATGGTTATCCCCGCTCTTGATGCTCTCAACGAAAGCGTAGCAAGCGAGACGAAGGAATACGTCTTCAGCTACCTCGGCGTAGAGTACAGGCAGAATATCACGGTTTATGCTACGCTCGAGGATGCAACGCTCCTTAGCATTGAGTACACCGGCGCAACCGAGGTATTCGTCGGCGGAAATCTTGACGGCAAGCTTTCCGTTAAGGCTTATTACACCTATGGATTTACCAAGGATTACACCGATGGTGTAACCGCAAGCGCACTCGACAGCTCCACTAAGGGCGAGCGCAGCATTACCGTAAGCTACGGTGGTAAGACCGCGAGTGCTACGATAACCGTAAGATATCCGAGCGTAACCAATATTGTTGTAGGCTCTGCTCCTATCGCTATAAAGGGGGAGGCTTATGACTTCGGTGTTATAAACCTCACGATAACGCTTGAGAGCAACGCAAGCATTACCGATAGCCTTGCAAATCTCGCTGACTACGGTATCGAGACGGCTCTTGATATTACCACGGCAGGCAACAAATCTCTCACTCTCACCGCTAACGGCAAGAGCTACACTCACCCCGTTACCGTTTACGAAATTGAGAAGATCGTCATTAACACTCAGGGCTTCAGTAACGTAGTACAGCTTGGCAGCGAGTTCTCCACCGCAGGCCTTTCCGAGATATACGTTTATCTCGTTGGTGCAAACGAAGCGGTGATCAGACACGCAGACAGCTTTAACCACGACGTAAACACCGCGGTTATGAGCGCGGATTACACACTTACCGCGAGCTATCTCGGCGTTGTATCCGAGCCTGTAAAAATTACGGTTGCCGACCAGAACTTCGTAATCACCGGTGCCGAGGATCCCGCAAGCATCGTTGCATGGAAGAACGGAACCTATCAGTCGCAGTTCCTCGATCAGGGCTACGCATACGTTGTAGGCGACGATAACCCCTTCAAGTACGAGATAAGATTCCAGATGTTCGACGTCATCAACCAAATTCCTGCAGATGCCCGTACCATAACCTACGAGGGAATCTCGAGCGTAAAGCTTAACGGCGTGGCAGTCGGCGAGGAATACGTAACTATCGACGAGATAAACCATACGTTCGACTTCACCGAGGCTGCTATCGGCAAGACCTTCGTTATCACGACTGCGCACAAGGATTACGCACAGTATACTAAGGAATTCACCGTTACCGTCGTTGACGGATATAACGTACATGAGGCAATCGAGCTTAACCTTCTGACTAACAGAAACGAGAAAATTTCCTCTGCCGAGGGAATATATCAGCTCGAGGTTCTCTACGAGTTCCTTAAGAATAACAAGGTTGCCGGAATTGAGAGCATGACCTACAACGAGTACAAGTCGTTCGTCGACGGTATAAACGCGATTATCCTTCACGACAACCTCACGCTCGAGACCTCCCACTTCCCCGAGAAGTACTTCTTCGTAACCGCTGACGGTACTAAGTATCTCTGGGATCACGAGAGCCTCTTCTTCCGTGAGTTCACCGACCTCTCTATCTATAACAAGGAGAACGCAACTCCTGAGGTATTCAACCTCTACGGTAACTACTTCACGGTGCTTACCTACAATATTCCCATAGTTGCTGCTAATGGTACTACCAACAAAAACGGTACGTTAACTAACGAGGACGATAATATTTCCTCCTCGCAGCTCTTCCGCTTCAACGTTTCAAGCACTATATGGGATCACGCGATAGTAAACAATGCGTTCTATCACGAGAACTACGTTGCAAACATTTATGCGCTCGGCACCCGTGACGACAACCCCTCACTCGCGGTACAGCCCGAAACCGCGCAGCTCCGCTCCAAGCTCGGTATATATTCTTACAAGCTTGCTTCGGGTGTCTACAATCTCTATGCGGTAAATGCTCAGGCGTTCTTTAACACCATGACCGCGGAGTACGACGATATTACCGTAAATATCGATTACTGCTCCTTCTATAACGCATGGAATAACCATATTTCCACCTGGACCTCCAACCGTATAGATAAGAACGAGACGTACGATCCTAAGGACAATCCGAGCATACACGCAGGCTACGATCCCACAAGGATCAATATTTCCAACTCCTTTATCGGTAAGTCCGGCGGTCCCGCGATACTTGCAATGGTAGAGAATCCGACAGCGCAGTATAATCTGCTCGCAGGCTCGAAGCCCATTATCAAGATCGACGAGAACACCAACATCTTCTCTTACGTCAAGGGTGATGAGAGCTGGTTCGTATCCTACAACGCAACGGGAATCGCGCAACAGCTGGCAAGCTTCAACAATTACTTCCCCGAGGGCTCGACCTTCTTGACCAATATCGGCGGCGGCTCGAACAGCTTCATGAACATGATTTGTTTGTTTATGGACGCGAGCTTCAACCCCGCAACGCTTGCCGGCGTTACGACCGATATCAACGGCTCGCTGAGCATCGGCGACAAGGTGATCATAGATATGAACACGACCACGGTCGATGGGGTAACCTATAAGTACGGTCACGACGGAAACGTAGACGGATACATAAACAGATTTGTACAGCTCGGTTATCAGCAAATTCCTCCCATATTCGTAAGTGATGCAGGCGGAATATCCTTCACCGATACCTTAAACGGTCTCTACGAGCTTTCCACGGGCGTTCCCGCGCCGGTTACTTCAGGAAGTGCGGCAGTATCGGGTGACAATCTTGCAATGTTCCTTTACAATCTTGGTCTTCACCTCGGCTTCAACGAGCCTGCTATCGATGCTGAGCCTGCTCCCGAGAGCTGCACGGTAGAAAGAGTTACCGCATCTCACGGATACGCTAACTGATCTCCAAGCATTGAAAGAAACTCATAGAAGCAACAACTAAAAGGGCGAGGGCGCCGCACGGCGCCCTCGCTTATTTTTTGGTGTTGACATATGCTATTATTTATGCTATAATCAAAATGATGTTGACCTGTCAACACTCCGCCCAACGTGGGCGAGACTGTCGGAAAGGAGATAGAGTTGGACAAGCCAAGGTACGAAAAATTCATTTTACTAATAGACGGCATACACAAGGCGATCCATAAGATAAAGCTCGATCACGCGCCCGGCCTCGGCATCAAGAGCGTGCATATTTTCTGGCTCAGTCACCTTCTGCAATATCCCGAGGGAATGACGGCGGCAGAGCTGGCGAGCGAGAGCATGGTCGACCGCTCGCTCATATCGCGCGAGATAGAGTCGCTCGAGCGGGGTGGCTACGTTTCCGTATCGAAGGGCAGACGCTATATTCTCACAGACGAGGGAAAGCGGCTTGCCTTGGAAATAACCGATATCGTAATGGACGTTCAGGACAAAGCGGACGAGGGTATAAGCGAGGAGGAGCTGTTTTCCTTTTACGCAACGCTCGAGAAGCTGCACGATAACTTTAACAAAATAACAGAAAAGCCGCGCCACGGAGCGAAGAATAAGCGCGGCACTTCCAAATCAAAATAATAATAGGAGAATTACAGATGAAAGACGCAATTCACGAGAAGGTTGAATACAGAACAATGAGAGATCTCGTCGAGGCAATCGGCGAGATGTATACGAGCAAGCCCTCCTTTACCTACAGAATAAATCCGAGAGATAAGGAGCCTGTAAAAAAGAGCTACACCGAGCTTCGCGAGGACGTTCGCGGCCTTGCAACCGAGCTGCTCGCACGCGGCTTCGGCGGTAAGCATATCGCGGTAATAGGCAAGCATTCCTACCCTTGGGTTCTATGCTACTTTGCGGTTATGTCTATCGGCTCGGTTCTCGTTCCCCTCGACAGAGACTGGACGGCTGAGGACCTCGCTGCCACCGCCGAGAAGGCTGAGGTAAGCCTCGTTCTTATGGATTCGGATATAATGGCTAAGGCGGAAGCTATCTGCTCCGCTGCAGGCACCGATGCTCCCATAGCTCTCGCTGTTGGCGAGGGTGCGGGCGATGCGAGCGTTCAGGCTCTTATCGACAGCGGTAAGGCAAGGCTCGCTGCGGGCGACCGCTCTTACTTCGAGCGTGAGATCAATCCCGACGTTCTCTCGCTTCTCGTTTTCACCTCGGGAACTACCGGCAAGGGTAAGGGCGTTATGCTCACTCAGACCGCCGTTCTCAAGGACCTCAGCGACGTTATACCCTTTATCGATTTCGGTCATAAGACCGTCAACGTTCTTCCTCCTCACCATACCTACGGCTCGAGCGTAACCATTCTCGGTCACGCATCGCTCGGTATCGAGATATACATCTCGGGCGGTATCCGCTATATTGTCAAGGAGCTTGAGGCAGAGCAGCCCGAGCATCTTATTCTCGTTCCTCTTTATCTTGAAACCTTCTACCGCAGAATTCAGGCAAACATCAAGCAGCAGGGCAAGGAAAAGCTCGTTGCGCGTATGATCAAGGTTAGTAACTTCCTTCGCAAGCTTGGTATAGACCTTCGCCGCAAGTTCTTCGGTCAGATCCTTAAGGCATTCGGCGGCAAGCTGAAGCTCGTTATCTGCGGCGGCGCACCCATAAACCACGATATGCTTGATTTCTTCGAGGCAATCGGCGTTCGCGTGCTTAACGGCTACGGCATCACCGAGTGCGCTCCCATAGTTGCGGTTAACCACAGCCGCAGAGTATCCAAGGGTGCTGTAGGCTTCCCCCTCAGCATCAACGAGGTTAAGATCGACGATCCTAACGAGAACGGCGAGGGCGAGATTCTTGTCCGCGGCTGTAACGTAATGCTCGGCTACTTCAAGGACGAGGAGGCAACCCGCGAGGCTATGACCGCCGACGGCTTCTTCCGCACCGGCGACTACGGTAAGATCGGCAAGGACGGCGCGCTCTTCATCACGGGCAGAAAGAAGAATCTTATCATTCTCTCCAACGGTAAGAACGTATATCCCGAGGAGATCGAGTCTGAGTTCGTTACCGTCCCCGGACTTCTTGATATAATCGTTTACGAGGGTAAGAGCAAGCGCGGCAGCGATTACGATGCTATAACCGCCGAGATATTCCCTGATTACGAATATCTCGAGAAGAACGGCATCACCGATGCCCGGGCTCACTTCCAGAAGTTCGTAGACGAGTACAATACCACCTGCGTAGCTTATAAGAAGATAGGCGTGCTTAAGGTGCGTACCGAGGACTTCCCGAAGAATACGCTCCGCAAGATTATGAGGTTCAAGCTCGATACCTCGATCGATTGATTTTGATAAAAGCTCTCGAAGCTAAGGGGAAATTTGCGATAGCAAATCGATTTGGATTAAGGTTCCAAATCGCCCTTAGCTTGACAGCACGCTACGAACCGTTTGCTTAGTACTGGCTTGGGCGAGCGTTATTTTTGGCATAACCGAAAATGGAAAAGAGCTTTATAGGAGAGGTACATAGTTGCCTCTCCTATTTCCTTGCGTCAGCTTAATAGGCTAAGGTTGAAATTCTGCGAATTTCTTCATTTATTTTCCATTTTCTATTTCCGTTTTCCCGGCTTGCCGTACTTTTGTACGGCTCACGCCGTGAAGAACGAAAATTTCTGCTCAAAACCTCCTCTCTCAGCCTCCGAGCGGTGTGCCTCTGTCTTTGCTTGGGTGCTAATCCAGCTTGGGTTTTGCGTTGAAATTTATAATCAAAACAGGCTGAGTTGCTTGCCAACTCAGCCTGTTTTTGCGTGAAAAGTTATATTTTATAGCGGTTTTTACCGTCACGGTCTTTGAAAATTCACTTTTTCTCGGCTCTGACCTCTTCGACAAACTCCTTCATGCGGCGCAGAGCCTCGGTGATATGCTCGACCGAGTAGCAGTAGGATACGCGGACGTAGCCCTCGCCCGCATCGCCGAAGGCGTTGCCGGGGATAACCGCGACGCGCTTCTCGCGGAGCAGCCTTTCGCAGAATTCCTCGGAGGAAAGACCTGTCGATTTAATGGAAGGGAAGGAGTAGAACGCGCCGAGCGGCTCGGCACACTCAAGCCCCATATCGCGGAAGCCCTCGAGGAGTATGTGGCGGCGCTTGTCATATTCGAGGCGCATGCGCTCAACGTCCTCGTCCGCATCGCGGAGCGCGGCAATGCCTGCGATCTGCGCGGTTGTAGATGCGCTCATGACCGCGAACTGATGCACCTTCTTCATCTGCGCCATAATAGGCTCGGGCGCGCAGGCGTAGCCAAGGCGCCAGCCCGTCATCGAGAACGCCTTCGAGAAGCCGTTAATGAGAATGGTGCGCTCGTATAGCCCTTCTATCGACGCGGGAGAAACGTGACGCTTGCCCGTGAAGGTAAGCTCGCCGTATATTTCGTCGGAAATGAGTATGATATTCGTATCCTTAAGCACGGGAACGAGAGCCTCGTAATCCTCGCGCTCCATCACCGCACCTGTGGGGTTGGTGGGATAGGCGAACAGCACAGCCTTCGTCCTTTCGGTTATTGCCGCGCGGAGCGTCTCGGGCTTAAGCTTGAAGCCGTCCTCAGCCTTCGTCGTGATAAATACCGGTACACCGCCTGCCACCCTCGTCAGAGGCTCGTAGCAAACGTAGCCGGGCATAGGTATGATTATCTCATCGCCGGGGGTTATCAGGGCGCGCAAGGACATATCCACCGCCTCGCTGCCACCTATAGTAACGAGTATATTCTTATCCGCATCGTATTCGGCATCGTACTTTCTCTTTACGTAGCGTGCAATTTCTTCTCGAAGCTCGAGCATGCCGATATTCATCGTGTACTTGGTACGACCCTCGCGTATGGACTCTATGCCTACCTCGCGTATGAAGTCGGGTGTCTGAAAGTCCGGCTCGCCTATACCGAGAGATATGACGTCCTTCATCGTGCTTGTGAGGTCGAAGAACTTTCTGATGCCCGAGGGCTTTATCTCCGTTACAACCTCTGATACTACCTTGCTATAATCAACCATGGGCGTTTCCCTTCTTTGATGGTATATTTAAGTATTATAATATAAATTGCTCGGATTGTCAATATTGCAGTCACCGAAAACATTGACAAAAAGGATAAAGTATTCTATAATGAAAATAGCTATTTTGAAATCCCCTGTTTTAAGGAGTACCCGATGTACGTAGTTGATATGCACTGTGACAGCCTGCTTGAGGTAACCGCCGAGCGTGGGCTGAAAACTAAATATAATATGTCCTATAAGCACCCACATGTTCAGTTTTTTGCAGAGTGGGTTGCATGTAAGGGCGAATCTGCCGCGGCGAGAAGGAAGCGCCTTTTACATTATCTCGACGTATATATTGCCGAGCGTACGCGCCTCGGACTTCACCCGATACAGAGCTGCCATGATCTCAACTTCGTCATGGAGTGTGATGAGTGCGGATCTATTCTTTCCATAGAGGGCGGCGGCGGACTGTTCGCAGACTCTGAGGAGCTGACTACGCTTTACCGTGCGGGACTTCGCGTGCTTGGTATCGCATGGGATTCAAACGAGCTTGCTACCTCCTCGTTCGACAGTGTTGACAACGGACTGACACAAGCGGGCAGGGAGCTTATAACCAAGGCGAGCGAGATGGGCATTATTCTCGACGTGTCGCACCTCTCCGATAAAAGCACGGCAGAGCTGCTTGAAATAACTCCTTATCCCGTTATCGCAACTCATTCCAATTTCCGCGAGATATGCTCGCACCCGAGAAATCTGCCGCGCGAGCTTGCATCTAAGATAGTTGCACGTGGCGGCGTTATAGGCTTGAACCTTTGTCCTCCATTTGTCACCGATGACGGAAAGCCGCGCGCCGAGGACCTGTTACGTCACATCGATTTTGCGCTCGAAAACTACGGCGAGAATTCGCTCGGCTGCGGATTTGATATCGACGGCACTGACGGAGAGTATCCGCTCGGCATCGATGAGAAGAGCAGTATTCACGATCAGGTGCTTGAGCTTATGTATAAGCATTACACAGGTTCCGTTGTGGAGAAGATCGCGGGCGGAAACGTGATTACCTTCTTAAAGAACAATCTTTGATAACTTATATTTACAAATACACGCAAAAATCGCGCCCACCGAAGAACAGAGGTGGGCGCGATTTTTATTAACTGAATGACGAAACAGGGGTATTATATCTCTGCGATAACCTCTACCTCGACGAGAACGCCCTTTGGCAGATCTCTTACGGCAACGCAGCTGCGCGCGGGCTTTTCGGTGAAGTATTTTGCGTAAACCTCGTTGAACGCCGCGAAGTCCGCGATATCGGAAAGGAAGCAGGCGGTCTTGACAGCCTTCTCGAAGGAGCTGCCCGCCGCCTCCAAAACCGCCGCGAGATTTTTCATTACCTGCTCGGTCTGTCCTACGATATCCTCGGCATCAACCGTGCCGGTTGTGGGATTGATCGGAATTTGCCCCGAGGTGAAAAGCAGATTGCCTGTAACTATTGCCTGGGAGTAAGGACCTATTGCCGCAGGCGCTTTATCGGTTGAAATCCTTTTCATTTTAATCACTCTTTTCTTGAATTTATAGGAGGTGCTTGTATTTGTCAAAGTCAAATGCGAGCTTTTCGGCAAAGTGTGCATCGCTCGAAAGTGTGAATTTGCCTCCGCGCTCCCTTATGTACTCTATCATATCAAATGAAGGGTAGGGGGTTGTGCGCCTGCCTCTCGCGATAGCACCCGTGTTAATTTCAAAGACTATTCCTTCCTCAATAAGCCTGTCGGCTGCGCGCCGCCAGGCGGCAACGTATCTTTCGTTCTTAGTATCGAAAAGACGGTCGCCCTCGTTGAACTTCGTTACAAGATCGAAGTGCCCGACAATATTCGCTCCGCAGCGCTCTCCAACGCGTGACACCGTGTCAAAGTACGCCTCTGTCATAGCATACCAATCACCGCCAAAGACCTCGTCCGTGGCAGAGATAAGCTCTGCCTCGGACATATCCACCGAGCGGTAGCACTCACCCGTCTTGAAGTAGTGCACCGAGCCGATAACGTAGTCGGTGCCTCCGTATATTTCGGTCGCGTAATAGTCTGCCTCAATGCCGAAAAGTATCTCGATTTTATCACGGTACTTTTCCTTAAGTCTATTAACCTCGGCGCGGAATTCCTCGACACGCCCCGGGTCTATTGCATACCCTACGTCAAATTCGACGTAGGAATGTGCGAGCAGTCCAAGCGTGGTTATACCTTTATCAATTGCCGACAGCACCATCTCCTCGGGGGTGTTTCTTCCGTCGCAGAAGGTGGTGTGGGTGTGCAGGTCGGTGTATCCCATCAGGTCATCTTCTCCTGCTTTACCTTCTTGTCGATTACGTGCCTTGATGCAAGCTCCTTGTGAATATCCTCGAGCGAGATGCCCATCTCGATCATAAGGACGAGCAGGTGATAGGTAAGGTCTGCAATCTCGTATACGGTCTCTCTCTTGTCATCTGCCTTTGCCGCGATGATAACCTCGGTGGATTCTTCACCCACCTTCTTAAGTATCTTATCAAGACCCTTTTCGAAAAGATAGGTGGTGTACGAGCCTTCGGTCTTCTCGGTCTTTCTGCCCTCGATGAGCTTCACAAGACCCTCGAGCGAGAACTCCTGCCTCTCGTCGCTCTGATATACGGGATTGAAGAAGCAGCTCTCCGCGCCGGTGTGGCAGGCGGGACCGTCAGGCTCTACAACCACAACGAGCGCATCGTTGTCGCAGTCCGCGGTTATAGATACTATATGCTGGTAGTTGCCGCTGGTCTCTCCCTTGAGCCACAGCTCCTGGCGCGAACGGCTGAAGAAGCAGGTAAGCTCCTTCTCCATGGATATCAGAAGGCTCTCGCGGCTCATGTAAGCCAGCGTCAGCACCTTCTTTGTTATACTGTCCACGATGATAGCGGGTATAAGCCCCTTTTCATCGAATTTAAGCTCGTTTATGTTAATCATTGTTTGCAATCCTTTCGGTTATATCGCTTTTCTATATTCTGGTAGGTATTCCGCTTTCGGCGAGGAGCTTCTTAAGATCCTTTATTTTGACCTCTCCGAAATGGAATATAGATGCCGCAAGCCCTGCATCAACCTTAGGCAGCTCGCGGAACAGGGTGACGAAGTCCTCCATACAGCCGGCGCCGCCCGAGGCTATGACCGGCACCGAAACTATCTCGGTCACCGCCCTCAGCATCTCAAGGTCAAAGCCGCCCTTGACACCGTCGGTGTCTATTGAGTTCAGTACTATCTCGCCCGCACCCATATCAACTCCGCGACGTATCCATTCGAGCGCATTGATTCCTGTATCCTCGCGTCCACCCTTGGCAAACACGCGGAACTCACCGCCAACGCGCTTTGCATCAACCGACAGCACTACGCACTGGTCGCCGTATCTCTTTGCCGCCTCCTCTATGAGCGAGGGGTTCTTTATTGCGCCTGAGTTAACGCTTACCTTGTCCGCACCGCATTTGAGAACGCGGTCAAAGTCCGCAAGCGAGCCTATACCGCCGCCAACCGTGAGCGGTATAAATATCGTTCTCGCAACCTCACGCAGTATATCGGTGAAGATAGCACGCCCCTCGGCAGATGCCGTAATATCATAGAAAACAAGCTCGTCAGCTCCGCACTCGCTGTAAAATCTTCCGAGTTCGACGGGGTCGGACACGTCCGACAGCCCCTCAAAGTTCACACCCTTGACAACCCGTCCGTTCTTAACGTCGAGGCAGGGAATAATTCTTTTCGTAATCATTCTGCTATCCTTATTGCCTCCCCCAGTGATATTGCACCGGTGTAGTAAGCCTTGCCTATAATAGCTCCGTAAATTCCAAGCCGAGAGAGCCTCTCGACGTCTGCTATGCTTGACACACCGCCCGATGCGACGATGTTGATATTAAGCTCCTCGGCGAGCCTCGTGTACAGCTCGTGATTTGCGCCCTGCATCGCACCGTCCTTTGATATGTCGGTGGAGATTATCGTTCTGACACCGAGAGCCTCCATCTCGCGACAGAAGGCAAATGCCTCAAGCTCGGATTTTTCAACCCAGCCCTTGATAGCCACGTATCCGTCCTTGATATCAACTCCGACGGCTATCCTCTCGCCGTATTTTGCGAGTGCTTCTTCAAGGAAGGCTCTGTCGGTAACCGCCGCGGTACCGAGTATAACTCTGTCTACACCCGCCTCGATATAGGCGTCAACCACCTCGAGCGAGCGTATTCCGCCGCCAACCTCGATGAAAATATCACCGACGGCAGCCAGCCTTTTGATCGTTTCGATATTCGGTGTACCGCCGTCTCTCGCACCGTCGAGATCGACCACGTGCATGAAGCGCGCGCCCTTATTGATGAAATCCCTCGCTATCGAGGTGGGGTCATCGCTGTAAACGGTAACGTGATTATAATCGCCCTTGTAAAGGCGCACCGCCTTGCCGCCAAGGAGGTCTATTGCAGGGAAAATATACATATATAAGTCTCCGGGATTGCCGCCTGAGCGGCTCTATGATTTGTGGTTTGTTTGTGTCGCGCGCCCTCGCGAGCGAGCCTTTTCTGCGCCGCCCAATAGAGCGGTCGCTCGCAGCTTACATTTCCGAGAATGCCTTAAGTATCTTAAGCCCTACCTCGCCGCTCTTTTCGGGGTGAAACTGGCAGCCGTAAACGTTGCCCGAGCCCACCGCCGCGACAAGCGTGCCGCCGTATTCGGTGGTGGCAATAGTGCTATCGGCGCACTCAGCGCCCGAGAAGGAATGGACGAAGTATACGTAGTCGCCCTCGTTAAGATACTTGAATATCTCGCTCTTCTTTTTGCCGAAGGAGAGGGAATTCCAGCCTATGTGAGGTATTTTCAGCCCATCGGATACGACCTCCGATATCGGGCGTATCACGCCCTTTATAAGCCCAAGACCGCGATGCTCGCCGTATTCAAGGCTCTTCTCGAAAAGCATCTGCATTCCAAGACAAATGCCGAGCAGCGGCTTGCCTGACTCAGCCTCGTCTATTACTACCTCTGCCAGCCCCGAGGCAAAGAGCTTTGCCGCCGCATCCTCGAATGCGCCGACACCGGGCAGAATAATCTTATCAGCGGAGCGTATAACCGCGGCGTCGCCCGTCACGGTAACCTCTGCGCCAATCGCGCGGAAGGAGCTTTCAAGAGAGAAGAGGTTGCCAACTCCGTAGTCGACTATCGCTATCATCAAAGAACTCCTTTTGTCGAGGGAATATCGTTTGCAAATCTGGGGTCGATCTCGCACGCACGGCGAAGCGTTCTCGCCATGGACTTGAACACACCCTCGATAATGTGATGCGCGTTAGCACCCGCAAGCTGTCTTATGTGAATTGTGCAGGCTGCATTGAGTGCGAACGCCTGCCAGAACTCGGGTGCAAGCTCTGTATCGAAGTCGCCAACCTTGCCAGCCTTTACGTCAAGCTCGCAGGCACAGTATCCGCGCCCCGAGATATCAACAGCGGTGAGTATAAGTGCCTCGTCCATAGGAAGGGTAGTGTCGGCGTATCTGACGATACCTCTCTTTGCATCAAGCGCCTCGTAGAACGCCTTGCCGAGGCAAATGCCGATGTCCTCTGTGGTGTGGTGGCAGTCCACGTCCACGTCACCGACGCAGGTGATATCAAGATCAAATCTGCCGTGCTTCGCAAAGAGGGTGAGCATGTGATCGAGGAAGGCAGAGCCTGTCCTTATATTCGAGCGTCCCTCACCGTCGATGTTGAGCGAGAGGGTTATATCGGTCTCGTTTGTCTTTCTTGCGCATTTTGAGGTTCTCATTTGTTTTCCTCCAATATTTCTCGTATTGTGTCAACTAATATTTGCATTTCTTTGCTATTACCTATGGTTATGCGGTTGTATTCGCATACCCTTGAGCCGTTAAAGTGGCGCACAAGCACGCCTCGCTCCTTAAGGGCAAGATAGAGCCTCTCACCCGAAATCTTATCGGATTTTGCAAAGATGAAGTTCGCCATGGACTCGGTCATCTCAAAGCCCAGCTTCTTAAGCTCGCGCGCCGTCCACTCGCGGTTTTCGATTATCGCGCGACAGCCCCTCTCAAAGTACTCCTTGTCAAGTAACGCCCCAACGCCCGCCGCGGCGGTCATTCTGTTTACGTTGTAGGGATTGATGGAATATCTTATCCTCGTGAGATCCGAGATTATATCCGCCCCGCCGATGCCGAAGCCAAGCCTTGCGCCCGCCATGGAGCGTGACTTTGAGAAGGTGCCGACGACGAGCAGGTTCGGGTACTTCGGGATAAGGCTTACAGCGCTTTCAGAGCCGAAGTCCACGTACGCCTCGTCGATTACAACCACCCTGTCGGGATTAGACTTTAGAAGTCGCTCTATCTCGTGGAGTGGCAGAAGAATTCCCGTCGGTGCATTGGGATTTGCGATAAACACCGTTCCATCCGTGTTTATATAATCGTCGACGTTGATACGGAAGTCGTCGGTAAGCGGTATCTCCTTATACGGAAGGTTGTTTATATTCGCAAACACCTTGTAAAAGCCGTACGTGATATCCGCAAACACCGCAGGTGTCTTCTCGTCGCAAAACGCCATAAAGGCAAAGTTCAATACCTCGTCGGAGCCGTTGCCAAGCACCACCTGATCTGCCGAAACACCGAGTGTGTCTGCAAGCGCCTTCGTGAGAGCCGTGCAGTTGGGATCGGGGTAGAGCATAAGCTGCTCTGCCTCCTTCCTCGCGCCCTCGATTGCAAGCGGCGAGGGAGGGAAGGGTGACTCGTTGGTATTGAGCTTTACGTATTTTCTTTCCTTAGGCTGCTCGCCCGGAGTATAGGGAAGTAGCCCTGCGTATTTTTCTCTTAAAAATCTACTCATCTCAGTCCTCGAATCTTATTACCGCGCTCTTTGCGTGTGCCGTCAGACCCTCGCGTGTGGCGAAAAGCTCAACGTCGCGCGCGACCTCACCGAGCGCCTCCTTGCCGTAGTAGATGTACTGTGTCTTTTTGACGAAATCGTCCACTGACAGCGGGCTTGAAAATCTTGCCGTACCGCTCGTAGGCAGGGTGTGGTTCGTTCCCGCGAAATAATCTCCGAGCGCCTCGGGGCAGTATCTTCCGAGGAATACCGAGCCCGCGTGCTTAATGCCGTCGAGATACTTGAAGGGCTCGTCAAGGCACAGCTCAAGATGCTCGGGAGCTATCCTGTTAGCCACCCTTATAGCCTCCTCAATGCTGTCGGTGACAAATATTTTTCCGTTATCGTCTATCGAAGCCCTTGCGATCTCGCTTCTGTCAAGCAGGGGTATCTGCCGCTCCAGCTCGTCCGAAACCGCCAGTGCAAAATCATAGCTGTCGGTTACAAGAACCGCGCTTGCCATTTTGTCATGCTCCGCCTGGCTTAAGAGATCGGCGGCAATATCCTTAGCTCTGTTCTTCGCGTCTGCGACAACGAGAATCTCGCTCGGACCTGCTATCATATCTATCGACACCACGCCGAACACCTGCTTCTTAGCCTCTGCGACGTACGCGTTTCCGGGGCCGACTATCTTATCGACCTTCGGTATACTCTCGGTGCCGTACGCCAGAGCCGCAATAGCCTGCGCGCCTCCGACCTTGTATATCTCGTCAACTCCCGCAACCTTAGCCGCGACGAGTATGGCAGGGTTCACGCTTCCGTCCCTTGATGGCGGAGTTACCATAACCACGCGCTCACAGCCCGCTATCTTCGCGGGAATTGCGTCCATAAGCACGGTAGATGGGTATGCCGCCGTTCCGCCGGGCACGTAAAGCCCCGCGCGCTCAACGGGTATAACCTTCTGACCGATAATTACACCGTTCGGCTTCTCGATGCGAAAGCCGTTGTTTTTCTGCTTCTCGTGGAACTCACGAATATTCTTCGCCGCCGCCTCAAGCACCCTGACGAATTCGGGATCTGTCTTGGATACCGCCGCTTCAATTTCCTCCGCGCTCACTCTCAGCGGCTCGGGGCGCACCTTATCAAACTTTTCAAGATAGTAGTATAGCGCCTCGTCTCCCTCACGGCGCACCTTATCAATTATTTCACTTACAACACCTGCGACGTCCACCTTTATTTCCTTAGCGGTGAAGACCTCCTCGCGAGTGTCGAGATTGCTCTTTATAATCTGTATCATAGCAGCTCCATTTGCGGACCTTACCTTTCCGCTCTCCTGCGCTCGACCTCTTTGGCGAGCTTTTCCTTTATATCCTCTATTATCTCCGACTTGAACTTGAAGCCGGATTTGTTGGCAATAAGCCTTGCCGAGATCTTTTCAAACTCCTCGATGACGACAAGGTCGTTTTCCTTGAGCGTCGTACCCGTCTCGACTATATCGACGATAACGTCGGACAGCCCGAGTATCGGCGCAAGCTCTATCGAGCCGTTCAGATGAATTATATCAATGTCACGGTCGAGCGAGAGATAATGTCGCTTTGCAATATTCGTGAACTTCGTAGCAACGCGCAGCGTCCTCGTTCTATCGTCGACGAATCCGCGCCTTCCCGCAACCGCCATGCGGCACTTTCCCATATCGAGGTCGAGAAGCTCGTATACGTCGGGTGTGTATTCAAGAAGAATATCCCTGCCGACAACTCCTATGTCCGCAGCGCCTCTTTCGACGTAAATAGCAACGTCGGAGGGCTTGACCCAGAAGAAACAGATGCCAAGCTCGGTGTTCTCAAATATAAGCTTTCGGGAGCTTTCCTTGATTGAGGGACAGTCGTAGCCTGCCGCCTCGAACATATCGTATACCTTCTCGCCAAGTCTGCCCTTTGGCAGTGCGATGTTAAGCATTGTTTTCATTTACATATCCTTTCCGAGCCTTTCAAGCTCATCGAGATATACCGCGAAGCCGACAGCACCCGCTCTTTTTCCGCTTATTCTTTCGACCAGCGCATCGTACTGACCGCCGCGCAGAATGCTCGTAGGCACACCCTCGATAAAGCCGTCAAAGGATACGCCGTTGTAATAGTTCGAGCCGCCGGTGACCGAGAAGTCGATCGAAACCTCGCAATCAAGGTCGCGTACAACCTCGGCAAGATTGTCTATGGCAGCCGCCGCTTCGGCATCAAGCCTCAGCTCGTCGAGCCTCGGCAGAACCTTATCAGCCCTTCCGTAAACCGAAGCGAGCAGCGTTATTTTAGCTGCGTCGGAGGGCGAAAGACCCTCGCTCTCGCATACCGCCTTTATACCGTCGGTGTTCTTTTTACCGAGATACTCGTTTATAGCCTTAGCTCCTGACTTGCTTATGCTGAAGTGGCTCAGCACAGACCTGACTACGTCGAGTGAGGATATCTCAAGCACGTAGCTGTCGGATATTGCCGCAAGGCTCTTTGCCGCGAGAGTAAGCACCTCACGTATTTCGTCCTTACCTACCTCTCCGATACATTCAAGCCCCGTCTGCATGATCTCGCGGAAGGCACCCGTGCCGCGCGAAACTCTGTATACGTTCTCGTTATAGAAAAGCTTGTTGACGCCCTTGCACGTCGCGCTGTTTTTGATGATAGAGAGCGTAACGTCGGGCTTCAGGGCAAGCAGCTTTCCGTCCGTGTCGGTGAAGGTTATTATACTGTCGGATATGAGGAAGTCCTTATTCCTTACGTAAAGATCGTATTCCTCAAATTTGTTCATTTTATATCTGGTATAGCCGTAATCCGCATACAGCTTACGCAGAGTAAAGGTCGCACGCTCATCGCGTGAGAGAACGCTGTCAAAGCTCATTTGTCTTCCTCCTCGAGAATGATGCGGTAACCGCCGCGCCCGTATTGCAGGCACTTGTTCACGCGGCTGATGGTTGCCGTGCTGGCACCTGTGGCGCGCGTAATTTCCTGATAGTTTTTGCCTTCCTTAAGCATGGAGGCGACTGTGAGCCTTTGCGAAATCGCATCAAGCTCCTTTATGGTACAAACGTCCTCGAAGAACATTCTCGCATCCTCGAGCGTGTCAAGCTTAAGTATTGCCTTAAAGAAATTGTCGTAATTCTCGATAGAAAATTTTTCCATAAATTACTCCTTATTACGTATGCGCTTGAGCATACAGCACTTGCCCTCTGCCGCCCTCGGAATACGGGCGGAGTTGGCATCATCTTGAAACAGATGCATCAATTTTAGCACAGTAAAGTGTTAAAGTCAATACCTTTTTATTAAATTATATAAAACTATATAAAAATAAATAATATTCCAGAGCGGACGTAAGCCACCGTTGGCGTTACGATGAGCGCCTGCACGCACTGAAGGAGAAATTACGATTGACAGCCTTATCGCCTTTTGCGATGACTTCCTCGCAAAGAACAGCGTTGACGAGGATGTCGAGACGGAGCTTCGCCGCGTCATAGCCGGAGCAAAGGCTGCTGCCGAGCTTGCAGACAAGGCAACTACCACTATGTATTCTGCGGATATGGCAGCGCTCAAGACCCGGATAGGAACGGTTGTCAGCAGCATCAATACCGCATATACTGCGGCAAAGCTGCTTATGACTGATGAACAAAAGGCGGCTGTTGAGGCTGTGCTTTCAGACCTCGCACAGGTGGAGGCTAAGGCTGGCGAGATTATGGAGGGGGCGTTACGCTCTCCGAGGTTGATGCTCTTGCTACCGAGGCCGAGGAGAAGGCTGCGGAAATTCTCGAGAATGTAGAGGCGGATCTCTCCGAGGCTGAGCTTAGCGAGGCTGAGGCAAAGATCGAGGCTCTTAAGGCACTTCAGACCCAGCTTACAACCGATTTCCAGAATAGACTTACCGCGGCAGAAAATGAAGCAAAGAGCTATATTGAACAGACAAGAGCAGAGCGTGAAGCCGCTAATTCTGACAACTGATATTTACATTATAGCGTAATTTCAAAAATAAAAGCCGACACAGTAAAACTGTGTCGGCTTTTATTATCCCCGAATTATAGGGGCTTCGCGTTTGCGAGGAGGTATTTTTCCGCCTCGGCACACCACATGCCGTTGTTTCTCTCAACGATTACGGCAAGCTCGCGGTAGAGAGGATCGCTCTTACCAAGCTCACCAAGGTCTGCGAGAGCAACCAGGGGCATAGAAATAAAGTTGTAGATCAGCTTCTTGCCGCCGGGTATCTTATCAAGGTTCATGATAGTGTCGATTGCCGAATCAAGACCGCCGATGTGGGTGATCATAGCGGTGGGGTTGAGTCTGCCGTCGTTCATCATCTCGATAGCCTCTATCATATCGGCAGTGTTGCCACCGGTGTTGCCGCAAATATGCGTGAAGCCGTAATGCACGTTATAGAAGTTGAACATAGCCGAGAAGGAGGGATTGGTGGGTCCTGCAAAGAAGTTGAGGCAGCCGTCAAATCCAAGCACGCTGTCAGCAAGCTCAATTACGGGCTTAACCGGTGCGTATACGAAGGCATCGTCGTAGCCCTTACCCCCTGAAAGCTCCATGAGATAGTCGTGTGCGTTTTCAACCTCATTGGTGTTTACGTAAACGAGCTTGACGCCGCATCGCTCTGCCTCCTCGACGGTCATGATGGACGCCGCGCGCGCGAGGCGGTCACTGTCAATATCGGTTACGACAAGGAGGGAGGGCTTTCTGTCACAGTGAATAGCGTAGTCAATAGCTCCAAGACCCATAGGACCTGCTGCCGCCATAAGAATGGTGTTACCACCCTCAACTATTCCCATCGTGTGCAGGTGGGTGGAGTTGTCGGTGTGGTAGTTGGTGTGGTAGCCTGCAACGATGCAGGATACCGGCTCTGCGAGGGAGCCGTAGAAATAGACGTCGCTGTCGTATTTCAGAAGACAGTTGCACTCCATAACCTCGTTGGGTATTATTACGTACTGAGAGTTACCGCCGATGTAGCGGTAGGAATATCCGGGAGCATCGAGCTTGCCCTGCCAGCCGAGCGCAGGCTGAACGGTGAACCTGTCACCCGCCTGATATTTTTCCTGCCACTTCTTGCCTACTGCGAGTATTTCTCCGCAGAACTCGTGTCCCATAATCGTGGGATGCTCTGCAATATCGTTCGGCACGCGCTTATGTGCGCCGCCCTGAAGCACTGCCTTGTGCGTGGACATGCAGACGCTGTCGGACACTACCTTTGCGAGGATTTCGTCCTCACCCATCTCGGGGAGGTCAAACTCCTCGAGGCGTATATCATTTGCTCCGTATATGCGGACTGCCTTAGTCTTCATCGCTAATCTCCTTTTGGCACGATTTTCGGGCGCCGACGGCGCCACTTCTGATACTATGGAGAATTTTACACCAATTCGCCCGAAAAGTCAAGATGAACGATATAGTTTTATCTCCTGATAATTGTGTTTTTCATACTTTGGCAATTATACTTCCCGAAAAAGATTGCTTTTTTACATCGCGCGTGCTATAATAACCCTGACAATAACAATTTTTTCGGGAGTTATTATGAAACAGGCAATTATGTACGGCGCGGGCAATATCGGCCGCGGCTTTATCGGTCAGCTCTTCCATATGTCGGGCTATGAAATTTCCTTTATAGACGTCAATATGGCTGTGATAGACAAGCTTAATTCCGACGGCGAATACCCCGTCTATATAACCGACGGCGACAGCTATCGCGAGTATACCGTAACAGGTGTACACGGCGTGAACGGTCGTGACAACGATGCTATTGCCGAGGCTATAGCGTCTGCCGATATTATGGCTACCGCAGTAGGAGTTAATATCCTTAAATTTATTGCCGCACCCTTTGCGGGCGGTGTTCGTCGCAGAATGGAGAAGGGAATTGAAGCTCCCCTCAACGTCATTATATGCGAGAATATGATTGAGGCGGACAAATACTTCGCCGCGCTTATTAAGGAGAATCTTACCGAGGCTGAGAGGGAGTACTTCGATACGCATATTGCTCTCGTCGAGCCTTCTATTGGCAGAATGGTGCCCGCAACGCCGAAGGAAATAGCCGAGAAGAATCCCCTCGCCGTATGTGTCGAGCCTTATTGCGAGCTTCCCGTGGACAGAAACGCCTTCAAGGGCGAGATCCCCGCGATAGAGAATATGGTACCCTTCGCACCCTTCGACTTCTTCATCAGACGTAAGCTCTTTATGCACAATATGAGCCACGCGCTTACCGCATATCTCGGCGCTCTTAAGGGCTGCACCTATATTTGGCAGGCTGTTGCCGACGACGAGATAAGAGCTATGGCACGCAAGGCGCTGGGAGAATCCTCTGCCGCGCTTAATGCCGAGTACGGAGTACCGATGGAGGAGCTTGATGCCTTTTCCGAGAACCTTCTTGAAAGGTTTGAAAACAAGCTTCTTGGAGATACGATCGAGCGTGTAGGCAAGGATACCAAGCGCAAGCTCTCGGAAAACGATCGCTTCGTCGGTGCGGCTCGTCTTTGTGAAAAGCACGGCATAAAGCCCGAGCATATTCTCGTCGGACTTGCCGCCGGACTTCACTTCTCTCCCGAGGGTGACGAGTCCTCCATAGAGGTTGCGAGGGCTGCACGAGAGGGAGGCGTCGAGCAGGCGCTTTCTACATACTGCGGCATTTCCGCAGGAACGGAAATTGCGTGTGCGGTATCCAAAAATTACGCGGATATTGCTAACAAAGCTTGACATTTAACCGATATTGACCTAAAAACAAAGCTCCCCGAGGCGCGGCGCACCTCGGGGAGATGTAATATGTTTTCGGAAAAAACGTTGTGCTCGGTCACCTCGGCTACAAGCAAAATGCGCGTGCCGGATTGTGTGTCCGACAAAGCTTAATACGAGGAGAACAGTAGTGCCGAGGTATAAAATAGATAGGGAGCTTTTCCCCTTTTCTTGCTTCCGCCCACCTATAAGCGAGGGCTTTCTGAAGCTGGCGGTGCCGCATATGAAGCCGCCGAAATACATATACCGTGATAAGGAGCTTGACGTCGTTCGTCACAAAATCGAGAGCTATGACGGCGAGAGCATAGAGAGCTTTCTTATCTCACCGAAAGCGCTATCGGGCAACGCTCCGTGCCTTATCTATATCCACGGCGGAGGCTTTGTGCTTGCGGCGGCAGGATACCACTATAAAAACGCTATGCGGTATGCAAGGGAAGTGGGGTGCAGAGTTTTGTTCGTCAATTACCGCCTTGCACCAAAGCACCCTCACCCCATTTTCTTTGAGGATTGCTACTCGGCTATGTGCTGGGCTTATGAAAACGCCGAGAAGCTCGGGATAGATACCTCGCGCATCGGCATCGGTGGTGACAGCGCGGGCGCGACGCTATCCGTCGGCGTATGTATGATGGCGCGGGATAGAAAGCACCCTGTGAAATTCCTATTTCAAATGCTTCCGTATCCCCTCCTCGATGCGAGAGGCAGCAGCGATTCCGCAAAAAGATTTATCGATACCCCAATGTGGAACTCAAAGCTCTCCGAGCGCATTGCGCCCATGACGAGAGCGGATAGGAGCCGCCCCGAATACGTCTACTATTCACCCGTCGAGGCGGATAGCTTCGTGGGGCTGCCGCCCGCTTATATAGAAACGGCCGAGTATGATTGCCTCCACGATGACGGAATTCTCTACGCTGATAAGCTCCGCAGCGAGGGAATAGATGTTCTGCTCAACGAAACACGGGGTACAATGCACGGATTTGATATTATGCAGAGGGCGAAGGTGACTAAATCCGCCCTCGCCTCACGAATAGAATTTATGAGGTCTAAGTTCGGGAAGTAAAGTCGGAAAACCTGTATAAATATAACAAAACAAAGAATTTTGCTCATCATGGTACAATGCAATAGCCCTAGTGTCATGCACCTGCTCGTTGCAAAAAAGAAGTGAAGGCGGCTCGCTTGAGCCGCCTTTCAAATTATTTGCCGCTGCCGCAAGGGCAGGGATCGTTTCTTCCGGGCTTGATCGTAGACACCTCCCAGGCAGCTCCTTTGCAGTAATTGTATCCTAATCCTTGACGTAAATGCCGAATTTTCTTCCGTTGTAGCCCTCGATAGCTTCTTCGAGGATAAGCTCGCTGATGCCGAGCCTTCCCTCGCGCTCAAGACGCTCGAGCATCACGTAGAGCATCGGCTCGGTCTGTGTAATCTCGCCCTCGGGCCACGCGAATGGGAAGTTGTCAACGATCTCCCAGCCCTCCAGGGGCCTGTCCTTAGCCTTCAGCCAATCGACAAATGCGGGATACGCCGCGTCGGCAAAATCCTCCGTGATATCGGCAACTCTTTCATTAAGACGAATAGGGTAGGGTGAGATGCTGTAGCCTCCGCGCGTGATACGGTAGGTACGCATCGGGGGCAGGAAGGTGATCTCGGAAAACTTGACGTCCTCGGGGAAGGCAAGGCGAGTGGTAGCAAAATAAATATCTCCGTCCTCAGCTATGCCTATCGTCATAGGGAAGTTGATACGGCTGAGGAAAATGCTATCAGGCTCCTCGCTTCGCATCAGCAGCACCACCACCTCGCAGGGCAGCTCGCTCATCATCTCGCTCAGGGCGGCATCGGGCGCCATACCTCTATCTATCAGACGTGCGGCGTATTGACACCACAGATCGGTCGAATGAACGGACGTGCCGTCTGGAAGTGTGGGATACGTTCCTATGACCCCGGGCGTGCGCGAGCCGAAGACGTAGCCGTCGCGCTCAAGCGAAATCGCGGCATCACGCCACTTTTCCGTCATTTCGGGAGCTGCTTTGAAAACTCCGCCCATTCCGTTGGCAATCAGCGAGGTTCTGCCGTCCGCCGTGAGGAAGGGCTGCGCCCACCTGTGTCCGCCGCCGGATTTTGAGCGGCTGTGAATAAAGCCACAGGTACCCTTGAGCGACTGTGCATCGGTTTCGGCAAGGAGAGTATCTAGCGACCCCACGCTCTTTGCAGAGTGCAGTCCTTCGCCGTCGTGTACCGTGATACCCGTGTAATATCCTCCGGCATAGCCCTCCTCGCGCCGAATCATCTCAAAGAGTATCGGTGCGGCTTGACGCTTGCCTATATATCCTGCAATGTTACACATATACGTTATCTCCTTTGTGTTTTTCCTCATTGTAGCACAACGTCTGGGGGTTGTCAAGGGTGTGCGGTTTAGTATCGGTGCGAGGCGGATTATACAGAAAAAAGTGAAGCACAACCCGAGGGCTGTGCTTCGTTTGTTTGTATAGGATTATAAAAGGATATTTTCGGTAAAGCGCTTACGGGATTTTAGGTTAAGAGCCAGCGATGCTTTAATTAGGATTTCCAAATCGGCCTATTGCTTGCACATTGAATAATGCTTACGCATTTGCGCGGCTGATCAGGTATTTACGGAATAATCCTTTTTGAAGCCGTGCGCACCAAAAATTTGCCAATCCCCAACGCCGAGACGTTGCATGACGGCCTTTCTTTCCTCGGCGCAGAGCTTTGGATCCGTGTCTACGGAAGTCATCAAAATCGGCGCATACTGATTATATTCAAACTGCTTGGGTGTCAACCCGTGAACATTGATATAGATATCACCGGTTAAGGCAATATGGTTCGAATAATCAATAAGAACTACCTCTCCCGGCAAATGTCCGCCCTTTCCCTCATAGACCTCAAAATGCAGTTCTCCGAAATCAAAGAATCCGATCTGAGTAAGCGGCTCGGTCAAATTATCAATGTCATTCCATAAAACGGTTATCTTTTCGGGATCGGGAGCTTTATATGAGGTGAGAATCTTGCAGATGTTGATATAGGGCTTGTGAAGCGGATTCTTTTCACGGTATCCGTCATTTCCAAGATACTCATTCCTCAGGCAGAGAGCAGTCTTAGCGGTGGTTATAATTTCATCAAATATAGGCAGCAAGCCGCAGTGATCCACATCGGCATGCGTTACAAGCACTGTTTTCTTTATTGAATTGAAATTCGGAACAACTTTTTCGAAGAACTCAAGCATCTCATCCTTGTAACAAGCATATCCGCTGTCTATAAACAAGATTTCATCCATGCTTTGTATGATGATCGTGTTGCTTCCGCAAGGCGGCTCTATCAACGTGATCCGGGTGTTTTCGGTTATACTGTGGGTGCTTATTCTTGGGGTAAACGCCTTACCCTTGGATGCTCCGAGCAATTCGGCAAATTTGCTGATGCTGTCAAACGTCCTGTACGGAGATAATCCCTGCTCATCAAGCGTTTGCATCGCGAGATTTACGTGAACCAACAGCTCGCGGCTCACCTCCTCGGAAAGCCCCATCGTCTGCGAAAGGCCTAACACATACGCATTATAAAATATACTGTTATCGTAGACCTTTTCCGAGCTGTTATATTCGATCACGCGAACCTTGCACAGCTTTTCAGCCTCTTTCAGAAAACAGGTTATTTTATCGTCATCATCAACGTAAAGTCCCATTTTGAATAATTGATAATCCGTTCCGTTTTCCTGCGAGCTGATATACGATATATTAAAATTAAAATCGTTTATCAGCATCAAGATATTCGTAACACTGCCCGGAACGTCCCTAAGACAAAACTCAATTAAAACAACGCTGGATTTACTCAGGCTGCTTGGCAAATATCCGATTTTTTCCAGCTCAATATCCGCTCTTTTCAGTTGTTCCTCCGTCCCCTCCGCATCAATAAAAAGCGTGTGAGAATCAACCGCCTTGTTATAGCTGACACGCGTGATATTTACTCCCAAAGCAGAAAAGCATTTGCTGGCTTTCAAAAATGCGCCAATGTGATTTGGCATAGACGTTACATAGGTTTTTTTCATTTTGCACCTCACGGTCATCTGCAAATTTTCATTTACATTTTGGATTTCACAATAGCTACCGCAGCATTAGATCTCCGCTACTATATATTATCATCAAAAAGCAAAAAGCTCACTATTGCAAAATATGTTATCACACGGCAAAAAAATTGTCAAGCATTTCAAAGAAAAATTCACGGTTTCCCTATGCACAATGGAAAAACTTGTAATTTGAGGCAAGTCAAAGCTCATCTCCACGCGAAGCGGGAAAGGGAAAGCGCAGACGTGAGTGACTGCTTTTCATTTTGGCCCGGGAGATGGGATTTGAAGAGCAGGGGAGGGCTATCATCTATTCGTCGGGCGAGCACTACGAATGACGCTGCATTCCGCTCGCGCGGAATGGACCCCGACGCACTCGTCACGCTTTGCGCTCGAGCGCTCAGGTCATAGAGCGTAGCTCGGGAGGTTCAAACCACCCAGCGACCAAAAAATAAAAAAATCAGCTACCCAAAAGGGTAACTGAATTCTTCTGGTTGCGGAGATGGGATTTGAAC
>CAYZZJ010000010.1:0-30186 GCA_964482885.1 uncultured Ruminococcus sp. | reverse complement strand
ACGTAGTTGAGCCCTCTCTCGGCGCAGACCGTGTAGCCCTTGCTTTCCTTGTTGACGCATACGATGAGGAAACCATAGGCGAGGGTGACGTCCGTACAGTTCTTCACCTTCATCCCGCCCTTGCTCCCGTAAAGGCTGCGGTGCTTCCTCTTTCCAAGAAGCTCTCGGATAAGGCTCTTGAGCTTTATGACGAGCTTGCCAAGGAATTCCCCGTTGACTTTGACGAGACCGGCTCTATCGGTAAGAGATATCGCCGTGAGGACGAGATCGGTACTCCCTTCTGCGTTACCTACGACTTCGATACCGAAAACGACGGCTGCGTAACCGTACGTGACAGAGATACTATGGAGCAGGTACGTATTCCTCTTTCCGAGGTTAAGTCTTATATTGCCGAGAGAATTAAGTTCTGATGAATGAAATTAAGCGTATAGCGTCCTTCTCGGTCAACCACGATTATATCACCGAGGGCATCTACGTGTCGCGCATCGACGGGGATATAACCACCTACGATATGCGTACGCGTGTACCCAATGCGGGAGATTATATGGACAATCTCACGATGCATTCCCTCGAGCATCTGTTCGCTACGCTGATAAGGCAGAGCGAGATAGGTGAGCGCGTGATATACTTTGGCCCTATGGGCTGCCAAACCGGCTTTTACCTGCTCGTACGCGATGCCGACAACGCCGAGGTTCTAAGGATTACGCTCTCAGTGCTACGTGATATCTCCGAGTGGGAGCGTGCTATGCCGGGCGAGAGCCGCGAGGAGTGCGGTAACTATAAAAATCTCGACGTCGCTGCGGCTCGCGCTGAGGCTAAGAGATATTTTGATATTCTCTCATGCTCCGAGGTTGACTTCAAGTATAAGGAGACGCTATGAATAAGTGCTGTGATATAGGCATAATCGGCGCTATGGACGGCGAGGTTGCCGCAATCATCTCCCGTCTTGAGGACGCGGAGCTTGCCGAGATAAGCGGCATTAAATTTTACACGGGTAGCCTCTTTGGTAAGCGTGTTACGGTTGCTAAGTGCGGTATCGGCAAGGTTTTTGCCGCTATATGCGCCGAGGCTATGATACTCAATTTCTCCCCTGGGCTTATAGTGAATACGGGGGTTGGCGGCGCGCTCGATAAGTCGCTCCGCCCTCTTGATATAGTATTTGCAACCTCTCTCGTTCAGCACGATATGGATACCTCGGCTCTCGGAGATCCGAAGGGAATGGTATCGGGCATAAACCGCGTTTATTTTGACACGGATCCCCGTGCTATTGAGGTTTTATCCGACCGCGCGAGTGCGCTCGGGGTGAATTTCATCACGGGTACCGTTGCCTCGGGTGATAAATTTATTGCCGAGGCTGCCGATAAGGCAAGGATATCCTCCGACTTCGGTGCCGTAGCCTGTGAGATGGAGGGTGCGGCGGTGGCGCACGTAGCGTTTGTGAACGGCACGCCTTGTGCCGTGGTCCGCGCTATATCCGACTCTGCCGACGGAGATGCGGGAATGGACTATATGACCTTCTTGCCAAGGGCAACCGAGATATCAACCTCGCTTACACTTGGGCTTATCGAGAAGTATTGATTTGCAACCTATTAATATAAGAATTGCCGCTGAGAGCCTTTGCTTGGTTCTTGGCGGCATATTTTATAGAAATAGCAAAATCATATTTAATAAATGAAATTCGTTCATACTATTGACATATTTGATTAAATATTTATAATATTATGTGTAAGCATATGTCTCAATGTGTCACGCTTGCCCCACTATACGGCGTGCCTTGATATAGTATATTTACCGCTGCCCGCCGGACAACGGCGGGCAGCCTCTTTTATTTAAGTCATTACATTAAATTTTATATATTGAAAGGAAGAAATCATGAGAAAGCATTTATCGAAGGCTCTTTTACTTATGCTATTAGTTGCGCTTTCATTGTTCGCACTTGCATCGTGCGACGTTGTAAGCGGACTTCTCGATCAGGCTCGCGACCTTATTTGCGAGCATGAATGGGCAGAGACCGAAAGAGTAGATTCTACGTGTACTGCCGAGGGCTCCGTCTCCCGTGAGTGCGCAAAATGTAAGAAGACCGAGACCGAGACTATCCCCGTCTTGGCTCATGCGTACGAGCTTGATTCGTACGGCTACCGTGAGGAGGACGGCCACGCACACGAGTGTACCGTCTGCGGTGCTAAGGACGCTGTCGGCGCGCACGTATCGGGCGGTCCCGCTACCGCTGACGAGCATGAGCTTTGCACCGTGTGCGGATACGTTATAGCGCCCGCGCTCAATCACGAGCATGAGTATAACCTTCTCGAGGGCGATGCCTCGGGACACTGGTATGAGTGCATATGCGGTGAAAAGTCTACCGTAAGCGCGCACGAGGGCGGCACCGCAACCTGCGGCGAGCAGGCTGTCTGCTCGACCTGCGAGATAAGCTACGGCTCTCTTGACTATACCAACCATTCGCTTTACACCTCCTCGAGCGTGGCGGCTACCTGTGCTACGGGTGGTGTAACCGTTACCTCCTGCCATGGCTGCTCCTACACGCTTACCGAGACCACACCTCATCTTGAGCATCTGTGGAACGTAGATACGGTCAGCTGCACCGAGGGCAGAATCTGTACCCGTGACGACTGCCAGACCATAGAGCAGCCCGAGGGACACGAATATAAGCTCACGGCATCTGGTGCGGCAAGCTGTACCGAGGACGGATATGAGACCTACACCTGCGCTAACTGCCCCGACAACTATACCAACGTAGTAGCGCATAGCTTCGGTCACTCCGTTTCCGAGTGGAAGGTTCAGTCCGAGGTTGCAGTAGTCGATACCTCTTGCAGATATCAGCTCACCTATACCGGCGTTTGTACTACCTGCGGAGAGAACGATACGAAGACCGAGGAGGTAGACAGACACGAGTACCGTGTTACCGTTGACAAGGAGGCTACCTGTATCAATGGGGGCGTTAAGCTCTATACCTGCTCCGTTACCGGCTGCGGACACAGCTACACAGATGGCTATACCGATGAGAATGCTCACGTATGGGGCGAGGGCGTAACCGAGGGTGGCGTTACCACCTACACCTGTGCGTGCGGCGAGACCAAGACCACAATTTCGAGCAAGACCGAGACCAATTCGAGCGTAAGCTCCGACACGCTTAAGGACGTCGGAGAGGTTGAGCTTAAGGATGCTTCCATAGCTCTTGACTCCACCACCGCAGGCGCTCTTACCGGCGACGTAAGCATTTCCGCTACCACTCAGAAGCAGGATGAGGTCACCGACGTTGAGATCACCGAGGATATGAGCGAGCAGATCGGCGACTCCGATATATTTGAGTTCACTATGAGTGACGGAGAGGGTGAGGTAGAGAGCTTCGCAGGCACCGTTACCGTAAAGATCCCCTACACGCTCACCCCCGAGGACGACCCCGACTGCATCGCAGTATGGTGGCTCACCGAGGACGATGAGGGTAACCCCACGCTCCAATACGTTGAGGCGAAATACTCGGGCGGATACGTGGTATTCGAGACCAAGCACTTCTCCTACTACACCGTAACCAAGATGACCCCTGCAGAGAGATGTCAGTACAGAGGTCACGAGGACAGAATTCTTATCAATCCCGCTACCTGTACCGAGGACGGATATGAAACTCATATCTGCCTGCGCTGCGGACGTACCGTCGTTATAGCGGGCGAGAAGGCTAAGGGCCACGATTTCAAGGAGGATTACAACGAGGAGGCAACCTGTACCAAGCACGGTAAGGTAGACCACAAGTGTAACTCCTGCGGAAAGAAGAACGAGGAGCATAAGCCTGCTTTGGGCCACGATTGGCAGCTTGACGGAAAGGCTGCGGCAAGCTGTACCGCTCCCGGTCACGTAACCAACAAGTGCGGCCGCTGCGGCGAGCTTCACAAGGAGGTTCTTCCTCAGAAGGAGCATGAGTACGTTGTTACCACCGTAGAGGCTACCTGTACCGAATACGGATACACTCTCCATGCGTGCAAGCACTGCGAGGGCGGCAAGAAGGATAACTATAAGAACCCCACAGGACATAAGTACGTTGATGCCGAGAGGGTAGAGGCTACCTGTACCGAGGACGGATACATAAAGAGAGTCTGCTCCTGCGGTGATGAGAAGACCGAGAAGATAAAGAAGACCGGACACATGTGGAACCTTAAGAACCCCACCTGTGGCGAGGCTAAGTACTGTCTTGTTTGTAACCACGTTGATAAGGTTGCAACCGGAAAGCATAATATGAAGGGCGGCATCTGCTCCGTTTGCGGCATCGGATGCGACCACAAGTACGTAGAGGTGGAGAGAGTTGATGCTACCTGTATCGCAGAGGGTAAGATAGTTAAGGCATGCTCCTGCGGCAGCAAGACCACCGAAATACTCTCTAAGGTAGACCATACCTGGAACCTCGATGCGCCCACCTGCGGCGAGGATAAGTACTGTACCGTATGTAAGTCGGTTTCGGCAGCAGCCACCGGTATGCATACTATTGTTGACAAAACCTGCTCCGTTTGCGGCAGCCCCTGCTCGCACGCATATCGCGTAGTTAACGTTGTAGCGCCCGTCTGCGAGGCTTACGGCTACAGTGTCGAGAAGTGTGAGATCTGTGGCGACGAGAAGGAGACTTCCATTACTCCCATGCTCGGACACACCGACGGTAAGGTCTGCGGCAGATGCGGAAAGACGCTTGAGGTGGCGGTTGGCTATTACACCAATATGCTTGACAGCTTCCTTGCTCTCGGACTCTCCGTCGAGCTTCACGACGTCGTTATATACACCGAGGGAAGCATTATCGGAGATATGTGTACGGTAGAGCTTGACGAGCTTTGGCTCACCAATGACGAGGACGGAAATATCACCGGCTACGGAAAGGGTACTATCACCCTCATCAGCGGCGGTGCAATTGAGGTCGGCACGATCAAGGCGTCCATACTCAACGATGCGTTCTACCTTACTCTTGACGTTAATACCCAGTCGAGCGGTCCTCAGAACAACGCGATGGTATATCCCATTGACAACACGAGCAGCCCCGTAGGCGCTATATTCACGATGTACGAGTGGTATAAGAACGAGGCTTACCCGATACTCAGCGCGCTTATCGCGGCTAACGTAGCCGATGCCGACAGATTGATCGGCGGCTTCCTTAATGCCGTATGCACCGAGACCGTGCAGAAGAACGGCAACAGCGTATACACGCTCGATTGCGATAAGGTTATTGCACTCAACGAGGCACTTGCGGAAAAGAGCATCAAGGATGTATACGACGATATTCTCGGCGGCAGCTATGAGCATCTTGTCGAGAGTATATCCGCACTTCTTGATACTACCGCGTATGAGCTTCTCGGCTCGCTCGAGGAGCAGGGCGTATCCCGCGAGGATATTCTCGGCGCAGTATACTCCTTCATGAGTATGGTGAGCGGCGGCACACCCATGGAGCGCGACGAGTTCGTCACCGACACACTCGCTATGGCTGATATGCAGAAGAAGCTTTCCGAGCTTCTCATAGGAGCAACCAATTACCAGGGTACTGCAGATGAGCTTAAGGCAGAAGTGCTTGACGCTATCGGACAGCTTTCCGAGGTAACCCTCTATGAGCTTATGCTCCCGATGCTCGGCATTGAGGTCAGCGACTATAACGTAGGCGTCGCTGTAAAAGAGGTGAATAAGGTTATAGCCGAGGCGTTTGGATACTTCACTCTTTCTACCGAGCTTTCCGGCAACGGCAGCATATACGCCGTTAACGTTTCTATTATGGGCAACGAGTACGTATCCGGTACGGCTACCATCTTCTTCGGATACGAGGCTACGAAGGCTCCCGAGGATATCCTTGATATCGAGGGCTACGACGAGCTTATGGGCGTAATCGGCGGTGAGGCAAAGACCATCAGCCTCTATCAGGTTACCGCTTATACGATAAATGACGACGCTAATTACCGCTACGTATTTATTGCCGCCGATATGGATGAGGCGCTTGAAATAGTAGCAGATTACGGTTTTGGCGACAATGCCGAGATAACTCAGATTGAGGTCTCGTACGATCCCGAGAAGTTCCGACTTGACGGTATTCAAGTAAGTGATTATTACTGCGGCGGCTGGGTAAAATTCTACGTCGACGGATATCAGAATGAAGAAGCTTGCAATCACGTAGATGCCGATAAGGACGGTAAGTGCGACGCGTGCGGCGTGGCTGTGGGCACCGGTAGCGTTGATGGTAGCATTGATAATATTGATATTGGTAATGTTGGTAAGGTTGAGAAAGCCTACTATGCCGGCAGTCGCTCATTCTGGTACAACACCGTAACCGACGTGTGGGCTACAGAGCTTCCTTATGAGATTATCTACCACGATATCTGTGAGGACGAGAGCAAGAGAGTAGAGCCTGACGGCTGTACAGGTCTTGGTACCGGCTTCTACTACTGTACAAAGTGCGACGTTGAATACAGCCTTAGCATTATGAACGGTCACAGCTTCGAGACCACCCTCGAGCTTCTGACCCCAGGCACCGATTGTGAGGCGGGCGTTAAGATAACTCACGAGTGCAGCGTATGCGGTGTCAGTGAAAGTCAGACCATGAACCGCCACTATCTCGGCAGAGTAGCGATTCTCGACGTTGAGAAGAACGGCGGCTGCGGCGGATATATTGAGGTTCTTCAGTGTGCCTGCGGCAAGGAGGGCAGATACCGCAATTATACCGACTGCTTCACGATGGGTAACGGAAATAGCTACGTCGACGAGGAAGGACGCACGATTAGTGTTCAGACCGAAAGCTGCTACAAGTGCGGTCTCAGAATTCAGGATAGCTACTATTCCGAAAGAAACAAGGCAAACTGCACGTCCGTATCATACCATTCCGTAATAATTTCAATCGGCGAGGTTGCCGCATCGTGTGAATATACGACCTGGAGCAGCTCACACGATTACGTAAACACGGCTACTCTCCACGAGGGAGCTGAGAGATGTGAGGATGGCGTGACTGTGGCCGTGAGCTGCCGCGATTGCGATTACAGCTACTCTTACGAGAATTATTGGCATATAGAGGTTCAGAACGAAAAGGTAGATCTCAAGGCTCTCGGCTGCAGCTGCGGCGGATACGCATATATCTCGGGCTGTGCCTGCGGAGAGTACGTCAACGTAGATATCAATGAAACGTTCTGCGACTTTGACGGCTGGCACGTAGACAACGAGACCTGGATCGAGGGCGCGCTCAGAGACTGGCAGTACAGCACGAGTGGACACTTCAATTTTGACCCCAACACTTACACGACTACGTGTGCCGTTACCGACCCCGAGGAGTGCGGCTTCGTAATCAGATATACTACCTACTGGCTCAAGAGCGGCTGCTATGCCGAGCGCTACGTAACCTATCAGTTCGGCTACGATGAAGGCACCGGCAAGGCTGCTTATGAGGTAACCTATAAGATGGACGGTGAGAAGAGGCAGTATCACGCCTACGGCGAGGGTGTGATAACCGAGGGCGACAATTATTCCTCGACGCTTTACACCTGTCCTGATTGTAAAAGCACCTACGAGAGCTACAATGAGTATAACAACGAGGGTGAGTATTATAAGAACGGATATATAACCGTCAACAAGCTGAATACCACCGATCCCGTTCGCTATGAGCAGTACCGGGCTTACAGAAAAACTTGGGATGAGTATTATTATGCCTTCACCTATGCAGACGGCAGCGTCAGGGATTATAAGAGAACCACCTTTACCGAGGATTATGACGCTCCGTTCGGCAGAGATGCGTATAAGCAGACCCATGTATATTCGGGCAGCGATACAAAGCTTCAGAGAGAAGAGTATGCATATACCTACGTAGATGGATACATGTTCACGCTCTACGATCTGAGGGTTCATGCCGACGGAAGCTGGTACAGAAACGATTACACCTACAATATGAATATGCTCTGCGAGCGTACTCGTACCTACACCGACAGCTACGGAAATACTGAGGTAAATACCGACATCAGCCACCACTACAGCTGGTACTACGTGCTTCCCACCTGTACTCAGGATGGATACGAGATCGAGGGGTGCGAGGTGTGCGGTCAGATTGTGAACAAATATCACAGCAATCCCGCCATGGGTCATTACTGGACCGAGGCAGAGGACGGCAACGGCTTCGTCTGCGCTGCCTGCGCTCTTAAGAATGAGAACGGTGCTGACGGCGGTATAATCTTAGAGGACTTCACGCTCCGCTACGGCAACGGCGAGAGCTTCGTCGTAGGCTACTACGTAAAGGATAACACCACCTTTATCACCTCCGTATCTATACTCGTTATGGGTGAGGACGGTGAGTATGAGGAGATATTCCTCGACGGTATCGAGGTTGACGAATATGATGGAGTGCGCGCCAAGGTATTCTCGGTAGCGGCTGTAAAGGCTGCGGCATCCGAGCTTGGCTACGCTGACGGCGAGTATCTCGTTCGCTTTGCCTTCGTGCCTCTCGGCGCTGACGGCAGCTTCGATTACGCTATCACCTTCGACGAGCCGGGTGTCCTTCCCGATATATCCGACGGTGAGGGTATGGTATGCAATTACGTTAAGGGCGGTCAGATGGTTGAAATAACCATAACCCCCGAGAAGACCGGAAATTACGTTATCAAGTCCTTCGCATACGCTAATACCTACGGCTATCTCTATGATGCAGACGGAAATCAGATCTGCTACGATGATGACAGCGGACACAATAACAATTTCCGTATGACCTGTTATCTCGAGGCGGGCAAGACCTACGTTATCAATGCAAGATGGTACAGCGAAAACAATACCGGCTACCTTGCCGTTGAAAGCACTTACGTAGGCGCATAACCTATAGTATAACAGCTGAAATGCATTAAAGCGAGAACCCAAAACAAAAAAGAGCCCCTCGGACGTCGAGGGGCTCAAGCTTTGTCTTTTATGCGGTTAATGTAAACTAAAGTTTGTTTTTGTATCGAGGTCTACTTAATTTCATTCTCCTTATCCACCTCTTGCCAGAAGTCCTTGATGCGCTCGTTCAGCTCCTTCGCATCACCCACGTACTCCATACCACGCCAGAGCGCAGGTATGGATTTTTTATATATCGGGTCATCGAAGCGGTCGTCTATCAGAACTATAATTCCGCGGTCAGACTCGTGGCGGATAACTCTGCCCGCCGCCTGCAGAACTCTGTTCATACCGGGGTAGATATATGCGAACTGCTTTCCCGCCTCATATCTTTCCTCATAGTACTCTGCAATCGCCTCGCGCTCATAGGAGAGGGAGGGAATACCTATACCCACGACAACCGCGCCGATAAGGCGCTTGCCGACGAGGTCGATGCCCTCGGAGTAAATGCCGCCCATCACGCAGAAGCCGACAAGGTAGGAGTCACCGCCGCGCTCAAACTCTGCGAGGAAGTCCGCCTTCTCGCGCGCGGTCATATCCCGTCTTTGTGTAAGAACTCTTATCTTCGGGTACTTTTTGGTAAAATCGCGCGCCAGCCCCTCAAGATATTCAAACGAGGGTGCGAATACCATATAGCTGCCGCGCCTCGGCGAGATTGCCGCGGCAATAGCCCTCGATACTGCGGGGAGAGTACGCTCCCTTTCAGAGTAACGGGTGCTGATCTTATCCATGATGGATACCGACAGGCTCTCGGGGGCGAAGGGTGATGACACCTCCATCGTAGTGGAGCTTCGCGTGCCGCCAAGGACGGATTTGTAATAGTCTAAGGGGGAGAGCGTAGCGGAGAAGAATACCGCGCCGCGTCCGCGCGAGAGCATCATGTCGAGGATACGCCCCGTATCTATTGCGTAGAGCTGAGCCTTCATCTGTCCGTTGTTATAGAAAATGAAAAGGCGGTAGCCCTCGTCGAACAGCTCTGCCGTATCTCTTGCGCGCTTTATTCCGTAGTGCAATTCGCGTAAGAGGAAAATGCGGTTATCCGCGTCCTCGTCCTTTGCGGCGTACGCCGCCTTAAGCTCGGAGTCGGTGATCGCGAGCATCTCGTCAATCACTCCGTACAGCTCGGCGGGTAGCTCCGAGAGGTGCGTCGCACCCACCTCGCGCCCATCCTTGTCCATGCGCAGCTCGTCCCTCACGTAGGGGAACAGCACCGCCTTGAGCTTTATAAGCAAGGGCGGCATTTCCTTAGCCAGCCTTGATACGGGGGATACGAAGGGACTTGCAAGTATTTCCTTTATTTCGTCGGGGCACAGCTCGGCAGAGTACATCTCGTGCGCTCTCTCGGCGAGGTTGTGCGCCTCGTCTATGAGAAAGCCGTAGCGGCCGCCCTCGTCAAAATATCTTCGCAGATACACACGCGGGTCAAATAGGTAGTTTACGTCGCATATAACGGCATCGCAAAGCTCGGAATAGCATAGCTCAAGCTCGTACGGACAGACCGAGAAGCGGCGCGCGACCTCTTTTATCTCCTTTACCGTAGCAACGGTAAGCCCCTCGCTATATAGTGCGAGGGTGGCGTCCGAGAGGTGCGTCGGGCTTGAATGTCTGCATAGCGACGCGCGCTTACGGCATACAAGCTCCTCGGTGCAGGCGCGCTCCTTTGAGGAGAGAATAACCGCGCGTATGGCGGTTCCGCCCGAGGCGAGAAGCTCTATACATTCTCCAGCCACGACAGCCGTAGTGCCCTTAGGTGTCAGGTAAAAGACCTTGTCGAGCTTACCCTCTCCGTATAGCTTAAGTGCAGGGTAGAGAACCGAAACGGTTTTACCCGTACCCGTGGGCGCGCAGGCGTAAAGCCTCTCGCCCTTAGCAAGCGTGCGGTAGGTTGCCCTGACAAGCTCGCTCTGACCGTCGCGCACGGCGGAAAAGGGAAATTTCATAGCCTTCATTCCGGGCATTCTCACGGTCACGCGCTCTATCTCGGGCTGTGCGTATTTTGTAAGGGCGGAGGCACATTTATCAAAGAATTTTTTAAGGCTTGAAATCCCCACCTGCTCGATGCTCGTGCATATCTCACCGCTTCGCTCGTTTGCGTATATAACGCGCAGGCCGACGGTATCGTATCCCGCAGTCAGGGCGTAGATATATCCGAGTATAAAGGCTCGTCCGCGGGAAAGCTCGGTCTCCTCGCGCGAGGGCTTATCGGGTGATGATGCCGTAGGGTAGAGAACGGTTACAAGACCATCTCCGAGGGCATCTGCCCTACCCGATATATCGAAGCTGTACTCCGAGAGAGGGAGGGTGTAGGTGAGGGGCGTAGGGTCCTCCTCACCGAGAGCGGCGCGGCGCAGAGTGGCAGAGGGTCTTCCGGGTGCAGTATCGTCGTCCGACGGCAGAATACCCGGCATACCGCGTCTTGCGAGCCTGATAATCTCGTCGACGTCTACCGATATTATGTCGCGCTCCTTGTCGTATCTCATGCGTCACCCTCCTCTCTCGGCACAGCCGATAAAATCTAACTAGATTTTATCATAAAAGCCGTAGGTTGTCAATCGCGTGAGTCCGTCTTCTCGGCTATAAATGCACCGAGGAGCTTTTCCTTTGTTTCGAGCCAGCGCAAAAGGCTTTCGGTTGCATAGCGGTAGCCCTGAACGTAGCCGCGCATGGCAATTATCGGAAGGGTAGACAGCTTGACTATGCCGCTTATGACAGCACCTGCGTCAAGCCCTCCCTTTGCCGTTATCATCATCGAAACGGTGAACGCCATGCAGAGCGTGGTGGGAATGAGCTTAAGGATAAGTGCGAAGAGCTTTCCGCGCTCGGGATTTTTAAGCTCGCTCATGCCTCCGCGGCGTACGCCGCCGAGAAGGGTTGCGGGTGTTAATTCCACGGCTCGCATTCTCTTTGCGCGCCTTATAGCACGTCTTGCGGCGGGTGTAGATGCGCTACCCTCGCCCTTATCGTATTCCTCTTTTGATACCCCTGCGGAAATAAGGCAGGTGCGCCTGCGGTATTCTAATTCTTCCCTTGAATAACGGATACAGAATTCCCTGAGCGCGCCTATATCCTCGCCCGATATCATTGCCGCACGCTCGGAGAGCGCCGCCTCCCTTTTGCGGTATTCCTCACTCTCCTTGCCGAGCCTCTCGCCCGAATCCTCAAGAGAAAAATATATCACGTAAGAGGCGACGAGCATAACGCAAAGCTCGGCGGTAAGCCCGCCGGTCACTACCGTAGGCATGGCAATATCGGTGAAGGTCAGGAGTATTGCTATGAGCGCTGTAAGAATCGCGATCGCCTTACCCGAGTTCTCGGTTAAGAAGGAATAGCCGCGGCGCATAAGGTTGCCCGATTCGAGAAGCCCCTCGTCAAATCTGTTCATTCCTCTCACCCTTCCTTGCCAGCTTGAAAAGAAGCGCACCTACGGCGTTTGATATAAATCCTACGAATGATACGACAACCATCTCGTCTGCCACACGCGAGAGCGCGAGGAAAAGCAGGAATATTAAAAGCCAGCTGAGCCATACGCTCGGCGAGGCAAAAATGCGGTGCAGGAGCTTATATACAGGCGCCGCAGCCAAGAGAAGAAGCAGCGCTGTAAAGCCCGACAAAACCGCCTCTCCGCCTCTTTCCGACCAGAGAGGGAAGTAGGATATTATTGCCGCCAGAGGCGGGAGGACGGATACCGCGAGTGCCAGGGCGGAAAGAAGCATTTTACGCGTCATCTTCCTTGCCCTCCGAGGCGATCAGCCGCCTCATTACGGCAACTCTTTCGCCCACCTCGTCCTTTCTGTATTGCGGCAGCCCCGATGACATAAAGATATCGTAGAGCATATTTATCTGCTCGGTGAGCAGTATTGAAAGCTCCCGCCTCATACCGTCCTCTGCGCTTGCCGCCCTCGCAAGCTCCGAAAGCTCGGGCATAAGCCTTGACATCTCGTCGATGCTTTTCTCGTTCTCGGCAAGGCGTGCGTTAAGTGCCTCGTTCATTTTATCGAGTCTTGCATCGCCCTCTGCTACCCCCTCCTTCAGGGCGTTGACGCTATTCATCATACCGCCGAGCGCGCCTCTTAGCATAGGAGTAAGACCGCTTTTATAGGCGAATGCGATTATAAGTGAGCCGATGAGCGACAGGGCTGACATTATCTCGCTCGAATAGCTTGCTATTGCATCGAAAAGCAGGGAGAAGAAGCTGTCCTCCTCTGCCTCGTCGGCAGCCTCTATAGGAGCTTCTGCCGTATCTTCGTTTGCTGTACCCGTAAGCTCCTCTGCACCTACACAAAAGGCGGTCGTCGCACAAAATAGCGACAAAACGAGGATAAGCACGAGTATCTTGGTGAGTTTTTTCATTTTTACGTCCTTTCTTGTTTTTGTTTTCAGAGCAGCGCGGAGCCTCTGATTGCCGCCTCTATACCCGAGAGCTTTTTTTCGAGGAGAATTATTCTTTCCTCGCAGCTCTCAAGGCGTAAAAGCATTCTTGATATAAGCTCTGCATCAAGCTCACAGCGGGATATACCGCGCTCGCTTTTTCTGATTTTTTCGAGCTTGGTAACTCCGTTTTCGGTGAATAACAGCGGCGAGTATTCTCCGTCGGGCAATAGCCCGAGAGGCATTCTGCCGACGCCGTCCTTAAGGCGGCAGGAAAGCTCGCCTATTGATATAAATCCGTCGCTCGCCCCTTCAACCTCGATCCGCGCCGTGTCGGCGCAGGTACCGCGTATTTTCCGGCACTCGCCGAATCCTGCGACGATTTTATAAATTATACTTGTCATTTAACCTCCAGAAACGGTATAAACCGCTTTTATTGCTTTTCCTGTATCTTCGTATCTTATCTCGAGTATCTCGCCGGGATTTACGTCCGGCGCTCTCTCGCATATAAGAGGCTTATATCCCGCTGACGCCATTACCTCATCGCTCGGATTGGCGACGAGCGTGCCGCCGAGCATAATATACGGCTTGTCGTATATTTCAAGCCTTCCGTTTTCATCAAGTCTTCCGTACATCGTTTACTCCTTTGCCAGATATTTTATTTCTACCGTTGGGCGCAGCATGCTGCATACCTCTACGTAACGCAGACCGCCTCCGAGCTTAGGTTTAATTTTTTGTCCGAGCTCGATAACCTCGGGCACTGCGCGCGTATATGTCAGCTTCCTTCCTACGATTATGCTTTTCGCCTCCTCGGGGCTTAGACCGTCCATGAAGTATATGTACAAATGCTCCATATCGGGTCCGATGAATATGAGCCAGTCGCCGAATTCAAAGTCCTCGGTGCTGCTCGCCCACCCGAACTCGTCCATGCTCGCATCGAAGGCTCCCGCCCTCACCGGCAACGGCATTGACAGGCAGGGATATCCCTCGTAATCAACCTCCGTGAGGACTACCGACTCGTCAATAACTACGGCTATAATATTGCGTGTCAGAATTCCGCTTACGCAATCCAGCTCGTCGCATAATTCGCCGTAGTAATCGCAGTACAGAGGAGTGCCGATATTGAAGTCCACGCTCTCGCCGTCGTACGGCTCATAGCTTGCCTTCGTGCCAAGTGTGAGGCTGACCGAGTCATACCTCACGGGCAGTGCCTTGTTTATTCCGAGCGGCTTGTGTGTTATACCCTTGAAAAGATATCCGAACGGCGTCGCCAGAGTTACCTCAACCTCACCGACGCCGCTCGTCGCCGCGCTTGCCGCCATCGCCGAGCGTCCGTGCAATTCAAAATAAATTCCCGGGGTAAGCTTTCCGCCGTTCTTTATATCCTCGTCGAGGAGCAGCGAGGCTGTAAAGGTGTGGATCTTGGGCGGAATAAAGATGTTATCGGGGCTTGCCATCTGGCATGCCTCAGCGCTCGTCAGGTAGAGAAAATGCTCGTCATCGTATTCGCCGCCGTATGCAGGTGAGCCGCACTGCTTCATCAGCCGTACAAGCTCATACCCGTCCATGAAATTTTTGCCGTGGACGCGTACCGTGATATGCGTGCTGCCGTCATCCGCCGTATATCCAACGCCTCCCTCCGGTCCCTCGTAGATGCCCTCCAACGCTCCGTAAATCTTTACGGATTTAAGAACCGCACCGCTCTCAGGGGCGGTAAAGCTCACTACGCCTATGTCACTTAAGGAATACTCTTTACTCGAAGCAGCCTCTGCCTCCGAGGTCAGAAGGTGTATCTTATCCCACATATACACCTCTTACGTGGCAGTTCATTACGTAATCCTGCCAGAAAATAAGCGTGTAGTGCGTATCTGCCTTGGGAACGAAGATGCCGTCCTCAACGTCGCAACCGCTGAAAAACATAGACTCATAGTCGTATATTGTCAGCATCGGGTCCTCGTCGAGAGTGTCGAAGGTAAGTATGGAAACGTAGTCGTCGTGTCCCTCTGCATCGAGGGTGATGTCAAGCGTGTATATCCCGGGGAAGCGTGCATGGTCTCTGTGAGAGAGGGTGACCTCGTATTCCTCGTCCTCTATCATGTAGCTCTTGCCGATAAGCGGGGAAAGCTCGGAGTATTTTTTGACACCGTCACCTATCTTGATGTCATACCCACCGGCTCTGCTTATAAGGGCAAGCTCACCGTCGGGAATAACGGGGTCAAGCTCAAGCCATTCCTCCTCGCTTGCACGCCTGTGCTTTACTGTTATCATTGTTTCTCCTTTCCTTTACGCGAGATCGGCGGGTCCGCCGCAATCTATGCTGATCTCGGTGGGTTTTTTGATCTCGGCATATATATTTTTTATGTCGGCAGAGCGGAGAATGTTGAGATTTGCTACGCCGTTTTTGGCTCTTGATATCTCAAGATCCGCATCGTCCAATCTCTCGTATATCTCCGCAACCGAATCCTCAAGAGAGCGCACCGTCTCGACCGATGCGTTCACGTCGTCAATGGAGCTGCCGTACGACGTGCGTAATTTCTCCATCTCCTCGTTAACTGCGACGATGCGTTCGGCAAGAGATTCGCCTAATACGTCAAGATATGTTGACATATTTCCGTTTTTGATGTCTGCAACGAGGTCTGCAAGCGTGTGCCCTTCCTCGATTCCGCTCGGCACGGAGCCGAGCAAGCCCTCCTCACCCTCGCGCGTGATATCCTCTATAAGCTCGTTGAAACGGGAGATTATGTACAGCGGAAGCCTGTCGAACGCCTCCTTGAGCTGTGTTGCGGTATATCCCGCACCGCCGAAGGATTTGGGGGCTGTCGGCCTTGAGGGAAGTGAGGATACTCTCAGGCTCGATATATCCGCATCTGTGATTTTAGTTACTGTCACTTTTCTTTCTTTTCTTTCCTTTCTTGTTTTAGCTGCGCTTGATTTTGCCCTTTACGTGGTATCTGTAGGATATCGAGGATATTCCTATAGGGCACGCGTAACCCTCGGTGAAGAGCGTTATCTGCTTCTCAACCCACCCCTTCTCCTTTTCGGATATGGGCAGGCTCGCATAATCCGCGGGGGACAGAGCAAGTGCCTCGAGGTTCATCTCGGAGAATGAAAATACACCTCCCGGGAATCTCGTTACCTCCTTGTATTCGGAGCTGTTCGTTCCAACCTCGCACAGCACCTCTGCCTCCGAGTAGCAGCGGCACTTCACTACCAGAGAGTGCTTTACCGTCGATTTTGTAAGATGCGGTATTCCGCAGTCGTCGTATACCGTCTTGATCGCGTACCTCACGGTATGGTTATCGAAGGAATAATAAAGCGGGTGTATCCTGCTGCCCATAACCCGGTTGTATTCCTCGGGGTCAAAGTCCTCCATATCGGATATTACCTCGGGCGGTGTACCGCGCTTATCGTTGTTGAATACCATAACGGCTCCGCTTTCGGTGCCGAAGAATAATAAGTCCCCCGCACCGAGGGCAACCGTGGCGGGGAAGAAGCTTCCTCCCGCACACTCCCCGGTTGTGTAAATGGAATATTCCGCTCCGTCAAGGATTCCGTAGCATACGCTCTCACCGTCAATCTCCTTTGAGTACACAGTACCGGGGTAAATCTCTCCGGGATTTTCGTGTACCGAAAGATTTCCGACAGCACGGGAATCGTACCTCCATACCGACGTATCGCCCTCGTAGCTGCCAAGCCCGTCAAGTAAAAACCATTCGTATTCGGTAGCTCCGGTACGGTGCGTGAAGGTTGCGCGGGAATCCCCGAGATACGCTCTTTCGCCTACAAGCACTACGAGGTATCCCTTCCATTTCGTCATCGAAGCGCGGGATAAATCCTCTTTTAGTAAATTATAATTTACATTATGCGACCTGCAAACGACGCTTCGCTCATAATTTATAGCCTTTTTGGTGAGCGCATATACTCCGCCGTCGGCGAGGAATACGGGGTCGTCCATGAAGGAAAGCGCCGCCCCGTACGCTCCTATGCCCGAATGAACGTAGCTTGTGGGGTATATTTTCGGGACGTAGTCATCTCCGGTTACGGTTGGGGTATGATAGAATATACTGCCAGAGCCGTCGTCTCCGGACTTGAAAACGGCGAGAGAGTCGTTAACCGCAAGAATAGCACGTACGGGATATCCTCCAACTCCGTCGTTGAAGTAATTGAGTGCGCCGAAATAAAGCGGATTCTGCATGCCCGTTCGTTCTATAGAGGAGTAGAATACCGTATTCGGCAGTTCGGGATTTCCCGAGAGAAATACTCTGTTGTCAAAGATCTCCGCAACGGTACAGCCCGTGATGGCGGAGTAGCCGTTATAGGTTCTGTCGCGTATCCCGAAGTCATAGCTCTCCCCCGTGTCGTTCGCAGAAATGAGAAAGTCGGATACCCCGTCCCAAGCCCCCTTGCTGTTTACTCTGACACCTACTATGTTGCCTTCCTCAATTACGGAAACAAACTCTATTTCCTCACCGTTCTCGGTCACACTGCTTATAGCCGTGCATGCGCTGGAGATCGGGAGGGTAAGCTCAACACTGCGGTCCTCGTCCGAGTAGATTATCTCATATTCCTCAGCTTCGCTCTTTCCGTCGATGGCAGCGAATGCCTCGCTAGTGCCTGCGTAATGTATGCGCTCAAGTACCCAGCATTCGATGAATGCCGCGCCGCCCAGCGTTTTAAGTCCCGCCCCGAGGTATAAATCGGTCATTTCATGGCAGTTACCGAACGCGCCATGCTCTATGGTGTGAACGCTGCGAGGAAGAAATATTTTCTTTGTCCTCGCACAATAGCTGAAGGCGTTATTTCGTATTATTTCAACTCCCTCGGCTACGTGTATCTCGCTGATAAGAGTGCAAAGCGAGAACGCCTGCTCGGATATCTCAAGCACCTTGTACCGCTTGCCGTTTATCGTTGCTATGCTTGGGATATAAAGCTCACCCGTGTACATATAGTCTATTCCGGATACAGCGCAGGTCCCGAGAACGCTGTCAAGTACGGTGAACTTTAGTCCCGGAGTGCAGTAGGTGTATTCGGAGGGGTCGCTGAGAAGCAGGCGGGCGCGGAAGCTGCTTGTGAGCAGGTTTTTCTGCTCGTACGGCTCGCCGTTCATTGTGATTATCGGAGAGTAGGGAATAGCTCCCTCGGCGCCTACCTCTATTGCCTCCCCCTGCTCGCTTACCTCAATGATTTTATTGTCCGAGAGAATATATACCTTACCCCCGTGTGAAAAATGAGCGCATTTTTTGTCCTCAAGCGTTGCTATTTTCACCTCGGAGTGGTAATAATCACGCTCCGAAACCTTCATTCGGTAAAGCGAGGTGCCTGCGTGTATAAGGATATAGTCCTTGCCCTCGCCGACCTTTTGCAGGTATATGGAATGAATTTTACCTCCGAAATTTCCGATACGTCTGTAGCCGGGTATGCTCTCGATAATTCCGCCACCGTCTCCGTCGTAGTCGCGCCACATATTTTCGGAGTATGAAAGGCGGCTCTTGTCTATTCCCGAGCCATCACCGCCAAGCTCCACACCGCGGAAATTGCTGTAGCTTCTCGTGTAATCGTATTTGCTCGTCGATATTTTTGCCGCCATTATGCCCACCCGTTTGTGACGTAGCCTGTGGCAGTGCTTGCCGTAGCGACACGCTTGTATGCCCGTGCGCCCTCAAGATAGAGCGACATATAATACTGCGCCTTATCGGGTGCATCGTCGAGCCATATGTAAGCTGCGACGAGCAGGGGCAGCAGCTCCTCGGCACCTACCGGTATATCCAGCGCCTCGTCCTCTATTCCGGAGGGGATAATCGGCGCGCGCCTGTAGGATATAAACACCTGACCGCAATATCCGTGGGGCAGGTGAAGCACTCCGTTTTCAATTCTTGCGCCCGCGATAGGCTTCCCGTCAGCGCCTGTAGGCGCTCCGTCGGGGGCTATGAAGTCGGGATATCTGCGAACGAGATTAACCCGGTCAAGCTCGGACCATATCGGAATATCCGTAATAAAGCTGCTCCACGTCGACTTCACCACCGCCAGATCGAACACGGTAAATGCAAAGCTGCCCTCGAAGGACAGGACCGCGCCCGGGATTGTGAACAGCCTGACGGGCTGCATATCCGAGGAAAATCTGTAGGTACGCGAGGTGGCACCCGAATCCAGGGTGTACGAGCCCTCGCCCGATACGGTGAAGGAGCAGGCTCTGCCGCTTATAACAAAGCTTTCGGTGCTTGTCGGCGTGTGCGCCATAGTATCGAATATAAGCTCCGCGTCGGTCTTCGGCCTTGGGATTTTCCCGGTTGCTACGACTCTTATATCGTTAAAGAGGGTATAAAGGGCGCGCGAGAGCGCGGGCATAAGATGCGCATCGTCCTCAAGCCCCTTTTCAAATCCGAGGTGTATGACCGCGCGCTTTAATTCGCCAAATGTCATTGTCACGATTCCTTTCTTTTATTTTTATGGGGCTGCCTTGAAGGTGATAAGACAGCCCCGCGCAGAGCAGCGGATCCGACAGTGTATTTTAGCACCTTGTCTTCGATCTCACTTGCCCGCGCTATATCGCGTCATAAGCCGCGATATGTAACGTTATATTTACAGCTGGGTAGCACCTTCGACCGCAGATGCGGAGTCGATAGCCATAAGAATGTGCTTGTACGTGCCGAAGCCTACGCCGAAACGGCATCTGCCGCACCACACGTAATTGCCGGTATGGTTGTCCACCCAGTTGGATACGGTGAGGGGAACGCGGTTGAAGAACATATTACCCGAGAGGTTCTTGTTCGCCTCGCTCGACATTATCATAACTCTGTCGTCGGCGGTCTGCCAGTTGGGCATAACTACCACGTTCCAGTTGCCGAAGTGAATGTTGATATCGTTGTATCCGTTACCGAGCGCGCCCTCTGAGCCGCACACCTTCTTTGTGAGCTGCTCGGCGAGAGGTCTGTTGCCGGGGAGGATAATGGTGTCTGCGGTGTAGCCAAGCACCTCACCGTTCTCGTCCTTCATATTACGGAGCTTTACGGAAAGCTCGGAGAGAGCCTCCTCGAATGCGCCCGCAGATGCGACTCTATCCGCTCCGCTTCTGAAAATATCACCCCAGAAGAGGTTGGACTGAGTGCCGCTCACACCCTCGGAGGCGCCCCATACGTGTGCGGAGGCAAAGAGGGGAAGATTGTCGGGAGCGGTGAGGTCTATGCTTGCGCCTGCAAAGCTGCCACTCGATGCAGTACCGTTTGCGAGCGCGTACTCGCATATCTTGTGCATCGTCTTGTAGTAGGCTCTCGTGAAGTTCTCGGCTCTGCGCTTCGCGTCCTGTGCAACGCCGTAGTTAGCGTCCTCCATCATCTCTGCGGTGATGGTGAACTCCTTCATGAACTGAATATGCTCGATGAACTTGCGATAGGTCTCTCTTATGGTATCGCCCTCTGCCGCAGCACCCTCTGCCGCCGCGCGGAAGACGTCAAACTCGTTCTGACCTACGATGGTCTCGCCGAACTTGCCGCTCTTCTCAACGTTGAAGAGCCAGTCGCATATACCGCCCTTCTTGGTGAGCAGGTCGCTTTCATGCTCGATGACCATCTTAATGGGGGTTTCAAGCTTGCCGACGGCAGCGTTGGTAAAGCCCGAATTCTTAGAATAGATTATCATTAGCTTTTTTCTCCTTTGTTTTTTGGAATGTTTTGTTTTTTTGGGGGGCGGAATGCCGCCCCTCTAAGTTATACGCTTACCTTTTTATAAAGCCCGTGAAGCTCGGCATCGCCAAGCCCCGGAAACAGCTCGCGTGCGCGCTCAAGCTCTGCGTGGGTCATATTGCTCCTCGGAGAGCCTGCGCCCCTCGGCACGGCCGAGGAAAGATGAGCGCGGTTGTCGGCTCTTCTTCTATGACCGCCGGTTGCGAGGTACGCCTCCTTCGGTGAAAGACCGAGGTCGCGCAGCTCGGCGTATCTGAGCGGATTTTCAAGCTCGGTTATGCTTTTTATCTCACCAAGCTCGGGGTATGCCGCTCTGAGCGCTCTGAGGTCGCTCTCAACTATCTCGGCATAATCGGGCAGGTGCGGCTCGTCTGTTGCCGTGGGAGCCTCCTCCGTATCAACGGGCTCGCTCTCGTCTGTGAGCGCGGCAGTCTCGTCCGTCACCTCCCCGACGTATTCGTTTTCTTCATTTGCGGCTTCGACTGCCGCACTCATCTCGCGCTCCTCCATTATTTCCTTGCGCCTCCGTCGCGCAGATCACCCTTGCCGATGATCCTCGATGCCTTCGGCTCGTCCTTAGGCTTATTTGGGGCTGTGATTTTGCCAAGACCGTGAGTGCGGTAGGGTGCGCTCTTGTCGGCAGTCTGTGTGTTCTTTTTCATTTTTCTTTTCCTTTCGCTGAAATTTATATATCGGCGTTACTGCTTGTGCGTAACGGTATTCTGGTTTCCGAGGCTCTCTAGGTATCTGATATAGTCCTCGGAATATCGCTCGAAGGATTTTCCGAACTTCTCAGCTATGCTGATAATCTCGCTTATATCCCTTTCCTTAAGGCCTATGCTTTTCGCGTATGCTTTAGCCATTTCGGGAGTGAATTCCTGCGAGCATACCTTAGCTATCATCTCGCTCTTTATCTCGTTTTTGACCGAGCGGTATACGCTCTCGTAAGCAGCCTCCGCCGCGTCTGCCGTCAGCCCCGATTCAACCGCATATTCGTATATGCGTAGGGGATCGGTCACGCGCTTTTCGGTGAGCTTCTCCGTAACGTCGCGCAGGATCTTCTGCTGCGATGCGTTATGGCTGTCGAGATAGGATAGGTAGTCTTGCCTTGCTTCTCTTTCGGCATCGACCCTCTCCGCCTCAATTTCTTCGAGGCGGCTGCGTGCGCCGCTCTGTATCTTGGCTTTCACGTATTTCGAGTAGCCGTCGTCGGCAAGCCCGCCCTGCGAGAGGGATTCCGAGAGAGAGCCGTAGCCCGATAGCTGCCTTGCCGCGCCCGTAACGGTATTCTGTACCTTTTCGCGCGCTATGGCATTGAAGTTATCGGCATTGTTGCGTATGTACGTCTCGTAATCCGTCGGGCGGTTTTTCTCCTCGAGCAGCTTCGCATATGCCGAGGCGAAATTTCTAATAGCCATATTCTATGCCTCCCGTCATTTTTTCTACCTCGTCGAGGAAGTACTCTACGTTCTCCCTTGCGTGGGGGTAATGCGCTCGCTCCTGGCTCTGCCAGTACCTGAGCAGAGTGACAGGGCTGTCGGGGCTGCCGAGAGTTCCTGCCTTGAGGTTTTCGAGATTTCTCTGCCACAGTGCCTCGCGCTGATATTCGTATCCGCCGTTGAGGTCTACGGTAAAGAGGTAATCGTCGTCATAATAGTACTCGTCTCTTTTGCGGTCGTACTCTATGAAATCGTGTCTGTTGAATTCGGCTGAATGAACTCTGCCGTAGGCGTCCTTGTAGCACAAGCGGCGCGGCTCGTCCGCGAACGCGAGATAAAGACTGAATATAATCCTGTCAAGCTCGGCGTATGCGGTGTGCTTCATCTTTCGCTTTGACTGCAGTCTTCCCGACGCCTGATTTATTCTCAGCTGTCTTGCTACTCCCGACTCGTTAGATGCGGCGTCAATGCCCTGATACGCATCGGAAATTCCGATTATGCGCTTCGCGTGGTCGTAGAGTCTCTCCGCGGCGATAACGTCCTGGGAGATGTCGGGGGTGGTGTCAACCTTTCCGTACTGCGAAGCACTCTCACCCGGCTTCATCTTTATAACCTGACCGAACACCGAATTATTGAGTGATACCGTGGCGTCCTCGGGGACTATCGGCGTTACGCCTGCGCGCAGAAGCTTCTTGAGTATTCGCGTTTCTATCTTGTTTATTGCCTGCTGCTCGGGGCGGATATAGTCGCAATCCGACTGACCGAATAGCGACTCCTCTCCCGAGGTGTTCTTTCGTATGACGATAGGGAAGAGCTTTGGCGTGTAGTAGGGGAGAGTTGTCCTTCTCGGCGTATCCTCTCCCGGCGTTACGGTATACGCGGGAATGACCGTGCCCGAGGGCAGAAGGATATCGCGCGAAAGAGTTTCACGGCGTATCTCGCCAAGCACCTGCCCGGCACCGCAGTCACAGCCGCTCTCCGAGCCGCATCTTGAGCAGACCTCCGCCTTTCTCATATAATATTTCGGCAGGTCTGACAGCACAAGCTCGCCCGAGAAGATGAACCTTCCGATCTCTCCCTCCTCGTCGCGGTAGAAGCAGATGATTATAGCAACGGTATCCCCGTCGGTATCACCCGTTCCGTACTCGTATTCACAGCCTGCCAGCATAACCTCCTCGTCGCTCACTCCGTACTTGCGGATAAGCTCTCCGCGAGTTGTTACGAACCTTAAGAAGCAATACTCCATATCGCGTATGTTGTATATTCCCGGCTGCGGTAAAAAGTCGCGCGGAGATATACAATGAACCCTCACCGCGCCAACCTCGCCTAGATGCTCCTCGGAGTTATCCCATTCGGCATACCAGATGCTGCCGCCGTAAATGTAGGTATAGCGCTCGTCAATGTCGTTCATCTCGTCAAAGGGAAGTCTGTCGCGCACCGAGCGTAAAAGGCGCTCTATCGTGTGTGCGTTTCTGTTTCTCGACTCGCTGTACGACGATGCGTCTGCCTTTGGCATCGGTATTTCGGAGGACACCTGGCTCTCGATTATCTCGTAGGTGATATTTCTTGTGGTGATTGCCGCCTCGTCAGAGCCGTCTATTTCGAGCGAGCCCTTGTACTGCCGCATACACCGCTCAAGCGAGGATATCAGCTCGGCCGAGTTGTTTCTTGCCGCTTCGTAAAGCGTGCGGAAGTGGTCGAGTCGCTCCTCCTTGTTTTTACTTGTGATTTTCACATTGGTTCTCCGTATTTTTGCTTCAGATATTTCTTGCCGCCCTCGTCTGCCGCGCGGAAATCCTCCCACATATCGCGCGTCCATACGGTGCGCCTTGCCCCGTCATCTTTTGTGGCGGGGCGTGTGTGGAATATGGCGAATCCTCGCAAAGCATCGGGGGCGTGCGTGATTTCGTGGGGCTCGGTCGCGCAATCGGTGGGACGCAGCTTGTCTACCGCAAGTGCGGGCAGACAGCGTATAAGCTCGGTGCAGGTCGAGAAGATCTGCATTCTCGGACCCTCCTCGCCCTCGCAGAGCAGCTCCTTTATTGCAAGCCAGCCGCATTCGCGGTCGTTTGACGTTTTTGTAAAGTTAACGCCGAACTCGGCAAAGAGGCTCGCCTTGCTTTTTCCGCTTTCCTGGGTTCTCGACCACAGATCGGGCGGTGCCAGCGTTGCGTAAATATCCTCGCCCCTCGGCGTTCTGTCGGTTATAGCCCTCGCGGCCGCGCTTATCGGCAGTCCTGACTCACAGTATTCGCGGTATACGTAAATTCTCCCGTCGGGAGCTATCGCAACCCAAAGCACTGCAAGGCGGTCGAGGCCGTAATCGAGCGTCCTGTATCTTCTCCATGATGCCGGAATCTCGAACGGCTCTCTGACATGCACGTCCCTTTTGAATTCCCCGAAGTACTGACCGTCAAAAATGTCCCAATCTCCAAAGAGAAGCGCGCGCCGTTCCCGTTCGGGCAGTGCTGCGAGCCTCTCGCGGTAGCTTGGGTCGCCCTGATTTAAGAAGGTGTTGTCATCGAGTAGAGATGGAATGAATACTCTCGTCATTCCGTCCTTTCCTCTGAAGGGGGTGTTCTTCGGTGCGGGGTCTACGAACCTAGCCTTAACCCAGGAGTGCCCCACGCCGCCCGGGTTGGTTGAGGATTTGATTTGCTTCGGATATCCGTTCGCCCCCCTCACGCGTGAGATGAGGTAGACGTATTGCGCCTCGGTAAAGTGTGTCAGCTCGTCAAAGCGAATGCAGTCGTATTCGGCGGACTGGTACTGATAGACGTCGTTTTCGGTAGCGCAGTAGCCGAAGTCGATGATAGAGCCGTTCTTGAATTTACCTGTGTGTGATGAGGAGTTGAAGGTGAAGATCTCCCTCGGATAGAGCGAGAGAGCCACTCTTATGAGCGACTTGTCAAGCTCGGCGAAGGTTCGCCTCAGTATAAGCTGCTTAGAGCCGGGGTATCTGAGCGCGAAGAGCAGGGCGTCCACGACCTGACCGTAGGATTTGCCCCCTCCCGCAGCACCCCCGAAGAGGACCTCTGCCTCCTCGGCGTCCATAAAGCGCTTTTGCTTTCTCGTTACGGGTAAGGACAGCTGCATCAATCGACCACCTCCAGCCTTATTTCAAGCGAGCGTGTGTCATCGTCCTCATCCTCGCCCATACCGAACTCGGCGGTGAGCAGAAATTTCGTAAGAGAGGGATCGAGCCGCCGTGCCAGCGCGTTGTCAATCAGATAATCTCTGCGGATTTCGTTGCACTCACGGTACGCCTTCTCAAATTCTTCATCTCCGCGCCACGCCTCAAGCTCGGCGAGCGTTACCCCGATTTTCCTTGCGAACTTTCCGAAGCTCGGCACGCCCGCATCGGCATAGTCGCGGAAAAATATGTACATTTTGCGCGTCGTTTCCGCCGACGGGACAGACCTGCTTTCCTTCATGTTCACCTCAAAAAACGTTTGTTCGTCGGTGTTCTCACGGGCGGTGGCCACACACCCGATGGCTGCCCTCGCTCTCACGCGGCGGGGCTTTGGCATCCGACAATCACATTATATCAGCCATACCTCGCCGCGTAAGTACGGTCAGCAACCAAAAAAAGCGGTCGAACTCCGTCGACCGCTTGTGCAGTATGTCTATAAAAAGCCGCTCTGCCCGAAAATAAGTGATTTTTGGCGTTTCGCCGTTTCGCCCTCTTTCGGCATGCTTCGCCGCGCATCAATCAAGCTTTATTATTTTTGCGCGCGTTTTGTAAAGTAAGGTTGTCTTACAAAAGGAACATTCATCATCGAAGCGTACTGAAGTGCCTGTTGCATACCATCAGACATAGTGTGCTTGTTGTCTTTTGCTTCGATAATTGCTATTGGTTTATTAGGTTTATATATCCTCTCCTCTTATTGGTTAATAAGTTTTTCGAGTTTAGATATGCCATCCATTATCTCCTCAAAGCTCGGCTTATCTCCAAACAACATATTTTGCATATGCTCGTAGTCATCGCGGAGCTTATCGAGGTTATAATCGGGGGGCATTAAGCGCATTGTACCGCGCTTAGCAAGATCGTATCTTGCCCACGGGCAGCGATAGAACTTGTCCTTAAAATCTACAACACGAGTTAGCAATTCGTCATCTGCCAAGGCGTTATCCTTAACCTCGGTCAGCATCATGCGGTACAAATCGTAATAATGCCTTGAATATCTTGTCGGGAACGGTCTATCTTCCGCGCGGAAGGCTTCTCTATGTAGAATCGTAATCTTTTCCCAAAAAGTGCGTTCAGGCAAAACGGTTAAAATATCGGTAGAGGGCTGCTTAAACAATCTTCCGTACTCTTGCGCTGCATAGGGAGTGATGTCCGCGATCTTTACGGGAGTCCAAGCGGCAAGCGCACCGATTTCCAGACGTATTTCTTGGAGAATGGAAGAATCGTAAAAGCTGTTCGGATATGCAATCTTGACGGTTTGTGGATCTTTTTCATCAATAAAGCATTTTACTTTTTCGCCGATTTCAGCGGTCAAGTCTTTAATGATAGCGGGAAGAAATGTGTTTTTCAAAAATTCCTCAGCGCGCGTGTTTGCTTCTTTGTTGAAAATATCTTGCTTCGTGTTACTGCGCTGTTCCCAAGGGTCGTCAATACCATATCCAAGAACGCGCCAATCGAGAATCAAATCAATATCTTCTGAAAAACGCTCAATAAGTCCGTACGCTTTAGAAAGACTCGTTCCGCCTTTGAACGCGATGTGATCCTTCCATTCGCAACGGTGGAAAAGGTAGTCGAGCATATAACACACCCAAAAATCCTTTTCGATAATAGCGTCGGTCATTTTCATTGCTTCGGCAGTGTTATGGAACAGCGCCTCTCTGTCTTCCGCTGCAATTTTCGCTATATTCCTCATTTGGTGCCTCCGCAAATTTCTTTAATTACGTCATATATCCACGCCGTGGCATACTTTGCCTCGACAAACATTTGCTCTTTTTCTTCTTCTGTAGTCAGTGAGCGTATCTTATCTATAACGTCATCTGTTATTTTAGTTTTTCCAAGTGCTTTGATCGCTTGAATAATAAGTGCAGTTTTGAAGGAAATTTTTGAAATTTCCTTATTCGTAGTTCTCTTGAACTGTATAACGAAATTTCCACAGGTGTATTCACGGTAATTACCGTCGCTGACGTAAAGCCAAACGGCAGGAACTTGTGTGGAAAGCCCGAGCATATTCAAAGCCGTGTCGCCGCAGGGAACGATAGTCCAACCATAATTACGAGCAAGAGCTTTCGCAATTTTGTCCGGGTGCGGTTTTACGTATTCTCCCAAAAAATCGTTGAATTTTGGATTTTCGTAAACACCGCGCATGATGCGGCGTATCTTCCCGTCTTCTTCAAGACGCGACAAAGCCTTGCGAACGGTTGCTTCATCCGCAAGATCTGAAAAATCGGATATTATGAATACTTCACCCTTTGCCATTGATTCGATACGGGATAGTATTCGCTCAAAATAATTAACACGTGCCATATCATCACCTCGTCACAAATATTATATACTTTTTGTGACGAAATATCAATAGCTTTTAGAAAATTATTAATAAATCATTTAACTTAAATACCGGCGAAAAAGAAAAAGGAGAGTCATACACGCCTCTCATATAATCCTTTTCAGTTTTGTATATTTCATTTTCGGTAAGCACATTCGTTTCCCAAATTCAACATTTTTTTAATTTTGGGAAGTGATTTATTACAGTAATATGAAAAGGGTAAGGCACAATGTATGCCCTACCCTTATTTTTTCGATTATGCGCGCACAATCAGACATCAGCCCATAACAAGCTCGTAAAGCTCCATAAGCTCCTCCTCGAGCTTCGCCTTCTTTTCCTCGATTTCCGCGGCTCTGACGTAGTCGCTTGCCGCCTCGCCAAACAGCTCCGCCTCCAGGCTCTCAAGCTCCGCCTCAATCAGCGGTATGCGCTCCTTGGCGCGCTCTATTCGCCTTTCCTCGCCGCGGCGCTTTGCGTTCTCGCGCTTCTTTGCCTCGTATTCCTCGCGCGCATCTGTGACCTTTTTCTCCTCCTTCGGAGCATCGGCACCTCTTACGCGCTCGCGCAGTCTGAGATATTCGGCAAATGCGTCGTCATAGCTTTCAAGATTGCAGTCTATCATTCCCGAGGGGAAGTCGGGTGCAAGCTCAATTATGCGAGTGGCAATACTGTTGATGAAGTATCTGTCGTGCGATACCGCGACGATAGTGCCGCCGAATGCCGTGAGTGCTGTCTCAAGCGCCTCGCGCGAGCCGATGTCAAGGTGGTTCGTCGGCTCGTCCATTATGAGCAGATTTACCTTTTTCAGCATCAGCTTTGCAAGCGTCAGCCTCGCGCGCTCACCGCCCGAAAGCGTGGATATCGGCTTATCCATATCCTCCGCACCGAATAAGAAGAGCGCAAGCGTGCTTCTTAGCTCGAGGTCCTTCTTCTCGGGATATTCATCGTGCATCTCCGCAAATACCGTTTTGTTTTCGGAGAGCCCGCGGTTCTCCTGATCGTAATATCCTATCTTTATATTATAGCCGAGATTTATACGCCCCGAGGTCGGTGCGATGCGCGAGTTCAAGAGCTTCATAAGCGTTGACTTACCCGAGCCGTTAGGACCGAGGAACATCACACGCTCGCCCGCGCGGACAAGGAAGGATAGGTTGTTTATCAGCTTGCGCTCACCGTATGAGAAGCACAGGTCGCGAACGGTTATAACGTCTCCGCAGGACTCCTCAAGCTCGGTGAAGGACATACGTATATCCTTCGGCGCCTTTGGTGCAAGCTCAATTTTGTCCATTCGCTCTATCTGCTTTTCCTTTGCACGAATGGTGACGAAGTTATGCTCGCGGTTGCACCTGCGCTGGAACTCTATGTTGGCGCGTATGCGCGCAATCTCGCGCTGCTGCTCCTTGTATCTTTTCTCGAGCGACTCCGCCTCGGCATTCATCATTTCCTTCGCGCGTGTATACGCTGCGGGGTACAGGCGTGCCTTGCCGTATAATATATGAAGCGTTTTACTCGTCGTGCGGTCGAGGAAGTATCTGTCGTGCGATATTATAAGCACCGTCTTCTTGTAGCTCGCTATATAGTCCTCGAGCCAGGAGAGGGCGTCAATATCAAGGTGGTTCGTAGGCTCGTCGAGCATAAGTATATCCGGCTCTGTCGCGAGCAGCCTTGCCAGGGCAAGCCTCGTATACTGTCCGCCGGAGAGGGTAGAGAGCTTTTGTCCTATCATTCCCTCGTCGAAGCCTAGGCGTAAGAGCATACCGCGACAGCGCGAGCGGAACTCAAGTCCTCCGCCCTCGGCATATATGCGGTTCTGCTCGGTGAGTCTTGCCGAGAGGCTGAGGGTTTCATCATCACGCCCAAGCCTTGCCATAGAGGCAAGCTCCGCCTCCGTCCTTGCAATCTCCCCCTCCATATTAATAAGATGAGGGAATGCGGTGTACATATATTCGAGCGCGGTCATCTCGCCCGGCAGGGCTGTGAGATCGGGATTCTGCTCGAGGATACCGACGGTGTGTCCCTTTCCTATATATACAGAACCCGCGTCGGGCGCGTATTCGCCCGTGATAATACGGAACAAAGAGGTTTTACCGGCACCGTTAACACCGATTATGCCGACTCTGTCGCCGTCATTCACCGAAAAGCTTATATCGCGAAGTATATCATCCGCCCCGAAGGACAGAGATACGCCGTCAGCCGACAGTGCTATCATTTGCCGCCTCCTTTAAGAAATAAATCTGCCTACTTACCGTAGGGCACACATAAGCGTGATACTCTTAACGGAGTATTCACGCTTAACTATGATTGCCCTTACGG
>CAYZZJ010000009.1:0-30597 GCA_964482885.1 uncultured Ruminococcus sp. | reverse complement strand
GAACTCCTACGTTTCTCAGATGTGCCGCACCATCAAGCACTTCGCAACCCTGCTGTAATTCGGGATTCAGAAGTCACCTCTGTATGAATATATAGGCAAGGAGAGCGCGCTTGAGCTGATGAAATACGTTGACGATATAAATATGAGCCACGGCGGCGAGGGCACGAAGCTCTATTCCACCGCGGGCTCGGGCTTCAAGACCGAGTGCATCAGACACGATTTACACCTGCTTAACGCATCGGTGCGTCACCTCGGTACAGACGTCAACTACATTGTGCTCGAGAACCTTTATACCGAGCTATCCGAGAGGGTGGACTTCTACTTCGACTCTCCCGTAGATAAGGTCGAGCTGACTGACGGCGGCTATACCGTTACCGCACGCGATAAGAGCTATACCGCGCCGAGGTGCATCATATCCGTAGGCCGCAGCGGCAGCAAGTGGATGGAGGAAATATCGCGCGAGCTTTCTATTCCCACAAAATCCAACAGAGTTGATATCGGAGTGCGCGTCGAGCTGCCCGCAGAGGTGTTCGCACATATCACAGACGAGCTGTACGAGAGCAAGATAGTCTACCGCACCGAGCAGTACGGTGACAGAGTACGCACCTTCTGCATGAATCCGCGCGGCTCGGTTGTAAGCGAGAATACGAACGGCATAATCACCGTAAACGGACACAGCTACGGCAACCCCGAGAAGCATACCGAGAACACCAACTTCGCCCTGCTTGTCGCAAAGCATTTCTCAGAGCCGTTCAAGGACTCGAACGGCTACGGCGAATCGATAGCAAGGCTCAGTAATATGCTCGGCGGCGGCGTTATCGTACAGCGCTTCGGCGACCTCATTATGGGACAGCGCTCAACGCAGAGCAGAATTGACGAGGCGTTTATAACCCCCACACTTAAGGCGACGCCCGGTGACCTCAGCCTTGTTTTACCGAAGCGCATTCTCGACGGAATTATCGAGATGATCTACGCTCTTGATAAGGTCGCGCCCGGCACGGCTAACGACGACACTCTGCTCTACGGCGTTGAGGTGAAGTTCTACAATATGGAGGTAGAGGTAAACGAGAAGCTCGAGTGCTGCCACAAGGGGCTTTACGTCATAGGTGATGGCTCGGGAATCACTCACTCGCTCTCTCACGCATCTGCAAGCGGAGTTCACGTGGCAAGATGCATCTCCGCCGAAATAGGCTGATTTTGAAAATAATATTTTACATTTTGCGCTAAATTGCAAAAGCAAAGCGGACTACGCCATTATGGTGCAGTCCGCTGTTTTTATTTTGTTGTCAGGTCTTTCTCCAGGTCTTAGGACTGAAGAGTATCATCACGGGGAGTATCTCAAGACGGCCTATCAGCATCGCCATAGTAAGGATAAAGGTTGAAAAATCACTGTACCCCGCAAAGCTTCCGTAGGGTCCAACCGCCTCAAGACCGGGTCCGATATTCGACAGGCAGGAAACAGCCGCCGTAAAATTAGATGCAAAATCGTGAGTTACGATATATTCACCGGCATCGGAGAGAATGGTGACCGCTGTTCCGTTCACAGGGTCGAGCGCCAACACAACCAGCACCGCAACCAAAAGGAAGAAATACATGGTGATAAAGCTGTATACGCCCGTAGTGGTCTCCTCCTCGAGCGTTTTACCCTCAAACTTAACCTTAGGAACATATCTCGGGTTTATCAGCTTGCGCACGTTTATATACGCGCCCTTCACGGCAATGACTATTCGCGAGAGCTTTATACCGCCCGCGGTAGAGCCTGCCATAGCACCCGTGAACATTATAACAAGTATAATCGTCTTGGCAAGCATAGGCCAAAGGTTATAGTCCGTTGTGGAAAATCCCGCGGTAGTCATTATAGACGCGACCTGGAAGTAGGAGTGTCTGAATGCCTCCTCAGTGGTATATTCCTGCGGGAACGCCGACATGCGCGTAACCAGACTAATGAAAATCAAAAGCACTGCCGCGGCTGCCATAATCACGTAGGTCCTCAGCTCCTCACTGCGCAGTACGTCGCGTATCTTTCCTATCAGTATCAAATAATAAAGACCGAAGTTACAACCAAAGATAAATAAGAAGGTTGCCATAACGTATTGCGCATAAGGGCTGAACATCTCCATGCTGCCGGGCAAAAATCCGAAGCCGCCCGTACCCGCACAACCAAAGGTTGCAAGCAGATTTAAGAATACGTGATCGCTCTCGTAGCCGGGTATCGGATCACCAAACATGAGAATTACAAACTCCGCTGCCGTAAGTCCGAAATAGATGATGTAGAGTATTCCCGTAGTCATCTTCATCTTCGATACAATCTTACCCACCTGAGGGCCGGGGCTTTCCGCGCGAAGCAGATGCATCGCAGAGCCGTCGTTGCTCTCGGGTATGAAGATAAGCACAAAGGCGAGTATTCCCATACCTCCTATCCAGTGCGAAAAGCTGCGCCAGAACAGCGAGGAATGAGATATTACGGTAATATCCTCTATAATAGAAGCTCCCGTAGTAGTAAAGCCCGACATAATCTCAAAGCAGGCGTCAATATAGTTCGGTATATCTCCGTTAATAACGAACGGCAGAGCGCCGAAGAGCGTCATTACAATCCACACAAGAGCAACAAGGGCAAAGCCCTCCTTCTGATATATAGACGTACGCTCCGGGCGCGGGCGCTGAAGAGCAATACCGATGCCCGCCGACAAAACTATAGGTATTACAAAGGCAAGTATGTGCATAACCGACTCTTGATATATGATGCTGATGACGAGCGGCGCCAGCATCAGAAGGCTCTCAAGAATCATGATCTTGCCAAGTATCTTACCAAGCAATTTGTAGTTCATAGCCTATCCTTATTCAATAATATCCGTCAGGTCGTCGAAGTTCATGTGAGTGGTAACAACGATAACGTTATCGCCGAGCTGTATCGTCGAGCTTCCGTCGGGAATAATAACCTCTCCCTCTCGTATAATGCAAGCGACGAGGCAGTTTTCCTTGATTTTAAGCTCCTTCAGAGGCTTGTCGTAGAACCTCGCCTTCTTCTTAGCGGCAAACTCTATTGCCTCAACTCCGCCGTTCACAAGACGGTATAACGTAAGAACGTTACTTCCCCTTTTATTTGCAAGAGCGCGAATGTAGCTGATAATCCTGTCGGCAACTATCTCCTTTGGAGATACGTTATTTTCTACACCCAGCTCGCCGAGCATCGAATACAGGTCGCTGTTCTTGATTTTGGTTATGGTCTTGCGCACCTTCATCTTATTGGCGAACATGGATACGACCATATTCTCCTCATCAATATCCGTGAGCGCAACGAAGGAATCCATAGCCTCGATTCCCTCCTCGAGAAGCAAATCGTGTCTCGTTCCGTTTCCGTTGATTACGGTAACGCGCGGCAGAAGCTCTGCAAGCTCCTCGGCGCGGCGCTTGTCGCTCTCAACAAGCTTAACCTTATATCTTTTCTTCTTTGAGAGAGCCTCGGCAAGATAGTATCCTGTTCTGCCGCCGCCGACGATCATAATATCCCTGAGAGGCGAATTAACGAGATTGCTCTCTCTTAAAAACGCACCGAGAGAGGCTGCATCTGCGGTAAAGTGAACCTTGTCACCGACCTTGAACATAAAGTGTCCCGAGGGGATAATAACCTCGCCGTCACGCTCAACTGCGCAGATAAGCACGCGCGTTTCAAAGCGGCGCCCCATGGAAACGAGAGTCTCGCCGATGAGCGAGCAGTCCTTGTCCACGGTTATCTCGACGAGAAGCACCCTTCCCTTCGCAAAGCTCTCCATGTTAGCCACGGAGGGCAGGTCGATGAGATTGAATATCTCGGAGGCGGTCTCCCTCTCGGGATTGACTATCATGGAGATACCAAGCTCGTCCTTCATATCGAGTATCTGCTGGCGGTAATCGGGGTTACGCACCCTGGCTATGGTGTTGTCCGCGCCGCCCTTCTTTGCAACGAGGCAGGCGAAAACATTAAGCTCGTCACTACCCGTAAGGGCAATAACGAGGTCGGCACCTCTGACCTTAGCCTCCTTTTGTATATCGGCGCAGGCACCGTTGCCCACAACGCCGTAAACGTCGTACTTTTCGATAAGGCTCTCAATCTTTTCCTTGTCCTCATCGATTATCGTAATCGTATGTCCCTCGCCGGAAAGAGCCTTCAGCACGGTCTTACCGATAGTGCCAAGACCAATAATAATTATCTTCATATCTATCTCCGAAAATCGGTTTTATCCTAAGAGAAAATCCGTCACCAGCATCACCGAAAATCCGACCAGCAGAGCATACGTTGCTCCGCGCTCGCTGCCGTGAGCGTGAGTTTCTGGTATCATCTCGTCGCTGATGACGTAAAGCATCGTTCCGCCCGCGAACGCAAGCGCAAAGGGCAGGATCGCCGATGCGATGCTTACCGCAAAATACCCTATCAGAGTTCCGACAACCTCAACAAGCCCTGTAAGCATAGCGAGTGCAAGCGTCCTTCTCGGCTTTACACCCGCGGCGAGCATAGGTCCTATAATGACCATGCCCTCGGGTATATTCTGAAGTGCAATTCCGCCCGCTATAATAAGCGCACCCGTGGTATCGCCCGAGCCGAAGCCTACGCCTGCGGCTATTCCCTCAGGCAGGTTGTGTATAGCTATTGCCAATACGAAGAGCAGCACCTTGCTTAAGCTCTTGTTATCATGCTCCTCGATATCGACTCCCGCCATTTTGTGTAAGTGCGGTACGAACTTGTCTACGAGGCTGAGCGAAAATGCGCCGACGAATATACCGGCCACCGTGATTATTATTCCCCACTCACCACCGTATTCAAGCGAGGGAAGAATAAGACCAAGCACGGCAGCCGCCAGCATGACTCCTGCGGCAAACGAAAGCACGATGTCGGAAAATTTATGCGATATATCCTTGAATATAAAGCCTATCAGCGCACCTATGACGGTCGCGCCACCGACTCCGAGAGCCGTAAGCAACACTATTTCCAAAGCTATCACCATCCTTACTAATCAAGCGTACAAGCAGAGCTTAGCCGCTAAGAGATTTCACCTGTGCAAAAAGCCTGCCGCGCTATCAGGTCTCAAAGCCCATAAGCATTCCGCCGCGCTCAGCATAGAAGCTGCAAAGACCTCTGCATTCGCCTATCGCTACGTCGGCACTCGGGAACTTGGCGAGTATGCTTGCTTTAAGCTTCAGCGCCATATCCTCATTAATACAATGAGATATTTTGACCTTACCGCCCTTATAGCCCATATCGCTCATATATCCTACCATAGCCTCAATTGCCTTCGACGTTCCGTGGCACTTCGTAAGCATCTCGAGCGTGCCAATATCACTCGCCTTACCAACGGCTCTTATGCCGAGAAAGCCCGCAACGGTCGCAGCAAGCTTGCTGACCCTGCCGTTGTTGGCAAGATTTTTCATTGATTCAAGCACGAACAGCAGCTCGGTCTTATAAGCACGCATAAGCTCCGCTATCTCGTCAAAGCTCTTACCCTCGCATATAAGATCGCGGATTTTCTCTGCCATAAGCGCAATCTCAGGTCCTGCGGAGAGCGAATCTATAAGCTCTACGCGACGCGTGGGATACTTAGCCTCGTACTCATCCTTAGCAACTCTTGCAGAGTTGTAGCTGCCCGACAGGTTGCTGGTTATGGTTATGCAGAAAATCTCCTCTGCATCACCAAATGCCGTGAGCCAATCCTCAGTATTGGGACAGGAGGTGGAGGACTTACCCTTATAGGTGTATAAATACTCTACCATATCGGCAACCGCAAGCTCGTTATCGTCTACGAACTTCCGCTCCGCCGTGTTTATCTTAAGCGGCGCATAAGCAAAATCTACATCAGCTAACAAGGTCACATCCGCGGATGAATCAAGTACAATTTTAATATTACTCATTTAACTCTCTTTCGTTTACAAAGCTTGTGAATGAGCCTTTACAAAAGCTCGCTACCCTGCCCTCTTACGTAAAAATAAGTGGGCGTTTTCTGTTTTTCGCATTATCACAGAGTGGAGATATGCCTTCCCTGCAATTCCATGCCGAAAGGTCGGGAAAACCCGACCTTCCAACCCTATAATGATCAGTATTTTTTAGTTATAGAAGCTATATCTGCGTGGTTGTTCTTTATGCTCTTGAAGAAGAAGAACAGTGCCGCCGCGATAAGCAGAGCGCCGAAGGACACGGATACGAGAACTATGAGCTTATCCCTATCGGAGAGAGCAAGCATGCTCTTGCCGCAGACGATATCCTCATCGTTCTCATTCTTACCTACCACGCGGTCACAGAAATGATCTCCCGTAGTATCCTCATGCTCGGTGGGATCACTGTTGATCTGACCGCATATTGCACACTTGTAGTCGCAGTAATCGGGATCAGGCTCATAGGTGTGAGCTATATCGCCAACCGTGCGTCCGCAGGAACAGGTCGCGGGGTGATAGCAGTTAGCGGGATCGAAGCTATAGTCGATCTCGTGCATGCTGCCGTCCATAATGAACTCACAAATCTCGCACTGCTTCCAGTGATGAGTCTCGCTCTCCTTATCGAGAATGCTGCTGTGAGCATGCTCACCGACGATGATACTCATATTCGCCGCCATAGGCTGCTGAAACTTAAGAAGAATGTTCGTCACGTGTCCGTCCGCATCATTCTCGAACGCATCACCGAGGAAGATTGCACAGCCCTCGGGAAGAACTATATCAACGCCAACCGTCTTGCGCACGAGCATTCTTACTACAAGACCGATATAATCGTTCTTGCTACCGCCCGAAAGATCAACGGTTCCGTTCTCATCAAGGTGAATTACAGTGTACTTACCGCCCGAGATAACTCCGCCGTTTGTGACGTCAGCCTTATATACACCGCCGAGAAGCTCACCGAGGTTAATAAGCATGCTGCCCTCTATACCCTCAGACGAAAGCTCAGCGCCGTTTTCCATAGTGAGCTTTGCATCTGCCGCTACGGTTATGGGTAAGGCGAGAGTAACGCTCATACGAAGTACAACGGTGTTGCCGCTCTGGTTTTCAAGAGCGCCGCGGAGCGTACGGTAATATACCGCGTTTATTCTCGCCTCTGCATTTACGGTAAGACCTGCAGGAATAGCAACGTCCTGCGCATCTGCAAAATCAACGAGAAGCGTGACGGTATTGCCAAGCTCATTATCGAAGGAATAGCTGTAGAGCGCATCGGTGAAGCTTACTGCGAAGTACTCGCCGAGCTTAACCTCGTAGGATACACCCGTAAGAGTATCCTGCTTAAACAGACCGCTCGTGATAGTGCCGTTATTGGTTACGGTACCCGAGAATACTGCGTTGCGGTTGTTATCCTCGTTACGCGCAATCTGACCCTCGTTAGTAACGTCACCCGAGAAGCTACCGCCGAGAATAGACGCACCCGCTTCGTTGACTACCGATGCGGTAAAGCTGCCGTTAAGTATCTTCCCCTTGTTTGTTACCTCGTCCGAGAACTCGCCTGCCTTTATAGTGCCTGCGTTAATTACCGCCTTAAACGAGCCGTTCTCAATGACGCCGGCATTTTCAACCGTCGCGCCGAACGTACCCGCCTTTATAGTAGCATCTGCCTCGTTGGTAACGGTAGCGGCGAAGTCACCGTTCACAATGGTGGCACCAGCCTTGTTGGTAACAGTACCTGCTACAAAGCTGCCGTTTTCTATAATAGCGCCGTTTACTACGTCGCCCGAGAATTCTCCCGCCTTTATAGTGCCGGAATTCTCAACGTCCGCAGTGAATACGCCGCCCTCGATAATTCCGCCGTTCTTAACGGCTGCATCAAAGCTGCCGCCCTTTACGGTAGCGCCGTCCTCATTTTTGAATTCGCACTTGAAGCTGCCGCCCTCGACAACGCCGCCCCGCTTGTTAGTGAAGGAGCTACCCTCGAACTCGCCGTCTGAAACTGTGCCTGCGTTGATAACGAAGCTGGTGAACTTACCTGCCTCGATGATGCCATCATTATAAACGCTGCCGCTGAAGCTGCCGCCCGCAACGGTTCCGCTGTTATTGAGGCTTGCGGATACGACAGTACCCTCGCCGGTGATAACACCGAGGTTCTTTATAGCACCGAGGAAGCTGCCGCCGCATATCGTAGCACCCTCGGAGTTGATAACGATACCGCGGAATGCTCCGCCCGAGATCTCGTTATTGTTAGTAATGCTTACAAGATAAACACCGCCGGATATACGTCCGTTGTTAACGATAACCGCCGATATGCCGTCTGCGGAGCTTATCTCGCACTCTGAGGAGGTGATAGTAATAAGCGCAGGGATCGTAAGATCGCTCTTAAGAGTGATGCTCGCTATTACCTTAACCTCAGCCGCTACACCCAATGCATCAGCCTCGTCAATCGCCTCGGCGCAGGATACGTAATAATAGCCGTTCGTGAATGCCTCTACAATATCCTCTATGTTAGTCTTGCTCTTGAATGCGCCGCCCGTGATGCTTCCGGAATTCTCGGCAATCTCGCCGTCGTAAACACCATCCTTTATGCTGGCGCCTTCCTTGTTGTATACCTTATCGGCGAATACACCGTTCTCGATCTCTCCGCTGTTCTCTACCTCAGAGGAGAACTGACCGCCGAGTATCTTACCTCCGTCGGCATTGATTACCTTGCCGACAGCGAAGGTGCCGCCGTATATGATTCCGCTGTTACTTACAGCCGCTGCGAACGAGCCGGATCTGATAGAGCCGCTATTGGTTACGCTGCCGCTGAAGCTGAGGCTCGCGCCGCCTGCTGCCGAAATCTCGCCGCTGTTGTCAACCGCTCCTGCGAAAGCACCGCCAGAAATCTTACCGCTGCTCGTTACAGTACCAATCTCGAACTCGCCGCCCGAGATAGTAGCGCTGTTCTCTACGTCAGAGGTAAACTTACCGCCCGAGATTGTGCCGTCGTTCTTAACTGCCGCGCCGAACTCGCCGCTCGAGATTGTGCCGCTGCTTTCAACAGCCGCACCGAACGTGCCGCCCGAAATGGTTGCGGTAGCATTGTTAAGCACCTTAACGGTATCAAATACGCCGCCCTCGATAGCCTTGTTGTTGGTAACGCCGCCCGAGAAGCTACCCGACTTGACTGTACCGTTGTTCACAACCTCACCCGTGAAGCTGAGAGCAAGACCCTCGCCACACTCGATAAGGCCGTCGTTCTTTACCTTAGCATCGAACTTACCGCCCGAAATTGTACCCGTGCTTTCTACGCTCGCGTCCTTGTTAGTGAACTCGCCGCCCAAGATAGTAGCGCGGTTCTCTACGTCGGCGGTGAACTTACCGCCCGAGATTGTGCCAACGTTCTTAACCGCCGCACCGAACTCGCCGCCCGATATGGTGCCCGCCTCGTTTACCACGTCGCAGGTGAATATACCGCCCTCGATGGAGCCACCGCTTTCGTTATTGACGCTACCCGCCGTAAAGGCCGCCGTTCCGCTTATGACGCCGCTGTTATTGACAGAGCCTGTAAAAGCGCCCGCCGTTATCTTAGCGCCCGCCTCGTTTACCACCTTGCACTCGAAGCTGCCACCCTTTATCTCGGCGTCCTTTTTGTTATTTACCACTCCTGCGGTGAAGCTTGCCTCTGTGCTGATGATACCGCTGTTGTTGACGGTACCCTTGAAGCTGCCGCCCAACAGATCCTTATAGTTGTTTACCGTGGAGCCGGTCTTGAACTCGGGGGTATTGCTATCGGAGTTCTTGATTTCGCCGTAGTTATTTACGGTACCACCGAACTCTCCGCCGACGATATCGCCGCCCTCGTAGTTGGTTACGATGCTGCCGGCTTCAAACTTACCGCCCGAAAGCTTCTCACTGTAGTTGCTTACAGCACCCTTGAAGCTACCGCCTGTAATCTCCGCGTCCAAATTATTGGTTACGGTGCTGCGGCTACCGAAGCTGCCGTCGGTTATCTTGGCACCCGCTTCGTTTACTACCTTGCACTCGAAGCTGCCGCCCTTTATCTCGGCACCCTCCTTGTTGTTCACGTCACCTGCGGTGAAGCTTGCATTTCCGCTGATGATGCCGCTGTTGTTGACGGTGCCCTTGAAGCCACCGCCGGTCAGCTCCTTGTAGTTGTTTACCGTGGAGCCGGTCTTGAGCTCGGGGGTATTACTTGCCGAACTCTTTATTTCGCCGTAGTTATTTACTGTACCGCTGAACTCTCCGCCGACGATATCGCCGCCATCGTAGTTATTTACTGTACCGCCAAGCTCGAACTTACCGCCCGAAAGCTTTTCGCTGTAATTGTTTACAGTTCCCTTGAAGCTGCCTCCGACAAGCTCTGCACCCGCGTTGTTATTCACGTTGTTAAAGGTACCGTTTTTGATTTGTCCGTTGTTGGTAACCGTTTTTTCAAACGTACCGTTCTCTATAATTCCGTAGTTGGAAACGTCCTCCTTATAAGTGCCATTTTTTATAGTGGCTGTAAGCGCTTCCTCCTTGTTGTTATACACTACGCCGTTGAAGATTCCGTTCTCAATTATGCCAAGGTTCTTGACGGTAGAGCCAAAGCTGCCGCCATTGATAACGCCGTTGTTGCTGACGGCCATTCCGAACGAACCGCCTATAAGTCTGCCGTTGTTTATAAGTGACGTCCCTTCCGAGAAGGTGAAGGAGACTCCCTCTGCGATTTCAAGTCCGAATATCTGGGGAATAGTAAAGTCCGCATCGCTGGAGCAATCATTAATTACGGTAAGGTCAACCTTGCTCTCGAGTGCGTTGTCGGCAATTGCCTCGTCCAGGCTGACGAAGTAGTACGTGGTATCCACCTTGGAGGAGGTAGCGGTGGTATACGTCACTGCCTTTACGCTGAACACGCCCTCAATATCGTAAGCGAACGCACCTCCCGTGATGCTTCCGTCCACGTTGTATGCACGGCAGTCAAACACGCCGTCGGTTATGAGGTTCTCGTTATATACAACGCCCGAGGTGGTAAACCTACCGCCCGAGACAGTACCCTTGTTCGTAAAGGTGCCGTTGTACGTACCGCCGTCGACGGTAGCGCCAAGGCTGTTTATAACAGCGCCCGAGAAGCTACCTCCCGATACCGAGCCGCCGCTTACGTTGGTAAGAATATTAAAGCTGCCGCCCGAAATAGTACCCGCGTTGGTAACGCTGTGCGCGAAGCTACCGTCCGTGATGGCAGCACCCGCATTGTTCGTTACTCCGCCGTTGAAGGTACCGCCGGATATAATACCGTTATTCGCGCTCGTTATGTCGGCGTTGAATACACCGCCGCCGGTTATCGTACCGTTGTTCGTAACGGTAACGTCGGATATCGTGCTTGTAACAATGACGCCGCTTGCAGTATTGAGCGTTACGCCCTCGGGTATGGTCACGTCGGATGAAAGGACCACGTTTGCAATGACGTCTATTACGTCACCGCCGACAGCCGCGGCAATTGCGTCCTCCATGCTCTCATAGTAGACCTCTCCAAGCTTAGCCTCCGCCACATTTAAGTAGCAGGTGGAGCATTTACCGCTCGCCGAATCAAACGTGTGAGCAGTACACTCCTCTGCAGATGCTCCTATTACAGACGCTCCGACAAGCAGCGCTGCAAGCACCATGATCAAAGCAATTCTGATAAATCCGGATCTCTTGATTGTCTTTTGCATAATATTTCCTCCGTCAACGGTGTAAGGTGGGGTCCTGCCCGAAGCGCAGGCGCGCCCGCCCATATCTAACGTAATATACACGCGTGAAAATTTATATACGTATTTATTTTAACATTATATGTTTGGAATGTCAATCCATTATTGATAATTTGTGGCAAAAAGGAGATACACCGCCGCGAAGCCAAAACGAAAAAGGCCGACCCAAAATCGGATCGACCTTAATTTTTGTGAAGCTTAAATATTAAACTATTCCCTGCGCGATCATAGCGTCCGCAACCTTCTCGAAGCCTGCGATGTTCGCACCAACCACGTAGTTACCCTCGAAGCCGTACTTCTTGGCAGCGGCATCAAGGTTTCTGAAGATGTTGACCATAATGCCCTTCAGTTTTGCGTCAACCTCCTCGAAGGACCAGGAGAGTCTCTCGCTGTTCTGCGACATTTCGAGAGCCGAGGTGGCTACGCCACCTGCGTTAGCAGCCTTACCGGGAAGGAAGAATACGCCATTCTTCTGAAGGTACTCGGTTGCCTCAGCGGTAGTGGGCATATTTGCGCCCTCTGCAACAACGCTGACACCGTTTGCAACAAGCATCTTCGCATCATCGAGATGAAGCTCGTTCTGAGTAGCGCAAGGCAGTGCAATATCCACCTTAACGCTCCACACTCCGCGCCCCTCGTGATACTCGGAATTGGGTCTGTAATTCTTGTACTCGGTAAGTCTTGCGCGCTTGACCTCCTTGATCTCCTTAAGAGCCGCGAGATCTATTCCGTCGGGATCGTACACCCAACCTGTGGAATCCGATGCCGTAACAACCTTCGCGCCAAGCTGAGTAGCCTTCTCAATAGCGTAGATAGCAACGTTACCTGCGCCCGAAACCGCAACGGTCTTGCCCTCAAGGCTGATACCCTTGGAGCGAAGCATCTCCTCTACGATGTAGAGAAGGCCGTAGCCGGTAGCCTGCTTTCTTGCAAGAGAGCCGCCGTAGGTAAGTCCCTTACCCGTGAACACGCCCTCGTAAACGCCCATGATTCTCTTGTACTGACCGAACATATATCCGATCTCTCTGGCACCGGTACCGATATCTCCCGCAGGAACGTCGGTATCTGCGCCGATATACTTATAAAGTTCGGTGATGAAGCTCTGGCAGAACGCCATAACCTCTCTATCGGACTTACCCTTGGGGTCAAAGTCCGAGCCGCCCTTACCACCGCCGATAGGCAGACCGGTGAGAGAGTTCTTGAACACCTGCTCGAAGCCGAGGAACTTGATGATACCTATATTGACGGAGGGATGAAGTCTGATACCGCCCTTGTAAGGACCGATAGCGCCGTTAAACTGAACACGGTAGCCGCTGTTTACCTGCACCTGACCGTTGTCGTCCACCCACGGAACGCGGAACTTGATCTCCCTTTCGGGATTAACGATACGCTCAAGAAGCGCATCGCGGCGGAAGCTCTCCTCATTCTTCTCGATAACTACGCGAATAGACTCGAGAACCTCCTTGACCGCCTGGTGAAACTCCGGCTCGCCGGGATTCTTTCTGACGACCTCTGCTATTACCTCATCAACGTATGACATAATGGGTAATCCTCCTTATATAAAATTTATCTTGATAACAAATACAAAGCGTCCGCCAAGGGCAAACGTACTTTTATGCGCAAATTATACACCCGAGGCGGTAGAGTTGTCAAGTGTTTTTTTCGCTTGTTCAAAAAATAAACAAATAAGGCATACATCGCACCCAGGCAAAGACAGAGGCACGGGTTATTGTAGGGCGGTGGCTCTGCTGCCGCCGAATCCCGGTATCGCACCCAAGGCTCGAAAGAGGCACCCAAGCCCCGAGCGAGGGGGGGTCGTGGGGAAATCTTCGTTCTTCGTCCCGAAGCTGTACAAAGGTACAGCGAGAGGGCGAAAACGAAGATAGTAAAAGAAAATTTAATTAAACGGAGAAAACCGCAGGTTTTCAACCTCGGCAATTTAAATCTGTAAATAGTAAAGGGAGAAGCTGATATACGGCCTCTCCCAAAACTTATTTTCTTTTACGATTACACCGAAAATCCCCGCTCGGGTCAAACGCGGATCTTCGCTATTGCTCTGGTCGTCACCCCGGACGATAGTTTTTTCATATTCGGAAGATGCGCATCATCAGGGAACGTGATTATAAACTCACCGCTCGAGAGCTTTACCTCATTGACGTGTCCCTTTGCGAAAACCACGTCCCTTGCAGGGTCGAATTCCGTCGTAGCCTCGAGATCGCCGAGATACGCATATCCGAAGATCTCCTCGCCCGAGATAAGGAAGTGAATGTCGATAAAGTCGCGGTGCGCCTCAAAGTCCGCGCCCGTCTTGTCGGCGCTCTCGCCTATCTTTGTGACGGTGACCCACGCATTTCCCTCGTCGATCACAATTTTACCTGCGGGAGAGTCGGCGTTAAGACCCGCAACAATGTCAAGCGCCTCACCAAAATACTTATGCATACCGGCGTACAAAGCTCGGTTTTTAAGAGAATCGGTTACCATTTTGTCACCCTTTCTTTACATTTACGATATTTGAATTAAATTTTCACTGCAGCTGCAATCAGCCTCTCAACAAGCTTAACACTGCCCGCAGAGCTTTCCGGAGTTATAAAATCAGGCTCTTCATCGCGCTCTATGCAGCCTGCGAAATAGGCTATCTCATCGGTGTACGCGCTCGACGACGAGATGTTTATGCCCGTAGCCTCGCTCTTAACCGCCTCCTCAAGCACGACCTCCTCGCCGCACTTATAGACCTTTCCGCCCTTTAGCTCGACGTAGCCACGCTCGAAGAATGCGCTGAACTCAGCCGCAAAAGGAGGATCTGCGTTGTACTCTGCACCTATAACGCTCACCGACATATCATCGTAGATAAGCTCGGAGGTGATATAATCATTAAGCTCAAAGGCGCCCTTTCCGCGATAGCATCTGTAGGTCGCGCGAACGTCCTTCGGCTCACCGAATATGCTGTAAATAAAATCAAGATCATGGATAGAGAGATCAAGCGGAGTGCCGCCGCTCTCTGCCGTGTCAACGAGCCAATTCCGATAGCTCCAACGGGGCACGGGAGACAGGCGGCGCATAATGATATGCACCGGCTTGCCAAGCTCGCCCGACTCTATCACCGAGCGAAGATACGCATACGGCTTCATAAATCTTACAACGTGGGCAACCATGTACTTTTTGCCGCTTGCCCTTGCCGCCTCTACAAGCTCGGCACAGTCCGCATACGTGCGGCTCATCGGCTTCTCCGAGAGAACGTGAAGACCGCGTCTGAGACCTTCAAGCACCATTTCCTTGTGACACGGGGTGGGGGTACAAACGTCAAGCATATCCAGCTCTTCGGCATCGAGCATCTCGTCAAGAGATGCGTAGATTTTAGCCCCAAGCTCCTTTGATATATAATATCTCGGCGCACCCTCGCCCGCAACGTCCGCGGCGGCAACGAGCTTCACACATTCAAGCTCGCGGTATGCATCGAGATGTACCTTGGATATACCTCCAAGGCCTACCAATCCTACCTTTAACATAAAAGCTCCGTTATATTTGGACGTCTTTATATGAGCGACTCGAGGAACACCTTGGTATCAAGGATATCCTTAGTCTGCTGCTCGCCCGAGATTTCTCTCTCAATCGTAAGAGTTCCGTCATAGCCAACAGCCTTAAGCTTCGCTATAAGCGCGGGGAAGTTGACCGAGCCCTCGCCAACCTTCTTCTCCTCGCCGAGGCTGCGTCCGTTGGTGGGATAGTTTCCGTCCTTGGCGTGAACGTCCCTTACGTACTTGCCGAACACGGTAAGAGCATCAACGGGGTTTGCCTTTCCGTAAAGGATAAGGTTCGCGGGGTCGAGGTTGATACCGAGGTTATCGCAGCCCGAGTCCTCGATGACTCGAAGAAGCGTAACGGGGGTTTCCTGACCGGTCTCGAAGATGAAGTACTGCCCGTTCTCCTTGCACCTCTTTGCAATAGCGCGGATAGCCGAGAGAATAGGCTGATAATTGGGATCGGTGGGATTCTCGGGCATGAAGCCGAGGTGAGTAGCCATCTGAGTAACGCCAAGCTTCTTACCGAAGTCAGAGCCGCGTATAAGCTCCTCGACTCTGTGATAGCGCATATCGGGAGGAACGATGCCGAGGGTGATAGGTCCCTCAATAAAGTTCCATACACGATATCCCGACCAGCCGCACCAGAGGGTGGATATCTTTATTCCGTACTTATCAAGAGATGCGAGTATAGACTCTGCCACCTCGTCGGTGAGCAGCTCGTGCTGCCAGCAGAGGAGCTGACAGTATTCAAAGCCCATATCGCGGAGCTTCTTAAATTTTGCGTCCACGTCGGGGCTGTCAAGTATAACGATTGTTCCAAGCTTCATTTTTTCGTTTCCTTTCGGTTTAAGTTTAGGAAAATTATTGCATTTAAGCTACTTTTAGTATATAATGAAAGCCATAGACTGTCAAGAACATATTTATTCTTGATTAGCACGATTTTGACGTTTGGAAGATTATAATATGAGCAACGTAGACAAGGTGTCGGGCTATGAAACAATACCGCCCCAAGCCAAAAACTTTCCTATCAAAATAAGAAAATACAGCATATCGGGCGGCGTTACACCGCATTGGCACGAGCATCTTGAGATGCTGTTCTTCCTCGGCGGTCGCACCTCCGTTATCGTCAACGGCAGGACTGTAGAGGTCGGCGCGGGTGACGTAATAGTGGTCAACAGCACCGAGGTTCACAGCTTTCTCTCTGCGGGTGAAGAGACGGAGTATCTTTGCCTAATTATCTATCCCGAGTTCTTTTCGGATATAGACGCAGACGGCACGCTGATAGAGAATTATCTCGGTCACGACACCGCAGCGCTCGGATATGCCAAGAGTATATACGATGCCTACGCCGAGGGCGGTGCCGTAGGTGCCATGCGCCAGAAGTCGCTCGCATACGCTCTGATGTCCTATCTTACCGAAAATTATGCCGCGGAGCGCTTGACCGAGCAGAGCCGCCAGAGGCGCACCGCCGCGCTCGACCGCCTCAATTCGGTGCTTGAATACGTATCCTTACACCACGGGGAGCCGCTGACCACGCGTGACCTTGCAGCTATATGCTATCTCTCGGAGAGCCAGTTCTGCCGCTTCTTCAAGGCGGCTACGGGAAAGAGCGCGCTCGAATACGTAAGCGAATACCGCATAGAGCGTGCCGCGGTTCTGCTCTCCAACACCGATCTTTGCATATCCGAGATTGCCGCCGTCGTAGGATTTCTCGACCAGAACTATTTTTCGCGCATATTCAAAAGGCGCAAGGGCATGACCCCGAAGGAATACCGAGCCTCAAGCACAAAAAGCTAAAATCAAAGCACGAACGCAACCGATACCGCAAGGTTATCGAAGGACGTTCGTGCTTTTGTTATATTTTGCAAATAAATATTGTCATTATCTAACGTTTATTCCTACACCGAGCGATGTCTTGAAGAGAGAGTTTTTCTTAATGCTATCAATATCCAGTGCATAAAATTTATCCTTTACAGTAACCTCCCCCGACAATTCGGAGAGCGCCTTATCGAAAAGATAATCGGCAGCATCGCTGTAAAAATCGGTGAAGAAATGCTCGGTAGCGCCCGCAGCGTAATCAAGCGCCTTGTTCTCATACTTATATATGAAGCAGAAGGTTGAGCCGTCGGTTGAGCTGCCAAGCTCCCCCGTCTTCATCGAAAGTATTTTTTCCACCATATTGGGATAAGCCTCACGGTATTCCGCGGTAAAGGCGGAATTTTCCGAGAAGTAGTATCCACCCGAAGCGTTCGCCGGGTCGTCGTTGTAGGTCTTGTAGTACTCGTCGAACTCCGCCGTACTGAACTGAGCCTCGCCGCTATTGACCCTTTCAATAAGCTCGCTGATTTCGAGAACGTCCGCCTCTACCATTGCCTTTTCCTCGGGTGTCAGCACAACGGTCTTATCGTTTCCGTCCTCGCCGCGAACTCTGTTGCCCGACTCGTCAAGCACGAACTTATCCTCAAGCCTTACGAATAGAATTTTAACGTGCGAATATTCCTCGAAGTACTCGTTCAGGCTTGATATGCCTGACTGAGAGGCAAGCTTTACTCCGCCCTCGCCGTAGATGGCAAGCTTTGCGTGAGCCGCCTTGTATATAATTTCGGTAGCGCGCTTGAAATCCGAGTAGTCAAAGCCCATGGGAGCCGCAGCTTCGTTAAACTGCTTCTTATCGTTCCCTGCTCTGTAATCGAGTATCTCACCTACGTTGGTGTTTATCCACTCTCTGTCACTCTCTGTGAGCGTCGCGTTTCTGTCGTACAGATAAACCGCCACAGCCATCACTCGCAGATACTTTTCAAGTGCCCCATCAAGGTCATCGCCCTTGTAGCTTGCCTTGAAGGTCGATGCGAGGTATGAGGTAACACCCTCGTCGAGCGTAACGCCGTTATAGCTTACGTATGCTCCGACCTCGCGCACTATCATAACAGTGCCAATAACCGCACCAAAGAGCAGCACGAGTGCTAAAAACGAGCATATTATTATGGGTAGCAGCCTGCTTTTGGCTGTTTTTTTTACTCCCGTATCAGCTTTTTCCATTCTTTTCTCCTTCGTTTTCGCTATCAGCCTTCGCATCGGCGTATACCGTAAGTATCTTAGCTGCAAGCGCCGCCGCGTCCTCACCCGTCTTAAGCCTGTATACCACGCTCGGCGAGCCTACGCCGAGGAAGCTCATTCCTGGGAAGCGCGCAAACACCTCTGCCCATACGTCAAGCCTCGGCTTGGCCTGAGTAAAGACAAGCCTCTTGTCCTTGACCTCAACCCGACTTATACCTACCCTTGTCGCAGTCGCGCGAGAGAGCGAAACCTCGATAAGCCTCTCGACAACCCTCGGCATATCACCGAAGCGGTCGGTAAACTCGTCGGATATTTCGTCCGCATCATCTCTGTCGACTATCAGCGAAATCTTTTTATACATTTCCATTCTCGCAGCAGAGGACTGTATATATCTTTCGGGAATATGAGCCGAAAGGTCTATGCTTATCTGCGCCTCGGGCAGCTTCGGGATCTCCTCGCCGCGTTCCTCAATAACCGCCTCGGAGAGCAGCTTAAGATACAGATCGTATCCCACGCTCTCTATATATCCGTGCTGCTCCGCGCCGAGCAAATCACCCGCTCCGCGTATTTCGAGATCGCGCAGAGCAATCTTGAAGCCCGCACCGAACTCGGCAAACTCACGCAGCGCCGAGAGCCTTTTTTCTGCCACCTCGGAGAGCGCCTTGCCGGGTCTGAAGGTAAAGTAGGCGTATGCCTGCCTCTCGCTTCTGCCAACGCGTCCGCGTATCTGATGAAGCTGTGAAAGGCCAAATCTGTCCGCATTTTCGATAATAAGAGTGTTAGCATTGGGTAAATCGACACCCGTCTCGATAATTGTAGTGCAAACCAGGACGTCTATCTCTCCGCGTACAAGCTCCTGCCAGATGTCCTCAAGCTCCTCCTTTTCCATCTTTCCGTGAGCGGCGGCGATCCTCGCCTCGGGTAGCGCCTCGTTTATTCTTCCCGCCACAAGATCAATGTTTTCAACGCGGTTATAGAGATACAGCACCTGACCGCCGCGCGCAAGCTCGCGCGCTATCGCGTCTATAATCAGTCCATCGTCATGCTCGAGAACGTATGTCTGCACGGGTCTGCGCTCGCCCGGCGCCTCGTCAAGCACCGAGATATCGCTTATTCCGCTCATAGCCATATTGAGCGTCCTCGGTATCGGCGTAGCCGAGAGCATAAGGGTATCGACGTTCTTCGCCATCTCACGCAGCTTCTCCTTCTGCACAACGCCAAACCTCTGCTCCTCGTCGATGATGAGCAGTCCGAGGTCACGGAATTTGACGTTCTTCGAGAGCAGAGCGTGCGTTCCTATAAGCAGGTCAACAGTACCCCTCTCGGTTCGCTTAATCACCTCGGCGCGTTCCTTCGGCTTCTTGAAGCGCGAGAGCATCTCGACGTTTACGGCATAGCCCCTCATTCTCGAGAGTGCCGTTCCGTAATGCTGTAGCGCGAGAATGGTGGTGGGTACAAGAAGCGCCACCTGCTTACCCGCAAGTATAGCCTTGAACGCAGCTCTCAGTGCTACCTCGGTCTTACCGAAGCCGACGTCACCGCATAAAAGTCTGTTCATCGGCACGGGCTTTTCCATATCCGCCTTTATCTCGGCAATAGCCGTAAGCTGCGACTCGGTCTCCTCATACTCGAAGCGCGAATCGAACTCGTCCTCAAGCTCCGAGGCAGCAGGAAAAGCGAAGCCGGGCAGCCTCTGCCTCTCGGCGTAAAGCTGTATAAGCTCCTTGGCTATATCCTTCGTAGCAGCCTTTGCGCGCGACTTTGCACGCAGCCAGTCGCCGCCGCCCATTTTGGAAAGGCGCACCGTTCCGTCGTCGTTGCGCTGACCGATATATTTGCCGATATTTTCAAGTCTGTCGCAGGGCACGAACAGCTTATCCGTACCCGCATACTGTATAGTTATATAATCCTTCGTTACACCGTCAACGGTAACCGCCTCAATACCCTCAAAGCGACCTATACCGTACGCGGCGTGAACAACGTAATCACCGAGCGAAAGGTCGGCATGGCTCATAAGGCGCTTGCCTGCGCCGCCCACCCTTTTAAGCACACACTGCCTGCGTTTATTCTGCATTATCGCACGACCCTTGTCGCGCGACATCGAAAGAAGTGCTATTTTGGGCGAAATAAGCTCAAATCCGTCACCCGTACCGACGGTTACGAATATCCTGCCACCCTCTGCCGTGCCTATGGGAATATCCTCGCTGTCATACATCGGCACAGCCGCAATACCCATATCGGCAAGCGAGGATAGAAGCGACTCAGCCCCCTGCCGGTTCTCGGATATAAGCACAGTCCTGTAGCCGCCGTGACGGAGCGCAAGCAGGTCCTCAAAGAGCATATTCGGGCTGTCGCCATAGGACACCGTTCTTCTCGTTCTGAAGCCGAAAAGCCCCGAAAGCTTTATATTTCCTACACCGCCCGCAAAGGTGTTTATATGTACGGTCATATTTTTGTTAAGCAGCGCGTTGTATGCCGATGCACCGCCCGAATAAACCGCCGCCTTAGCCGTTACCGCACCGTAGGAAATAAGAGCCTCTCGCATATCGGAGAGCTTCTTCTCTCGCGCCTCGTGTGCCTCGCGCACGGCACCCGTGCCAAGCACGAAAACGATAGCTCTGCCAAGCTCGGCAAGATAGTCAACGAGCGTGGTCTGCCTGTCGTAAGCCAGACCCATATACTTATCCCTGAACGCCATACCGACGCCCGAGCGCAGCTCTGCCTCCTCGCGTGCGAGCTTAGAGCGCATTTCCTCGCTTATATCCTCGCGCGAAAGCAGGCTCTTAACCTCTTTAAGTATCCTATCCCTTGCCGCTTTATCGAGAGCTATCTCCTCGCACGGCAGAGCATCAAAGCTCGATATCCCCTCGAGCGAGCGCTGCGATATAGCGTCAAAATGCGCCATTCGGTCTATTTCATCGCCAAAAAACTCGACACGTATAGGCATATCCGAGTCCGCGCCCCAAAAATCGACAATACCGCCTCGGCGCGCCAGCTGTCCTCTCTCCTCCACCGCGTCAAGCGTGCGGAATCCCATATCCGAAAGCTTTGCCGCAAGCTCCTCGGGCGAAAGCTCCATACCTACCTCAAGGTGTAAGGACGAGCCTCTGAGGCGCTCGGGTGGCATGGTTAAGCTGAGTGCGGCATCGGGCGTGGCAATCACCGCCTCGGCGTTGCCCGAGAGTATTTTAGACAAAACCGATAGCCTCTCACGGTCAACATCATGAGAGGCGGAAATATTATGGACCACAGGCTCGCGCCATTTAAGCTCGCACACGGAAATATCCGCGCGTGCAAGCTCACCCGACAGCTTGAGCCTCTCCTCGTCACCGGGAACGAGGATCAGTACGGGTGCCGAAGCACCCGCATCTGCGAGGATACGCCGCGCCTCCTTGACCGCCTCTGCCAAATAGGCATAGACAGCACCTCCTGCAAGTCCGCCAACCACCATAGGCAGGGGCTTCGGCGCAAGATAGGCAGTCGCGAGAGTATCGACCGATGCGATAAACTCTCTGTCGTAGCGTATCAGAGTTGTGTTTTTGAACATATTCCCTCCATGGGACCGCAGGCACACGCCCTATTTATGTCCTATTTTGAATATTTCGACATAGCGTCGTCAATTTTACCCTCTAGTATAAGCCTTACGGAGTCCTCAATATCACCAAGGCGCGCACCGAGAAGCTTCGCATCTGCCTCGGGCATACGTCCAAGCACCCAATCCGCAAGATCGTACTCGGGGTTAGGCTTCTGCCCCACGCCTATCTTTATACGCGGAAAGTCCTCGCTGCCGAGGTGCGCTATAATGCTTTTAAGACCGTTGTGACCGCCTGCCGAGCCCTTACGGCGCAGGCGCATCTTACCCGGCTCGAAGGATATCTCGTCGTGCAGCACAACCACCGACTCGGGAGGTATCTTATAGAACGATGCCGCCTCTGCAACGGCAACGCCCGAGTTATTCATGTAGGTAGTAGGCTTCATCAGAAGAACTCTCTTGTTGCCTATCTCTGCCTCAGCCACAAGCGCGTGATACTTGGCGCGGTCAATCTTAATCCCGAGGCGCTCGGCTATGTAGTCAACAGCGACGAAGCCTACGTTGTGCCTTGTGCGCTCGTATTCCTTGCCGGGGTTACCGAGTCCTACGACTATCGCGGACACGGGAGCAGCCGTACTACCGCCCTCAATCTTCTTAAAAAGGTCGAAAATGTTAGCCATTGTTTACGTAATCGGCATTTCGCCGATTAATTATCTCCCTTCCCCTTGACAAGTATAAGCTCCTCTGCGTAAGGAAGCTCCTCTATCGCGCGGCAAAGAGTGTGCCACTCTGCGAGCTTGTGCGTGCGTCTTGCATAGTATATGTTGATAAGCACCTCATAGTTCATCGTAACAGTTCGGAGCTGATTATACGAGGAGGGGAGAAGCTGTATCATATTGTGCCAGTGCGCCTTATCCTTCGTTTCGAGGAAGGCATTGCGCTCAGCCTCAAGGAAATCTATCACGCCATCGAGAACACCGAGCGCGGCATCACTCAGCCTGTCGCAGGAGAAATCATCGCGAACAAACTGCTTTGCCTGAATCTTGTGCATGGTCGACGTGGAGTTGGCAACCGTGCCGATCTTATAGGTATCAAACTCCTTCCACCAATAAAGGGGAGCGGTTATATCCATAGATACCAGAACCTGTCGCAAGAACTTTCTATGGTCCGAGCCGGCTACCGCAAGCTTATGCGCAAGTGCAATATCATTCTCGCCGAGAACAAATCTTCCCGACTCATCATAATAGCTGTCCATTCTGCCCCAGCTGTTGAGGGGATTCCTTGCGCCTCTTATAGCGTTTTCAAGATTCATTACTGAAATATGTTCAACCTTAAGCATAGCATCAGCCTCTCTTCTCAAATTGTTCGCGCACGCAGCGCATACGTTACTGTATTATTTTAGCACATAACGCGCGCGATGTCAATTGCTTTATATCACAAAAGAGGCGCACTCAAAGAGCGGCAATCGAGAGTACAACCGCAGGCAAAAAGAAGAGCAGTCCAACGGTGAGAAGTCGAGCCGCCATAGCAGCGCCCGACCTCCTTCGCTTTTTATATTCGCTGAAGCTCTGCCCCCTCGCCCTTGCACCGGGTATAAAGGAAAAAGCCGCCGTTCTGAGTGCGTAGCCGATAGCATCGAAGCCCCCAAGCTCGCGCACCCATATAAGCCCCGATACAGCTAAGAAAAGAACACCCGGGATCAGCATCGCATCGGAGGCAGCCACAATGGCACCGCTATCTCTGCGCAAGAAAAAGACGAAGGCTCCAAGCACAGCTCCTACTAAGCAAAGAGCAATGAAGCCGAGCAAGCCCCGCCGACCCTTGCCCTCGCGCTTCGCTTTATCAGTCACAGCCATTTCCCTCCGTCCTCAGCACAAAATGTCCTCCCCCGACGTCGAAAAGGCATCCGTCTTCCTCGATTTTATCCTCGGAATATGCTATACGGATGTTATTTTTCGCTATATACGGGTCAGGTACGGGTATTGCCGAAAGCAATGCTCTTGTATATGGGTGAAGCGGATTTAAGAATAGCTCGTCGCTTCTTGCAAGCTCGACGATCCTGCCGCGGTACATCACCGCCACCCTATCGCATATATGCCTGACAAGCGAAAGATCGTGGGCTATGAACAGTACGGAGAGCGCCATGCTTTTTGCAAGGTCGCATATGAGGTTGACAACCTGCGCCCCTACCGAAACGTCGAGCGCGGATACCGGCTCGTCGGCTATAAGCAGCCTGGGTTTTGTAATAACCGCCCTCGCAATACCGATCCTCTGCCTTTGCCCTCCCGAAAACTCGTGCGGATACCGCGCAAGCGAGGAGGAGGGCATACCTACACCGGACAGCACCTCAGCCACGCGACGGGCTATCTCCTCTTTATCACGCACCCCTGTAACAAGAAGCGCCTCACCTACTATCTCAGCGACCGTCATTCTCGGGTTCAAGGACGCGCTCGGGTCCTGGAATACCATTTGTATATCCGGGTGCGGCTTTCTGTGCCACTTTTTATAAACCCGTGATGCAGCATCAAGCAGCATTCGCTCCCCGTTAAGTGCATTTTGTAAATCTTTGTTTATCTTTTCAGCCTCACTGAAGGATTTTTCTCTCGCTGTGCGGCCTCGGTGCAGCATGTCGCGCAGCATCTTGATTTTCGCCTCAGCGCGCTCGGTGTGAGAGCGCATACGCGCCCTTATTTCATCTCTACCCACGCGTATAAGCTCACCCTCGAAGGATATGCTGCCGCCGCTTGGCTCGTATATTCCGCTTATAATTCTGCCAACCGTGCTTTTGCCAGAGCCCGACTCTCCGACCAGCCCGAATATCTCGCCCTTCATTATATCAAAGCTCACACCCGAGAGTGCGCGCGTTACTCTGCCATCCTGCCTGAAGCTGTGCGACAGCTCCCTTACCGAGAGCAGCACGTCATTATCAACCTTCTCGATGCTCATCACCGCAAATCCTCTCTCGCTCCTTACGCCGCCTTTCTATAATCTCCCCCAGCTCCCTCGGCATATCAATGCTTGGTGCATCGGGGTGATAGAGCCAGCTTGCAACCTTGTGCGTTTCGGTTATATCAAAGAATGGCGGCTCCATCAGGTAGTCTATTTTCATCGCATAATCACTTCTTGGTGCAAAAGCGTCACCCGTGATCGGCTTTTTCATATCGGGAACGCCGCCCGGGATTGTTGCAAGTCTTCCGCCGCCGCTCGGCACGGAGGACATAAGCGCCCAGGTATAGGGGTGCTTCGGGTTATAGAAAACCTCTTCAACCTTCCCCACCTCTACTATCTTGCCCGCATACATTACCGCCACCCTGTCGGCTATTCTCGCAACCACACCGAGATCATGCGTTATAAAGAGAACGGACAGTCCCCTCTCGCGCTTCAAGCCCTCGATAAGATCAAGTATTTGCGCCTCTATCGTCACGTCGAGTGCCGTAGTCGGCTCATCACAGATAAGAACTCGCGGTGATGTAGCAAGTGCTGCGGCGATAGCTATTCTCTGCCGCATACCGCCCGAGAAACGAAACGGATAATCGTAATATCGCTTCTCAGCGTCTACTATTCCCACCTCGCGCATCAAGGAGACAGCGCGTAGCCTTCTCTCCTCGCGACTGCGTCTGCCACCCTCAGAGGCAACCGACTCGGCAATCTGGTACCCAACTCTGCAAATAGGGTCAAGCGACAGAAACGGATCCTGCGGCACCATAGCTATCTCCCTGCCACGCACACGCATAAGCTCGCCCTCACCGAGGGACAAAAGATTGCATCCGCCGTATATGACCTCACCCGAGATAATACGAGCGTTATGCGGCAGGATACCGAGTATAGCCTTCGAGGTCACCGACTTACCCGAGCCCGACTCCCCGACGAGCGCAAGCACCTCACCCTCATTAAGCTCTAAGTCTATACCTCTGATTGCCTCCAGCTCCGACGAGCCGTCAAAAAAGCTCACCCGTAGTCCTTTAACGCTCAAAATACTACCCATTTTGTCACCCGTCCCCCTTCATACTGGGATTAAACGCCTCGCGCAAGCCATTACCGATCAGGTTAAACGAAATCATAAGCAGGGATATGATCGACGCAGGCGCTATCATAAGATGAGGGTAGTTAACCCATATCCCCGACGCGTCGGACAAGAGCGTACCGAGCGAGGTTATACCCTCAGCGCCAAGATTCACTATGCCGAGGAAGGACAGCATACTCTCGGTGAATATCACCCCGGGTATAGCAAGCGCAGACGCGGTTATAAGAGTGCCGAGCGTGTTCGGGAAGATATGCCGCCACATAATTCTTGCATCACTCGCACCCATACTCCGCGCGGCAAGCACGTACTCCGCACTCTTGTAGCGGTAAAACTGCGCCCTGACACGGTTCGCTGTACCGAGCCACCCTGTAAGAACGAAGGCAAACAGCAATGACGGTATCGCGCCCACCCTATCACTGAGATATATCTGGAAAAGCGTCGCAACCACTATAAACGGCACGCCCGAAAGTATATCGGTGACGCGCTCAAGCGCGAGGTCAACAGCACCGCCGTAATAGCCCTCAACAGCCCCCACCAGCGCACCTATCACGAAATTGATAAGCGATACTACAAGGGCGAGTAAAAGGCTCACCCGTATACCGCCCGCAACGCGCAAGGCGAGGTCGTACCCCTGGCTGTCCGTACCGAATATATAGTCCGGCTCAGCACCGTTTTTATAGCGATAATAGTTGTAATACAGCACCCGTACACGCAAAGCGTCACCCCTGCCGGTAGGAATACTGTACACAGGGTTACCCTCACCGTCGCGCATATAGTTGTCCTCCAGCGTCATTTCCTCGGAAAACAGCACCCCTTCGTAGCCCGTGTCGGTGTTTTTCAGCGCAAAGCCGTCGGAATCCGCCTTGTACCACATATTTGCATCTTTGATATCGGGGCAGAATTCATTATCAGCCACAAGCGGGAAAAGCACACGCTCTCCGCTCTCCTCCTGCCACTTGGTTATAAGTCCGTATTCCTCCCTTGTTACGCTCTTGTACACGAACCCGACCTCAAGGTATGCATCAATTTTCACAGGGCGTATTCTCCCCTCCGCTTCTCCGATATCTATTATGGGAGAATACTTCTCTCCCATAGCCTCAGCGAGCGTAGCTCCGTCATTTTCCGCAGCGCCTATGGCAATAGCCGCAAGCCCCGTAAGACCCTCGTTGCCGAGTCTGCGCTCAACCTCACCGTGCAAAAGCCCCATGCTCTCAGCACTAGCAGCCACCCTCGGCGGCAGCTTTGCATAATAAGGATCCATTACGCTCGCATCTCTGGGTATCACAAGCGGCGCAACAACAGAGAATAAAGCGATTGACGCTATCACGCAAAGAGCAATGCGCGATGCACCGTGTCTTGCAAAGCGCCTTATTGCCTCGCCGAAATAGCCTACGTGCCGAAGCGCGGCGCCACACTCCTCCGTTGTCGGCGGCGGAGCCTTGGTAAAAAGCTCGCGAGGTATACTCGTATCCTTCATTTAAGCCTCCCCCACTCTGATACGCGGATCTATAAATCCGTAGCTCAGGTCAACGGCAAGCCCCGATAAAAGCCCGAGAAAGGTATAAAAGACGGTATTCATCATAAACACGTCGTAATCTCCGAGATTTATCGCCCTGATATAAAGCTGCCCTACACCGGGTATCGAGAATATCTCCTCTATTACAACCGACCCCGCAAGAACACCTATTACCGATGCCACGATAGTAGGAAATATCGGCACGAGAGCGTTACGCAGAGCGTGCGTCCTTATCGCCCTGTGTCGGCTGATACCCCTTGAGCGTGCGAAAAGCATATACTCCGCATCTGTTGCCTCGCACATCTCGGCTCTCGTAAATCTCGTCAGCCCCGCAACCTCGCCAAAGGAGAGCGCGAGTATAGCGGGAAACATGCTATACAGCATCTTCGGGGTCAGCCAGCCGCCCGCCGTATTCAATGAATACACCGTCAGCGGGAACCACCCAAGAGAGTATCCAAGCAGGTATTGAGTGACGAAAGCGTAAACATAACTTGGCACAGAGACAAAAATCACCACCAAAAACGATATAAGCGTGTCCTGCCACTTTCCCTTCCTCAGCGCAGCAAAAATACCTAACAGAAGCCCGAGGGGTATAGATAGGAGAAGCGAGAAAAGGTTGACTATCACCGTTGGCGGAAGCCTCTCAACAAGCAGCTCCCACACGGGTCTGCCGAACTCCACGTACCATGACGTGCCGAAGTCCCAGCTCGTCACAATTCCCTTAAGATATATGAAGTACTGCACGAGTATGGGCTTTCCGTAGCCGAGCGCCTCCCAGCGTGCGAGCATTATCTCAGCCAGATTCTTATCGCTTGGCAGCTCCCTCGGTAAAAGTCTTATCAGTATAAAGGAGAGCGTTACTATTATGAAAAAAGTAAAGAGTAGAAGCGCTACCCTTTTAGCTATATATTTTGCCATGTTCCATCTCTCCCTTATTCATATCTGAGCCTTCCGCCCGACTCCATAACAAGCTCCGACCACTCGCGGTCATCATAATGATAGCGCAAAAGCCTGAACCCGCCGAACCCGTACATAACGTGATATTTGTCGGTGTAATTTGAAACCTGATAAGATAGGATAACCGACGAGGAGCTTGAAACGAGCGGTATTCTGTAATACCTCGATAAGAAGCTTTCCTCGAGCCTTGTGCAAATATCAAGCTTCACCTCGGCATCAGCCTTTGCGTATCTGCCCGTTCCCGTGAGTGAGCGCGCCCACTCCTGATAGGTCATCGTAACGTCCTCACCACCGACCGAGAGCGTCAGCGTCTCCTTATCGGGTGACCAGCAGGCAGCCTCGTGAAGGCTCTCGTATTCCGGGTCAAAATAGACGAGAAAGGTCCTGAACGGATAGAATGCCGCACCGCCCCACGCGCCGTAGCCAATCGCGTATTCACCCGCGGGAACAGCGGCATATCTGTTTGTAACCCTGGCAACCGGCTCGAGAGATATCTCGCCAAAGCCCGAGCTGCTTGCCGCCGCATTTATATGGCGATTAAGGAGCGCGAGCTGCTGATTATCGTCCGCCGTAAGAGCGCCCTTCGACCACGCCACTCTTATCCTTATATCATCACCCTCGCGATACAGCCCTGCCTCGACAAGCTCGCGGCACGCCGCGGCGAAGCACTCTCTCGCCGCCGTAAAATCATATCCGCTCACCGCGGCATAAGCCTGCTCGAGCGTAGGGTAAGCGCTCCCCTCTCCCCACGCTATTCCGTACAGTCGGCAAACCGCCGCCTTAGCATAATCGGAGCCGCGATAGGAGCTGTCGGGATCGTTATAAATATCGTAGTAATACATATCGTTAAGGAGCGAATACTGAGGGCTGTACCCTTCCGTCGCAAGAGCAAATTCGTCGCGATCTATCGCAAGGCTTATGCCTTTGCGAAAGGCATCATTTGACAGCACCACCGAGTTCTTGTTTCCACGTGCGCGGTCCATGGTAAGAAGGGCATCGACGTCGGTGTTAAAGAATAGTGACATAGCGTACGTCTCGTCGGTTCGGTATAGCCCCTCAGAATACCTATAGGTCTTGTATTCGCTTGCGGAAGGCGCCCACTCTGACAGCTCGCCTTTGGTGAAAAACTGCTTTGCCGTAGCGCTATCTATCACGGATATGACAATCTTAGTTGTCACATATTGCTCCAAGATCTCACCGTCAACCTCACAGCTCGTGTATGATACAACTCTACCATCATCATTTTTCTGCCAGCCGTACCACCTCTCGTTGCGCACCAGAACTATCTCCTTTTCACCCTGATGCGCCTCTATTCTGTAAGGGCCGAACGAGGATGTGGCAGAAGGCATTGTTCCATACACCGTGCTTACAAGCTCGCCGCTTTGCTTCATTCCCTCGCGATACAAATCAACGTCCACCAGCCAATGTGAGGCGAGCGAGGCAAGAAAATAATTGTAGTCTATATAGCTTTTGGTAACGTAGCGAAATCGCCTCGCATCAAGAGCATAACAGCCGACGACGTCAAAATCGCCCTTCCCTTCAAAGTACTCGCGCCCGCCTGCTATAGCGCTCTCGCCAGTCACGTATAAATTAGCTCGGTTGTTCTTCATTTTAGGATCCAGAAGCAGGCGCATAGACTCGACGAAGGTATAAGCATCTATCACTCCGCCGTCCTCGAAGCACAGCCCGTCGCGCAGTCTTATCTCAAAAACGTAGCCCTCGTCAACCTCGCCGGCGCTCGCCCCCTCGGGAAGCTCCGCTCCGTACCTTACAAGATCCCCCTGCGCCTCACCCGTCACGTCGGTAACGCTCTCAGCCATATCGAAGGACCATTGATAGCTTCCCTCCTCGCTATCCAATGGCAGCACCGACACCAGCGGTGTCACCAGATAATCCATAACCGCCCTGTCAGCCGAGGTCTCCCACGTATGCGGATTCCAGTTTGTACCAAGCGCCGACGTGTAGGTGCGATAGGTGTATTCCCCCGCCTTACCGACGGGCGCGCAACCGCAAAGCTGCAAAGCCACAGCAGCCAAAATGCCCATGAGCAATATAGTAGACACCGCAGCGCGCAGCTTCGGCGTTTTTTTCCTTTGCTTTTCTTCCATATCCGATCTCAATTCCTTTAATTTCATATTTTTAGTATGCCCGACCTTTTCTCGGCGATACAAAAAACACTATATCCGCGTCATACCATCGGTGTTCGAAATGAAAAGCGCGCTCTAACAACCAAATTTCAGGCACATATAAAGGTCATCTCAAAAAAATTCAGAATATTTTCAGAAAGTACTTGACAAACGGATATTGTTTTGTTATAATAGGTAAGCACGAAACGGAAGGTTAGCTCAGTTGGGAGAGCA